>CACZZU010000153.1 GCA_902785765.1 uncultured Ruminococcus sp.
GCTCCTACGGCCTTACAATCTGTGCCGAGCGGAATGCAATTGCCCATGCAGTGGCCATGGGAATGAAGTCGATAAAAGCTGTGGCAATCTATTCGCCAGATTCTGCAGATCCACTTCCTCCCTGCGGAGCCTGCCGGCAGGTAATAACAGAATTCTCTGCCCCAGATGCTGCAGTTATATGCTGCGGAAGCAAAGGTAAAGCTGTTGAGATTCCTGTTTCTGAGCTCTATCCTATGGATTCCCTGCATGATCTGAAAAAAAATTGAATTATTTTGTAACTGTTATAAGGGAGAGTTGTTTACTAAGTACAAAGCGATAAAAAACTAAAAAGTTTTCTTCCAAATAATTCAATGTTAACCTGCTGGTTCTCTCTCCTTTTCCAGCAGGTTTCTTTTTGCCTGAAGCCTGAAAGACATTCAGAAAAATTAATCAAAAAATTTGTAACTTGAAATTCACTGGACGGTTTGGTTTATGAAAGATGTGAAATCTTTTCATAAACCTCCTTTTATGTGTATCCTGCCGGCACTTTTTCCCCGTCTGAAGCCGGCAGGATTTTTTTTTGAAACAGTTTTAATCAGAAGAAAGAATAATAGCTTTTGAGAACCGGGTTATCGTTTTTCTCAAATTCAAGGGCTTCTTTTGCCAGGTCCTTGCCCAGCCGCACCCCTTCCTGGTCGTAGGAGTTTATATTCCACAGGAATCCCTGGAACATCACCTTGTTCTCGAAATGGGCAAATAGAGCTCCTAAATTCTCAGGTGTAAGCCTGTCTCCGAAGAGCAGAGAGGTGGCCCTGTTCCCAGGGAAGCATTTATTGATATCAGAGCTGGAGCGGCCTTCTGCAAATGCTGTGACCTGGGCAGCCAGGTTCGCATTCAGCTTTGCCTGCGAGCTTGAGCCTCTGTACTGTACATCAGTGCTGTACTGGCTGTGCTTAAAGCCTATGAACTCAACCGGCATCTCAACCTTTCCCTGATGAAGCTGCTGGAAGAAGGAGTGCTGGCAGTCGGTTCCCACCGAGGCAAATATCACGGGACAAGTGGCATATTTTGCCGGTTTACCGTTGCTCTCCATATAAAGCTGCTGCAGGTGGAGCACAAAGGGGGCCAGGGAAGCAGAATATGGAATCACAGCCTCCACCGGAATATTCCTTATATTGACATCTATCACCTCAAGGAGGGCATCCATAAGAGCCCCGTTCTCCCCCACCTTATCGTTCAAAGCCAGAATATCGCTGCTGTGGGCACCGGACAGGAACCGGCGGAAGATATCCTTTCCGAAGGCTGCAGAAATAAGAACACCGGCACAGGCGCTGGTGGATGAGAACCGGCCACCCACAGAATCGTCAATATGGAATGAAGCCAGGAACTGCCTCCCGTCATCCAGCGGAGAGCCTGAGGCAGTCACAACTGCTGTCTGCTTTCTCACATCCACTGCCGGGCAGTTCTTACGTATATATTCTTCTACAAATGCATAGTTGGTAAGGGTCTCAAGAGTAGTGCCACTCTTGGTCACAAGAATGAACAGTGCAGTCTCCGGGTTTATTCCTGAAAGGACAGAGACAGGCTCATCCGGGTCTATGTTGGATATGAACTCGGCCCTGAGTATCGGCGATACCTTCTCGGCCTGGCAGTAGCCAAGGAGCCCTTGGTAGACAGCCTTTGGACCGAGCCCTGAGCCGCCTATGCCTATCTGCACCACTGGATATTTTGATCGGAACGGCATCGGGTACCTGAAAGGCATACGGCTGTCCCGCCATCGTTGGGTACATCCATCACCAACCGATGTTTTTTCCGCTGATGCGGGTCGTTCTTTCCGTGCGTAAAAAAGCGGTTCTCCCCCCGCCATTCCTGACGCTCCAGGATGCTCATTAAGCCGCCGCAGAAGGCGGCGTTTTCGGAGGTATTGGATTATGAAAGACATCAGTAAGGAGACGATCGAACGCACCATAGCGGCTTTGCAGAAGAACCAGATGCAGGCGTGTTATTGTGCTACAAAAGAAGAAGCCAAAGCGAAAGTCGCTGAACTGCTGCACAAGGGCGACACCGTCACCCATGGCGGTTCCGTTACCTTGGCACAATGCGGCATTCCCGACCTGCTCAAGAGCGGCGACTATACCTATCTTGACCGCTCACAAGAGGGGCTGACCCGTGAACAGGTCGAAGAAATCTACCGCAAGGCGTTTTTTAGTGATGTATACTTGACGAGCAGCAACGCCATTACCGAGAGCGGAATGCTTTTCAACGTGGACGGCAACGCCAACCGTGTAGCGGCCATGATTTACGGACCCAAGAGCGTGATCGTGATAGCAGGCGTGAACAAGATCGTGGCAGACATTCAGGAGGCTTTTTACCGTTTGCGGACGATCGCTGCTCCGCAGAATACCCAACGGCTGCACTGTGAGACGTATTGTGCCAAGACCGGACGATGCGTTTCCCTCCAAAAGGAAGGCAGTCAGTTGGGAGAAGGCTGCTTCAGCGAACAGCGGATCTGCTGCAGCTATGCTGTCTGTTCCTTCCAGCGGCAAAAGAACCGCATCAAGGTGATACTGGTCGGAGAAGAACTGGGCTACTGAATCTTGATGCAGAAAAAGCGGACAATATCGCTGACGACAAACGGCAGACCGTGAGTTGTCCAAAGGACTTGCCGTATCTCATCGGTGCGGCAAGAGATAGGAAGGAGTGGAGTGTTCATGGCAACACCGCATATTCAGGCAGAAAAGGGCGACTTCGCCCGCACCGTTCTCATGCCCGGCGATCCGCTGCGGGCAAAATTCATCGCTGAAACGTATCTGGATACGCCCCGACAGGTCAATGCTGTTCGGGGAATGTACGGCTATACCGGTACCTATCACGGAAAGCCGGTGTCCGTCATGGCCAGCGGCATGGGAGTGCCGTCTATCGGCATCTATTCCTATGAGCTGTTCCGGTTCTATGGGGTCGAGAATATCCTTCGCATCGGTACGGCGGGAGCGATCGCAGACGATCTGTCCGTAGGAGATGTGGTGCTGGCGATGTCAGCGGCGACCAACTCGAACTATGCCGCCCAGTATCGCCTGCCCGGTACACCGGCACCCACGGCGGATTTTACGCTGCTGCAAACAGCCTATCAGGCGGCAGTATCCTTCCGGCAAACCGTGCGTGTCGGGTCGGTCTTTACCTCCGATACATTCTATGACGATGCCGACAGTCTGCGGGACTGGCAGAAAATGGGTGTATTGGCCATCGAGATGGAATGTGCCGCCCTGTATCTCAATGCGGCTCGTTTGGGCAAACGGGCGTTGACGATTTGCACCATCTCGGACTGTCCGTTCACGGGCGAGAGCAGTTCTGCTGCTGAACGTCAGGAAAGTTTCCGCACGATGATGGAAATTGGTCTGCAAACAGCCGCTTCTTTGTGAGTGCACAAAAGCAGGAAAGTGTCGGGGGTGTCTGTCTGTTTCCGACAGAAAGCGGATGTGTGTGAAGGTGCCGTGGGGCGGCTGATGATATGCACGACCACGATAGGTAAGAAAAGTGTGTGGACGGTGGACTGACCGGAGGGGGCACGGAAAATTCCGGATGGAACGGTCGTCCAAGAGGGTGGATACGGCAACTTTGTTGCTTTGCACAAAAAAACCGTCCGGCTTTTTCTCAAACGCCCTGTTTTATCGGCAATTTGCCGAAAACTGTATGCCGTTCACCGAAAAATTGGTAGAAAAAGGAAGTGACCGCTCGATGCTGGCGGTCACTTTGACGTTCCTGCGGAAAAAAAGAGGGTGACTTTTGACACAGCCTGTGCTATAATGGGAAAGATATTCATGACGGAGGGATGTTATCGTGGAAAACAACGCTTACTTATATACCGGTCAGCCCATCTGCCCGAAGTTTACGCTGAATATCGGCGGTCGGGAGCTGCACCGTGATACGGACTATGATGTCGAGATCACCGACAATGTCAATGTCGGCACCGCTCATGTAGTGATTCGCGGCAAGGGAAAGTTCAAGGGTGTGATCGAACGTACCTTCGAGATTCGGCCTGTTCCGGCACGTTCGCTGTTGTTCTATGCCGACAACACGGAGTTCGACTATACGGGAGAGCCGTGTCAGATGCGGATCGTGATAAAGTTCGGCGAGATCGTGCTCACCGAGAACGAGGACTACACGGTGGAATACACGAACAATATCGAACCGGGCACCGCTCAGGCGACCCTTCACTTTATGGGCAACTATGAGGGCACGATGAACATTCCGTTTGCCATTTTCCGTCCGCAGAAAGAGACGGTGGAAACATCGGCGGAGCGTGTTAGTGCCGCCGTGCCTGCCTTGGAGAATTTGTCGGTGCTGTCGGCGGATACGGTTGCTTTGGGCGAGAGTATTGAGGTACAGGCCGCTGCCGAAGGCGGTGTGCCGCCCTATATGTACAGTGTTCGTTTTCGCAAAGTCAAGGGGCAGAGTTGGGTCACGGTACAGGACTATGCCGAAGAAACACACATCCGCATCACACCGGCTCGTGCGACTCGCTACATTGTTTCTGTAAAAGTCAAAGACAGTCGCGGCATCATCGCCAAACAGTCCCTCAAATTCACCGTCACCGAAGAAACAAGCGGCGTCCCGCCGCTGTGTACTTGAGCTTTTTGCAGTTAGTGACAGCCAAAACAGTGGTGTTACTCGGACACTTTCTTGACATAGTTGTGTCGGTTCGTGAGAACTTGCTTGTACACGCCCTGATGAATGTTTTCCTACGGGCGGCGTCCCGCCGCTGTGTACTTGGGCTTTTTGCAGTCGTTGACAGCCAAAACGGTTGTGTTTCTCGGGCGGCTTTCTTGACGTATATGTGATGGTTCGTGAGAACTTG
>CACZZU010000154.1 GCA_902785765.1 uncultured Ruminococcus sp.
GGTCAGGAACGCCGCGGCGCAGTCACAGTTCATGCAGAGGGCGAGCGATGTTGGTCTCGTCCAGCTGTGGCGGACTTTCAGGATTGTGACAGGGCAATGTGTTCAGGAGGTCTGGCCGGGGATGAAGGCAGTCGCGATTCTTAGTCAGCTGATTGGCGTTGCGATGCTGGTTGTTGGTGCGAAGCGCCGCGACTATCTTCTGATGGTCGACTCCGATGTTGTTCTTCCGGAAACTGTCACTAATGGTTCTGTAATTACTATCAATGATATAAACGCAACTTCTGTAAAGCTGGCTCTTTCCCATGAAGATGGTGCGACGAACATTGACAGTATTAAGGTATACTACTACAAGTAACAGAAAGCATTCGCACGCCAAACTTCTATTATATCCCGCTCCGCAGGCTCGCTCTGCAGGGTACCCGCACACCACCCCATAATCCCCCCCGCACTTGTCTTTATGATGGGTGCGGGGATTTTTTGCCCTTTGGGGGATGGTGATGTCACGGAAATCAATTTTCAAAGTTGTTGTTCTGAACAAACATATGATAAATCGAAACTGCCGACCGATTGCTTTACGAATCCTTTTGTCGGTACGTTTTCTGCATTTTGCCAAAGCAAGATACGCTTTCCTTGCATTTTCACGGTACATACGGGGCTTGTGAAAATTATATTCGCTGCATATCCGATCAAGAAAGTTGATTTCCGTGTCCTTTTTTCGGATTATATTGACTTCAAACGGGCTTTGGGGTAGAATAGACGGAGCAGGGGGGCGTATGCTGGTGTTGCATCCTTGGCTGCACAGCCGATACATCGGATTGGTGGAAACCGAACAACTGTATAAACATACGGATAAAGTGAGGGAACAATATGACAGAAAAAAAGAAGTACGATGTGGGGATTCTGGGTGTCTGGATGGGGTGTAACTATGGCAGTATTATGACCTACTATGCCCTGAACCGAGTAATCGGGTCAATGGGATATTCTGTTTTGATGGTTGATAAAATGCTTCCCGCCAGTTCAAACGGTGACGTAGAACATCAGATGACACATTCCAGAAGATTTGCCAACGAGCATTATCATATTGCACCAGCATTGAAGCTGGCGGATTATGGCAAACTGAATGAGCTGTGCGATGCGTTCGTGATAGGCTCCGATCAGTGCTGGAATTATGGCATCAGTAAGAGTGCAGGGAAGTCTTTCTACCTTGACTTTGTCAATGACGAGAAGAAAAAGATAGCCTATGCTACTTCGTTCGGGCATGGGATAGATTTTGCACCGGAACCGGAAAGAGCGGTCATATCACGTCTGATGAAACGCTTTGACGCTATCTCGCTGCGGGAAGACGATGGCGTCCGGCTGTGCAGGGATGTGTATGGCGTTGATTCTGTACAAGTCCTGGATCCGGTATTTCTGGTTGATGCAGATCAGGTTTACAAACCGCTGGCTGAAAAATCCTCTCATCGGGAAGAAGAACCGTTTATTGCGGCGTACATTCTCGACCCTACGCCGGAAAAAAGAGAAGCCCTTCTCCATGTTTCGGAAAAATTGGGCGGTATAAAGATCATCAACCTGCTCGATGGACTGCCTTGGAAATTTGAGGAAAACCGCAGGAAAATGAATCTTCCGAACTGTATTGAAAATCTTCAGGTAGAGGATTGGCTGTACTATTTGAGCCATGCCCAGTTTGTGATAACCGACTCGTGCCACGGTGCGAGCTTTGCCATGATTTTCAGAAAGAATTTTATCCCCATCACCAATAAAACAAGGGGATTCTCCCGATTCCGTTCATTGGTGGACCTTTTTGGCTTTAGAGAACGGTTAGTAACGGACGTCAACCGCATCTTGACAGATGATTCACTATTGGTGCCGATGGATTACGCAAAGATTGATGCCATAATGGTGCCGGAACGTATCAGAAGCACGGCATGGCTCAAGAGTGCGTTGTTGGGGAAAAATGTCATCGAATATAATGGGAAATACTTTGACGCTACGGTGGCAACAAAGCTGGATGCCCGGTATTGTACGGGCTGTTCGGCGTGTGTGAATGTCTGTCCGGTGAAGACGGTTTCCCTTCAGCCGGACGCACACGGTTATTATCGTCGTCAGGTGGATTTTGACCGCTGTATGAACTGCGGCTTGTGTGCGAAAATCTGTCCGGCTATCAAATTACCGGAAAATAAAAACGCCGCCCGACCGGAATTATTTGAATTTATAGCGGCGGATGAAGCAACACTGTACCATAGTTCCAGCGGCGGTATCTTTCCGGTGATGGCAAAAGAGGCCTTCCGTCGTCAGGGGGCTGTGTCCGGCGTAGCGTGGGCAGAGGATTTCACTGCGAAAAACATTGTCATTGACGACATCGAAGACTTGCCCAAGCTGCAAAAGTCCAAGTATTTGCAAAGCTATCCGGGAACGATATTTACCGAGGTGAAAAAGCGGCTGGAACAGGGACAATTTGTATTGTTTACCGGAACCCCCTGTCAGGTAGCGGGTTTGCGTGCCTTCCTTCGCAAAGACTATGACAACCTTTTGGCGGTGGATATTCTGTGCAGTAATGCACCGTCTGCCGGATTTTTCAAAAAATATCTGGAAGATTGTTATCCTGACGGTGTGCAGTCCTATCAGTTTCGATACAAAGTACCGCAGTACGGCTGGGATTGCTATACTGTCCGCATCACAGACAAGGATGGAAAGGAACAGGTACTGCATGGCTCAAAGCAGGACGAGTATCAGAGAGTCTATCATTCCCATGTGATGTGTTCCGTGCATTGTGAACATTGTCGTTATCAATCCGTACCACGGTTTGGTGATATTACCATCGGTGATTTCTGGGGCATCAAGCAAAAAGACCCCAGTGTAGATATTGGTCAAGGTGTTTCATGTATATTGTGCAACAACGAAAAGGGCAAAGCGTTCCTGCGGTCTTTGCCGAAGAAAGAAATCGGCGTGATGAAAAAGGTGCCGCTGGAGTGGCTCGGCAAAAATGGTGCAGCACTGTTCAACAGTACAAACTATGCCTCTCCCAAACGGGATGCTTTCTATGAAGCTATCCTGAATAAGCCTTTCTCACAGGCAGTGAACTACGCATTGAAGCCCAATCATGGCATTTATCCGTTGGCAGGCAGTCGTTTGCTGCTGCAGTGTGGGGCTAATGGCACACATTTCTCGTTTGATCGGCAGGTGTGGGAAGAGCACATCATCAACGACCACACAGTGTTGGTGACTCGTCCCGTTCGACCAGAAATAGGCAATTATGCGATCATTCCGCTGAATGACTGCTTGTCGTCCAAACGCTCTTATGTACTGAAAATGCGGTTCATGCTTCGCACACAGGCAGGTGTGTATAACTTCCACATTAAGGATTCCGGCAGCCGTCTCTTTCAGGTGATTTATAGCCATAGGGTTGAACCCAAGAATTTTGGAAAGTGGATCGAAAAGGAAATCGTTTTCACACCGGATGCAGGATTTTACGATGAGTTTATGCTGGGAGCTGCCCAGTTGGTAGGGGAGGATGCGTATCTGGCATTTGATTCTATCGTGATAACGGAACAGTAATGCCAACAGTCGGCGACAATATAGCAGGCTGTACGAAAAACCAAAATCACATAGACAGATCACTCCCAAACGATAGCATCAAATGGGTGGTGGAATAAATTTCCACATTTTGATGCTTTTAGACAATAGAATAAAGTTGACACAGCGAAAAATTTGTTTTATAATAACACTGGAAGGGATGGGGTAGTTCAAAATTTGCCACGCTATCAGCCATGGCACGGTGTTCTGATATGGAGAATGTCTTGGGTGTCGGTTTGACACTCCTTCAGAAGAACAAAGGTGGCGTCTCCTATCAAAAACTGACCGAAACGGCCCCATGTTTTGCTGGCGTGATAAAAAATGCCGCTCCATACGTTGAAAATTCTGTTGTCAACGCAGACGGCGTAGGGGGATGCTGTCAGAAATGTCAAGGTCGGTACGGCTATTGCCCTAATCATTAGGAACAATTCCTTACGGTCACTCGCTGGTATGCAATGGTACGGTCTATGACCTGTTCCACGGTTGTTTCTTCGGCCTTTATTTCGGTCAAGGTTGTTGATAACGATGTTAATGGTCAAGGTCAGAGATACCATCGGTACGGTCATGGAAAACACCTTCATTCTGACGGTCGCGGTCGCTCACATTCTTTCCTGTGCGGACAGGGATTTTCCCGACCGTACATATCGTATTCTTGAACACTATTAAAACAGAAGGAGTAAACGAACATGAAACTGCGAAAAATTTTGTCTGTCGTTCTGACAGCAGCTTTGGTCGGCACTTCTGCGGCGGTTGCCGTTTCTGCTCAAGAAGTCCCCACCGAAAAGACCTACAATTATGTCGCCTTGGGCGACAGCATCGGTGCCGGTTACGGTCTGACAGTCAACAGCGGAGAATTGGCTATTGATCGTGCATTAGTCATTAACGAAGACTTGTTAGCCAATCCGATTGAAGATGCCTATTCTGCTGTATTCGGTACCTATCTGGAAGCTTTGGCACAAGATAAGAATATCGCTGTGAATACGACTAATCTTTGTGCTACCGCTTATCGTGCCGAAGATGTGGAACAAACGATTCTGACGGATGGTTACAAAGGCGAGATTGCCGTCATGTTATTGGAGTCGGTTTTTGGCAAAGGAAAAAGTGCTCTGTTAGAGCCGTATCACGACATCTTTACTCGCTATCTGTCCGAGGCCGATCTCGTCAGTGTCCAGTTGGGCGGCAACGATATTATGATGGGAATTCTCATTCCC
>CACZZU010000155.1 GCA_902785765.1 uncultured Ruminococcus sp.
GAACCGTCCCTACTGTTGTTATAACAAAAAAGCTACGCTTTTGGCAGCCTTAACCCACCGTCTAAAGCCGACGGGATTGCGGCTGCCATTTTTTCAAATGCTTGCGGCATCAAAGGACAGAAGCATTACCGTTCCGACCTTACAGAACACGCACACGGATAACGCCTTCAACGGCACGAACAGCATCGGCTACGCTGTCAGCAACGGCAGCGGCGGTATCAAAGATCATGTAGGTGTAGTCCTTCTTGGACTGATTGGCACTGGCGACAACGGTGTTGCCGTTTTCGGACAGCTTCGTGCAAACGTCAGCCAGCACATTAGCGGCGTTCTTGGCGATCACGCACACTCTCGCCGCACCCGATCTGGCCAATGTAACGTTCGGCAGCGTCACGGAGTTCTTGATGTTGCCGTTCTCGAGGAAATCCTTGATCTCGGCACCCGCCATCTTCGCACAGTTGTCCTCGGACTCCGGTGTAGAAGCACCGAGGTGCGGCAGAGCGATGACACCCTCTTCACCGAGAATATCATCGGTGGCAAAATCGGTGACATAGCAGGCGATCTTCTTGTCGGCGATTCCCTTGAGGATGTCGCCGGAAACAACCAGATCAGCTCTGGAGAAGTTCAGGATACGAACGCCGTCCTTCATCTTGGCGATACTTTCGCTGTTGATAACGCCCTTGGTATCGGGAGTCAGCGGTACATGGATGGTGACGAAATCGCTGTCGGCATAAATCTCATCCAGTGTCGCTACATACTTGACAGCGGGGTCGATCGTCAGGGCACGGCTCACATTGAGATACGGGTCATAACCAACAACATTCATTCCCAGAGCGACAGCCGCATTTGCAACCAATACGCCGATAGCACCCAGACCGATCACACCAAGGGTCTTGCCCTTGATTTCGGGACCGACAAACTGTCCCTTGCCTTTTTCGACCATCTTGCCAACGGCATCGCCGTTACCCTTGAGGGTCTTCGCCCATGCGATACCGTCAACGACCTTACGGCAGCTCAACAGCATACCGGTCAGCACCAGTTCCTTAACTGCGTTGGCATTGGCACCGGGGGTATTGAAGACCACGATACCCTGTTCCGCACACTTATCCAGCGGGATATTATTCACACCGGCACCGGCTCTGGCAATTGCCAACAGGCTGGCGGGCATTTCCATTTCGTGCATCGAAGCCGAACGAACCAGAACCGCTTCCGGCTCTTTTACATCGTCCGCTACGGTATAACCCTCGCCCAACGCCTCAATCGCCAGGGGAGAGATCTTGTTCAGTGTCAGTACATTAAACATGGCAGACCATCCTTTGTTTGATATAGTATAGCCGTACCGCCCGATGCCGGTGAAAACGCTCGGCAGCGGACGGTCGGAAAAGTGCTGTCAGATGACAGATCAGCTATTGGCTGCTTCAAACTCCTTCATGAAGGCCACCAGCTTTTCAACGCCTTCAACCGGCATTGCATTGTAGATAGAAGCACGCATACCGCCAACGGTACGGTGACCCTTGATGTTCACGAAGTCATTTGCCGTTGCTTCTTTCACAAACTTGGCATCCAGATCGGGGTCGCCGGTAACAAACGGAACGTTCATCAGCGAACGGTCTTCCGGTACAACGGTACCCTTGAACATATTGGAACTGTCGAGGAAGTTGTAGAGGATGGACGCCTTCCGCTCGTTGATCTTCTTCATGTTCTCCAGACCGCCGATGTCGTTCTTGATCCATTCCAGCACGAGTTTAGCAATATAGATCGTCCAGCAGGGCGGTGTATTGAACATCGAGCCGTTGTCAGCGTGCGTCTGGAAGTTGAGCATGGTCGGAGTGATGTCCATTGCGTTGCCGATGAGGTCTTCACGAATGATCGCTACTACCAGTCCGGCAGGAGCCATATTCTTTTGGGCACCGGCATACAGGATGCCAAACTTGGAAACGTCGATCGGTGTGGACAGGATGCAGGAAGAAATATCAGCTACCAGCGGCACATCGCCTGTCTCGGGCAGCTCATGGTAAACGGTACCGTAGATCGTGTTGTTCATGCAGATATAGAAGTAGTCCGCATCCTTCGTAAAGGTATCGGGATCGAGCTTCGGGATGTAGGAGAAGGTCTTGTCCTTGGAAGAAGCAACCACATTCGCATCGAGGTATCTGGCAGCCTCTTTATAAGCCTTGGTAGCCCACTGACCGGTCAGAACATAGTCAGCCTTGTGGTTCTTATTGCCGAGGTTCATAGGAATAGCAGCGAACTGGGTAGAAGCACCGCCCTGCAGGAACAGTACCTTGTAGTTATCAGGAATGTTCATCACTTCACGCAGAAGGCTCTCGGCACCATTGATGATACCTTCAAACACCTTGGAACGGTGAGACATTTCCATCACGGATTGTCCGCAGCCCTGATAGTCAAACATTTCCTCTGCTGCTCTTTTCAGCACGACCTCAGGCAATACAGAAGGACCTGCCGAAAAATTGTACACTCTTTTCATTTTTATTACCTCCATGCGGTGCAGTTGCTGCACTCTTCACTACGCTCCCGTTCGAGCAGTCGTCTGAACCCAACCACTTTACGGCTGATTCCCCGAAAAGGAATCCGTAACGGTGCGTGCTTTGATGATGTATGCCGTACCCCTCTATTATAGAGCAATTTTGCTGACGTGTCAATTATCAAATGCACGAAAGACGGTAAAATCCTGCATTTTTTGTTGTTCGTCTCCTCTCCTGACCCCTCCGGCCGTTCTATTGTGACACTAAAGTCAACTACCCCCACTTACGCTCACTTCGTTCGTTAAGAAGTGGGGGGCTTGTCACTATCCGGTAATGAATGTGTCCCGCAAACGCACCTGTTGATTTGTGCGTGACCGGCTCACAGATAACGGGGCCTGCGAAGAGGCTCCCTAACGAAAATTATCCTCCGATAGACACACAACTCCTTGTGTATCTATCGGAGGATGATCGAAGCAGACAACGGGAATCGAACCCGCCCTCTCAGCTTGGGAAGCTGATGTACTACCGATATACGATGTCTGCGAAGCTATGCACATTTGCGAATGGAACCATTCGGATAGAAAAACACCCTCGCCAATTGCGAGGGTAAATGGGAGAGGGTGGATTCGAACCACCGAAGCCGAAGCAACAGATTTACAGTCTGCCCCATTTGACCGCTCTGGAACTCTCCCATATTAAGATGTAGTGGAGCTGGTGGACGGACTTGAACCCCCGACCTGCTGATTACAAATCAGCTGCTCTACCAACTGAGCTACACCAGCGAACCGCTGTTGTCGTGTTCGTGTTCTCACCTGACGACTTGTTAATCATACCACAAGGAATGACATTTGTCAAGCGTTTTTCAAAAAAAATCTTCGATTTTTTTTGAAAAACTTTTTGGGAGAGATGGGACAACATGAAGGACGGAGCAACACGGCGTGCAGAGCCAACCGCAAGACCGACCGGATGTATTGGCGAAGGACAGATGGATACGGCGTTGCGACAGATTCGAGAACGTGCCGCGAAACACAGATGGATACGGCGGAAAAACACACGGACAAACGGGTGCAAAGGCTTTGCGGACAGAAATATTTTCATGACGGGAAACGTATATATGGAACACCTTATGTACCGCCCTTGTCGGCACAGTCAGGCAGGACGGTGCCGATCAGAACGGTTTGGGACAGGGTAAAGAGCCGTCCGAGGACTCAAAGGGGGAAAGTGTCATCTTTCAGGTGCAGATGACGGATAAATGTGCAGGCGGCCGGCATCGTAAACGGTGAGATCGGCGAAGGCAGTACACGCATGGTGGGTGCGTCATAGACCTCCTGCGAAGGGCCGTAAAACGGTGTACCGGGTTCCTGATGGTGCAGAAAAACGCCGTGGGAAGAATGTTTCATCGAGAACACCTCCATCAATCACTCGGTGGAACGCTGTATCCGTTCCACAAGAGTTAGTATATGTGTGGAGGAAGGGACGTTATGCGGATTTGAACAAACCTTGTAGACAGTACCAGTTATTCAGAACGAGGTGGGAATTGTTTGGTGATTTTGTCTTGGGTACGTCGGCATCGTGGAACGGTATGGCTGTTGACCGTGCTGATCGTGATGGGGGTCGTGTTGGGTGTCGGTGTCTGGCGGCGGCAGCGGGATTACCGTACTTTTCACGGGAAAACACTGTGTCTGGTCGTAAAGGACAAGGACAGTGCCCGACAGGCGGCAGTATTTTTTGACGAAGCGGCACAACAGGCGGTACTTTCGTGTGAAGAGGTGCGGATACCTTATCGTTTCAATGGGGTGTACGACCGCTACAATGCCTTGCAGGAAGCGTTTGGCACCAATTTGTCGGACTACTGCGGCAGGTTGTGTCAGCAGTATCGCTTCCGCTGGGAAAAGAACAACGGCGAGGAAAGCCGCACGCTGACACTGTTGGTGTGTGACCGTTACCTCATCGGCGGCGACATCAGCGACAACGACTTTGACGGTGAAATGCGAGGATTGGTGTGAACAGCAGACGTTCCTGCAAAAAACGTTCGGTCAGGCGTGACACCGTACGTCCGCACAGGTGACATTTCCCGCCTACATTCTAAAATTGATTTGCGGGAAAAAGGACAGGGAAATCAATTTTCAAAATCTGATGGTCACAAGCATTCCGATTCATTTGTTTGAAAGCAAACCTCACACAAATTCAGCGGTTTTAGGAAAGGGGGTGCGGGGAATAACCCTTTTTCCGCCGGAAAAGGGTTTTCCCCGTGTAACTGCCCCGACAAAATTGAT
>CACZZU010000156.1 GCA_902785765.1 uncultured Ruminococcus sp.
GGGGCAGCCTTTGCTGCAGCCGGTCAAATGGGTATCCGACAAACAGCAACACGTTGTTGATGGTTGGCAGGACAACGATCGTCACTCACATCGGTCATTGAGGTTATTGAGGTACTTTCTTGGAAGGGGCAGGCGAAGAGTACAGCTTCATAACGTCATTGGCATGACGGACGTTCCCTTGATTCTCCTGTGGAATGGAAAAAGGATAGCCCTCGCAGTAGTGAGGGAAGTTGTTTTCGAGGTGCGTCTCCACCATCGTCGTAGCACCGAACAGGTTGCCGAAAAAAATGTCCATCTCTTCGGTCACACCGTCAAACTCTGCCTCTTCGGGGTTTCTTTCCACCTTGTCGTACTGTTTCATGTTCCATCACTCCTGTGTATTTTTCCCGACCTTTCTTCCGACCTTTTTTATTATACAGAATTTTCACCGTAATGCAAGGGCTTTCCTGCTTTTTGTATGTAGAAAATATGGCGGCAATATGGTATAATGGTAACAAAAAGGAGGGAAACCGGTATGAACATACTCCATTCCACGCCGCAGAAAGACGGCTTTTATATGCCCGCCGAATTTTCGGCACATGACGGCTGTATCATGATTTTCCCACACCGGAGGGATTCTTGGCAAAATGGTGCCTATGCCGCCCGCAAAGCTTTTGCACAGGTGATCGGCTACATTTCCCAAAGTGAAAAGGTCACGGTCTGTGCCCGTTACGAAGACTATGATGCGGCTCGTTTTCTCTTGCCGCCGTATGTGCGTGTAGTCGAGATGGAATCGGACGATGCGTGGGCACGGGATGTCGCTCCAACCTTTGTCACGAACGGGCAAACCATACGAGGCATTGATTGGGGCTTCAACGCTTGGGGCGGTCTGGAAGACGGTCTGTATTTTCCGTGGGACAAAGACAACAAAATGGCACGAAAACTTTGTGATTTGCTGGAGGTCGACAGCTATGATCGGCGGGACTTCATCCTGGAGGGCGGTTCCATCCACTCAGACGGAGAAGGCACCCTGCTGACGACCGAAGCCTGTCTGTTGAGTCGGGGACGCAACCCCCACTTGACGAAGGAAACCATCGAACAGCGACTCAAGGAAAATCTGGGTGTTCAAAAGGTCCTGTGGCTTCCCTGCGGCATCTATCAGGATGAAACAAACGAACACGTTGATAACATTTGTGCCTTCACGGCACCCGGCGAGGTCGTTCTGGCATGGACGGATGATACCGCTGACCCACAATACGCCTTGTCGAAGCGTTGTTGGGACTATCTGATGCGTGTCACCGATGCACAGGGACGTGCCCTGAAGGTGCACCGCCTGCCTTTGCCGAAGCCTGTCACCATCACTGCCGAAGAATGTGATGGTCTGGACGATATGGACGGTGAACCCACCCGACGGCCAGGTGAACGGTTAGCGGCATCCTACGTCAACTTCTACATCGCTAACGCCCATGTGGTCGTGCCGCAGTTCGGTGACGAAAAGGATGCCGCAGCTCTTGCGATCCTGCAAAAGCTGTTTCCGACCCGAAAGGTTGTGGGCGTATATGCCCGTGACATCCTGATCGGCGGCGGCAATATCCACTGTATTACGCAACAAATTCCCCATGCGGGTTCATTACAAGGAGGAAAATCACTATGAAACCAGTCACCGTAGCCGCCGTTCAGATGGCGATGCACTGTAACATCGAGGACAACATTTTCACCGCCGAAAATCTCGTGCGGCAGGCAGCCGCCCAAGGTGCGAACATTATTCTGCTGCCGGAACTTTTTGAGACGAAATACTTCTGTCAGGAACGTAACTACGGCTACTATCGTCTCGCCACCACCGTGAAAGAAAACAAAGCGGTACGCCGATTTTCGGATGTAGCGAAAAGTCTGGGAGTCGTTATCCCCGTCAGTTTCTTCGAGCGTGACAAAAACAACACCTACAACTCAGTGGCAATGATTGACGCTGACGGCACCGTCATGGGCGTGTACCGGAAGTCACACATTCCAGACGACCAATTTTATCAGGAAAAGTTCTACTTCACCCCCGGTGATACCGGCTTCAAGGTTTGGCCGACCCGTTTTGGCAACATTGGCGTAGGAATCTGCTGGGATCAATGGTTTCCCGAGGCGGCACGGGCGATGGCCTTACAGGGAGCGGATATGCTGCTGTATCCCACGGCGATCGGTTCAGAACCGATCTTGGACGTGGACAGTATGCCGCACTGGCGGCGGTGTATGCAGGGACACGCCGCTTGTAATGTGCTGCCCGTGATTGCCGCCAACCGTGTGGGCACCGAAGCCGTCATCCCTTGTGAGGAAAACAACTTCCAGAAGTCGTCCCTTTGTTTCTACGGCTCTTCCTTTATCACCGATGCCACCGGCGAAGTGATCGTATCGGCAGACCGCACCTCCGAGTGCTTCATTTCCGCTTCTCTCGACCTGACTGCTGCCTACGACCTTCGCATGAGCTGGGGACTCTTCCGTGACCGCCGCCCTGACCTCTACTGATGTTGGGGCTCTGCTCCTAACCCCGTTAAGGGGCTTCTCGAGTCTCGCCTGTCGGCTCGGTCGGTGCTTCTGCCTTCGGCAGAGGTGTTCACCAGACACCTCGCACCCCCTCAAACTCCCCCGGCAGGGAACAAGTTCCCTGCATCCGCCGTTGTGCTCTATGGAAGCCTTCACAAGTTTGCCCGCTGCAGCGGTGGATACTATGCCATACATGAAAGTCATGTGTTCCCGATGACACGCACAGCAGCAAGATGTCCGACAGAGGCACCTGCCGCTGTGCTTGAGTAAGACACTGACATTCCACTGCGGCAGCTTGCTCCACTGCGTTTGCATAAAAACAGTGGAGCGTTTTTTTGTTTCCTCAACCGAAAAATCGTGTGCTGCACCGTTGCTGATGACAAAAGGTCGCCTATCTGCCCGTTACGGGCGATAGACGACCTTTTTTAGTATGTTCGGATGAATATTTCGGAAGGCAGAGTACTGTTTACGTTTGTCACGCATTGTTCAGAGAGTTCAGGATGCTTACCGTACGCAGAACATCATACTTGTGGACGCAAGCATCATTTCTGGTGTAGGACAGCTTCTTCTCTTCTTCGGTGAGGTACTTCTGGAACTCGTCCGATTTCATCTTCTGGAGGATGTTCTCACGGGAGATGATCTCGGTCTCGCCTTCCTCGGTATCGTCATCGGCAGCCTTGATCTTCGCTACCTTGTCCTGAATTTTGTAGCGGTAGATGAGGTACAGCTTACCGCTGATTTCTTGGGTAGTTGCCTTGCCTTCTTCGAGTGCAAGGATTGCTTTGTTCAGATCGCTGTCAGACATATCGTCCTTGTACACAGTCTCGGTCGTTTCCGGTACCGTGGCATCCTCGGCCAGCTCGAAGTCCGTCTTATACTGTGTACTGACTTCGGCGGTGGTCTTGCCGTCATTATTCAGCATATTGGCGTACTTGCGGAAGTTGTCACCGTACTTTTCTTTGGTCGCAGCGTCAATATCCACCGTCTCATCGTTCTCCCCAGTAGTGGTCAGATCGCAGGTAACATAGTAGTAGGATACATAGTTGTCTACGAAGAACGCCTGCAAATCGGCATCGGACACTTCCTTGCTGCCGCCCTTGCCGTAGATCTTCGTGAAGACTTCGTTCTCCAGTAATTGCGGCATCAGGTTAGCTTTGCAATAGCTTTCCTCCGACACGCCCAACTTCTCGAACATCTCCGAGTAGTAGTTCTGGTAGAAATAGGTGTAGTAGTACTTGCTGGCATCAAACGTCTCGTCCGATACCGCAGCTCCAAGATCAGCCGCCAGCTTATCGACGGTCAGGTAGCGGATCACGTTCTTCTTGGCTTCGGCATACGCCCAATCTTTCGCCAGTTTGCCGTCGATCTTCTGGGTATTGAAGTCGATGGTGGCAAGAGTTGCCTTTTCGTCTGTCTCCTGCACCTTGCTCACCGCCGCATTCACGCCATCGAACGTGTAGCTGATCCAGATACCACTGGCTAAAGACAGATGGTCACTCTTGAAGCTCCACTTCGTGTCGCCGCTGCAGCCGGCTGACGCACAAGCCAAAGCGGCCGCTATCGTAACTGCTCCGGCACATTTGAGTATATTCTTCATAAAAATAGTCAATCCCTTCCCGTGGTAGATTTGTTGCATACAAGAGACATTATACAACAAACCTTTCAAAAAGTCCATACATTTTTTATCACGCCACAGGAATTTTGTCAAATTCGGCACAGTATGACGGCAAAGGGCACACTTTTGACTGTCCCACCACAAGAAAGTGCCCTTTGTGTCTCGTTCAAGGAACGTCTCCTTCGCCGTTGTGACCAGACAGGCAGGCACGCTGTCTTACACGGTGCGGTGCCCCATGACCATTCCGCAACGGTACAGGATCTATCACTCATATCCTGAATGTGTTGGTAAACAGGCACAGACAAAAAGCAGGTCAGCGAATCGCTGCCGATTCACTGACCCGTTGGAAAGCATACTGTTGGCTTACCACTGAATACCGCCGCGTTTATTGTAGTAGCAGGTCATACAGCCGGAGAAGAAGATGAGGAACACAAACAGGACAAGCCCCGTCAAGCCCAACACCAAGCCCCAAGAAGCGAAGGTACCGCGTGCCTTGCCTTCTTTGACATTCTTGTTGCCGACCACCAAGGAGATCACAAACCCGCCGGCCGAGAAGACCGCCGATACGATCACCATGATGAGACCGTAAATGTAGGTGGCGTTACCGCCGACAATGGCCG
>CACZZU010000157.1 GCA_902785765.1 uncultured Ruminococcus sp.
ACTATCCACGACAGAGATGTCAATGCTGCAAATAATATTCTTTCGGAAGGTTTAAGGCTTTTAGCCTGATAAATAACGAGTAGGGACGGTTCAGCCCGATTTTACGCCTGTGGAGTTAGTAGGTTACGAACACGATGAAGCAGGAAGCCCATTGGCTTTAGACAATGGGTAGTTCACATGAAGAGAAGTGTCGTATAATAACAATAGATCATACAAACGGGAGGCTGTTGCCATGAAAATCATCCATAAGGTAGGGGATACTCTTTCACAGTCGGTCGATTTTATCGTAGATAAGAACCGTCAGGCCGCACAACTCAATCGCCTGAAGGCGATCATTGCCGGTGAGCAGGAGACGCTCGAAGCGGCTTATATTGCTCTCGGTCAGCAGTATTTTGCGGTACTGGAAGGGGAAGAGGTCAAGGACGCAGATAAAGAAGCGGCGGCTGTATTAGTCGAAACGATCCATGCTTCCAAACTGCGTTTGAAGAAGGCAAAAGCCCGTTACGAATATACTTTGCGTTATGGCGTGCCAAAGCGTGGTGTCAGGATCGAAGAAGCTGTCGATATCAAAGACGTGGACGAAAACGGTGAGGTCAAAGATGATCCCGAAGAACAGGACATCACCATTGCCTATGCCGATCCCACAGTAGTTTGTGATGACGAAGCCATTGATGCGGCGATCGATGAAGCCCTTCAGGAAGAAGCAGCCAAGAGATCCGGCGACAGCGAAGGCTGATTGTCTGACTAAAAAACGCCCTCTGTTTCATCATGGAAACAGAGGGCGTTTTCGTAGGAAAGCAGCAGGCAACTGCTGAATGTAATGCAGAGGTTGTAACGCTGTTTTACTACTGTGCGTGGAGTGAAAGGACAACGTCAAAGTTTTGGTCAAGTCTTTTCCAAAGGCTTGTGAACGGCAAGGACAAAGCTCTTGATGGAGGGCAACACCCCATTAGTGACCGGAAAAAGAGGAGGCACATTGATCGGCGGTGAGAAAATGACCGGACAAGAGGATGCCGGACAATCGAAGGGAGAGACGCTCGGACTGTTCGACAAGATCAAAGAAGCTGTCGGTATGTTCTGCCTGCTCTTTAGCGGCAAACCAAGGAGCGTGCCGCAGATTGGCAGGATCGGCGGACAGATCGGGCATATTCCGGCGGAACATCGGGGACAATAGCGGCGGCAGACCTACTATCCTTTCGCCGTTTTGAATGATGTGGTACTTGAGTCCGGTGCTGTCATACAAGGCGGCAAGCCCATAGTGCCAGTCCTTTTGTGCCTGAACGATCTCGGAGGTGTAGACACGCTTGTCAAACGCATAGAGCAGGTAACTTTGGAGAGCATTGGCGATGGCTTGATTGACAGCGGGCGACAGAGGAGCCGCTTTTTGCAGCGGAAAAGAGGCGATGAGTTGTCGGCGTTCCTTCAGCAGGAACAAAGTATCGAGTGCAGCTTCGATCTCGTTATGACAAACAGATGCGTGTTTTTCGGGATGGTGGTAGGACATGACATCCGAAAAATAGAGGATGAAGGGGTGGGCAATCGAGTCAAAGGCATAGTGAGTCACAAAGCCGAGAGCGTAACTCATCAGCAAATCACTTTGGTGATGACGGGCATAGCTGACAAGGTAATTCAGCAGGGTATGGGCGGGTGTGTTGTGCATCCTCGTGGCTATCGGCCGCAGACTGCGGCCTCGTTGGTGGGGCAGCAGGCGGTGACAGAAGAAAATATCGGGTCCTGAAGCACCCCATCGAAAGGCAGTTGGATGCAAATCCAGCTGCGGACAGCTTTCTTTCAGGGACAGGCGTACTCTTTCCGCCAGCAGATAGTGAGAAACAATGGCAGGCATAGTGCTTTCCTCCGTAAGATGGTGGTCATAATATCGTCAGGCGGGCATAATTGGACATCAGTTTTTTGGTGCCGATGGTATCAAAAGCAATCTCCAGCATGGAGTCAGATGCCATCGGCTGAATGTTCAGGATGGTGCCTTCTCCGAAAGTTTTGTGTTTCACACGCATACCGACTGTGAATTGCTGGGTCGTCTTGGGTACAGAGGTGGGAGTGATAGTGTGGCTGAATGCAATATCGACCTTGCGGGCTTCCTTGGGAGAAGGGGTGTTGACTTGGGTGAACATTTCTGGCGACAATACCTTGCGTTTCAGTTCCTTGAGTGAGTCAGGAATCTCATCAATGAAGCGGGACGGTTTATTACGGTTGGTATGACCGAATACCATACGGCTGCCGGCGTGGATCAGGTACAGATGCTTTTTCGCACGGGTCAGGCCGACATACGCCAGACGGCGTTCTTCCTGCATATCATGTTCGCTGAGGGTAGACTGGTAGCCGGGGAAGACGTTCTCTTCCATACCGGGAATGAACACGCTGTCAAATTCCAAGCCTTTGGCGGCGTGAAGCGTCATCAGCACCACACAGTCTTCGGTGTCGCTATAAGCGTCAATGTCGGTCATCAGGGCGGTTTCCTCCAAGAAACCCTGCAGGGTCGCATCCTCACCGGCTTCCTCCTCGTATTGTGCGATCGCATTCGCCAGTTCGTGGACGTTATCGAGGGCTACTTCGGTGTATTCATTCGATTGAACCAACCAACTTTCATACGAAAGCTCCTTTAGCAGCTGTTCGTACATTTCGTGGATAGATACCGTTTCCAACAGAGCGTTCATGCGGTCGAACAACTCGCATAAGTCGATCAGCCGCCTGCTGTTTTTAACGAGCAATTCAAACTGCTGGGACTGCCGCATGGTGTCGACCATGCTCTGACCGAGTGCAGCGGCAATTTCTTCGATTGTACTGACAGTCTTGTCACCGATGCCCCGCTTGGGGACGTTGATGATGCGTTTCAATCTTATGTTATCCTGCGGATTGCTTATGACAGCCAGATAGGAGATCATGTCACGAATCTCCTTTCGCTCATAGAAACGCCGTCCGCCGATAATGCGGTAGGGCATATTAGCGTGTACGAGGGCACGTTCCAGTCCCTGTGACTGCGAATTCATACGGTACAGTACCGCAAAATCGGTGTATTTCGCACCGCTTTCGACCTGCTGACGGATGGTCGAGACGATGTAATCACTCTCGTCCCGGTCGTCAATGGCAGTATAGACGGTGATCTTGTCGCCCTCCTCGTTTTGCGTCCACAGCTTTTTTGGCTTGCGTTCGTAGTTATGACCGATCACGCTGTTGGCGGCGGACAGGATGTTCTGGGTGGAACGGTAGTTTTGCTCCAGCTTGATGCAGCGGGAAAACTGATAGTCTTCCTCGAAGTTC
This sequence comes from uncultured Ruminococcus sp., assembly GCA_902785765.1. Lineage (GTDB taxonomy): Bacteria > Bacillota > Clostridia > Oscillospirales > Acutalibacteraceae > UBA1213. The sequence goes on from CACZZU010000157.1 coordinate 3,280, forward strand.
AAGATGTTGCGGATAGTGGCACCGCGGAAACGGTAGATACTCTGGTCATCATCACCTACCACGCACAGGTTTTGATGATGAGAGGCCAGCATGTGTACCAGAACATACTGGATGTGGTTGGTGTCCTGATATTCATCCACCATGATATAGCGGAACTGGTCGCTGTACTTGTCGAGTACCTCCGGACACTGACGGAACAGTGTGACGGTATTGTAGATGATGTCATCAAAGTCCATGGCATCAGCAGCCATCAGCCGTTTTTGATATAGGGCGTAGATCTTGGCCACAGAAACCAATCGCAGGTCAGCCGCATTCTGTTCACGGTAGGCGGTCGGGTCGATGAGACTGTTCTTGGCGTTGGAAATTTCGCTGATAACCGACTTGATGGGCAGGATCTTTTCGTCAATGGACAGGGTACGCATACAGTCCTTCAGCAAACGTTTCTGGTCATCGGTGTCATAGATGGTGAAGTGGCTGGTATAGCCGAGCTGTTCGCCGTAGCGACGTAATATACGGGTACAGCAGGCGTGAAAGGTTGAGGCCCATATATCATTGCCCTTGTCACCGACTTGCCTGACGATACGCTCTTTCAGTTCTTTGGCGGCTTTATTGGTGAAGGTGATGGCCAGAATACGCCACGGCGGCATACGTGAGACAGACAGACGTTCGACCAATTCGTCAGGCAGTTCCATACGTTGTTGGGCAGCCTGCCGCAGCAAGGCTACTTCTGATTCGCTGTAGTCTCCATAGAGGCTATCGCTTTCGTAAGCCTCACCCCAACGGAGAATATGTGCCACACGATGGACGAGCACGGTGGTTTTTCCGCTGCCGGCACCGGCTAACAGCAAGAGAGGACCTTGCAGAGCAAGGACGGCCTCTCGCTGGCGGTCATTCAGGTGGGCAAATTCGTTTTCGATGATCTGCTTACGCAAGCAGACGATTTCCTTTTTCAGTTCTTCTGTCAATGAATGTCAACTCCGTATCGTTAGATTCTTGCTCCCTTATTCTACACTAAAACGACACAAATATCAAGCAGGTAACTGTCGTTGGATGGTGTTGGAAGGTCATGTTGTATCACAGAACAAGGTACACCGCCGTTTCGTGCGGGGATAGGTTTTGGTTCACTTGTGAATGGATAGTGGCAGCAGCGAAAGACGTTTTCGCAGTATGAGGACACGCTGCTGACAGAATTGTTGATGTATACGGCAGGAGAGATATTTCTTCGGTGCAGGGAAATCAATTTTCAAAATCTGATGGTCACAAGCATTCCGATTCATTTGTTTTTTGAAAGCAAACTTCATGCAAATTCAGCGGTTTTAGGAAAGGGGTGCGGGGAATAACCCTTTTTCCGCCGGAAAAGGGTTTTCCCCGTGTAACTGCCCCGACAAAATTGATTTCCG
>CACZZU010000158.1 GCA_902785765.1 uncultured Ruminococcus sp.
TATTCCACGCTATTATGTTGATAAAGTCCGCCTGACGTTCTTCGCCCGGCTTGACATAACTGCGGTCAACAGCGATGGTAAAACGTGCCATCGGTGTTCCGGACTGGGTGTGTTTGAGTTCGGGATCAGCGGTCAGTCTGCCGATCAAAGAAACATTGTTCATGGTATATGCCTCCTGATCAGACTTCCTTCTTGATAATCATAGAACGGAGCACGCCGTCTGTGATCTTGGTGATTCTGTCGAGTTCTGCCGGGAAAGCGGCTTCGGACTTGAAGGTATACAGCACATAGTAAGCGTCAGACTCTTTGTTGATGAGGTACGCAAGTCTCCTCTTGCCCCACTCGTCAACGCTTTCCATGGTAGCATTCTTCTCGATCAGGTCCGTGAACTTCTTAACATTTTCAGCTACCGCCTCTTCTCCACGCTTGAGAGAAAATACGATAACGGCCTCATAGGAATTGATAACTGCCATTTGATTGACCTCCTTTCGGACTATGACCCCTCCAAAAGAGGAGTAAGGATACGCTGTGCAGTGCACAACAGTAAAATTATAGCACTCCCTGCTTGTCTTGTCAAGCATTTCGGCAAAAACAAATTGTGCCTATACTTCACCGCCCAGCCGTGCCGGTTTTCTTTCTTCCCCCCGACAAGTCTCCGATGGCTGCCCTCACCCGCATCAGGCGGCTGTCACTTCCTCTGCCGCCTCAAAAGTGTGCCCGAACTGGAGCGATACCGCTCCCACCACCCAAGCAAGGGCAGGTGTTTGTACCACAGCAAAAAGGACTGCCGTGCGACAGTCCTTCGTTGAGCTATATCATCGGTTGGTTCGCATTTTTCAGGGATTCGTCAGCCACGCATAAAGGACACGCCAGACAGGTCGGAAAGGCGGCTCTCCCGCCGTTTTTTCCTTCTTCGTTTTCTCCTGTCTTCGCTCGGAAACGCTTTGACCGCCTTACTTGCGGAGTCCCTGATTGTCATAGTAGTTGTAGTCAGCGGGATCCAGATGCTTGTCTTCTTCCAGATTGTTTTCACTCCTCTTGAACATTCCGCTCCCGATCGTGTAGTTATGGTGCATCGTCCTTCTCGCCAAAACGACAAGGGCAATGACCATCACTGCTGCCAACAGAATACCCACTATCCATTCCCAAGTCATCGCAAACACCTCTCTTTCGTGACAAACAGCAGCAACACTGCCGTGCCGCTCTGTATATTCCATTCGTGTTCCCTTCATTCGGAACTGTGTTTATTTTACCACAAGGCACCGGAAATAAAACACGGAAGTTTCCGACTTTTTCTGCCATCAAGATAGCAGATTCTCCACAAAAAACAGCGGGTTTTAGGAAAGGGGGTGCGGGTATCCGGTGGATACCTTCGCCCACCGGCCGAGCCGACAGGCGAGACATGAGGGGAAAACCCTTCTTCCGCTGGAAAAGGATTTTCCCCATGTAACTGACCGATCAAAATTGATTTCCGTGACTTTGTACGCCGGATAGTTGAAAAAACACAAGAAGTGTGATACAATTGGCGGTAGGATAAACTCACCGTATGAAAGAAGTGAAATGACCCATGGAACCACACCTCGTCACCTGTTTTGCATTGACAGAGGATGAACAGGAACGGTTATGTGCAAGATCAGCCAAAGATACGCCACAAAAGTCTGCCGCTGTCGCACAGAAAAGCCACCCCCAACATATCGTAATGTGTTTTGCTCTGGAAGAGGATGAAAAAAAGCAGCTGTGTGCCGAATCGGCAAAAGACGACCCGCCAATATCTTCCACGATACCTCCTCTGCCGCAGGACGATGAACAAACCGAACCTTTCCAAACAAAAACCGATCTGTACTACAATTGCAGTGAGAATTATGTTTACCGCATCGTTCAGGAGGACACCAACGACTTCTCCGCAGTCATCATCAAGTACACAGGCAGTATTTCTTCCTTCCATGTGCCGGATAGACTGGGCGGCTATCCGGTGACCAAAATCGGCGACTATGCTTTTTCCGGCTGTGCCTTCATCACCAGTTTGGCGATACCCGCCAGCATCACCTCCATCGGCAAATCCGCTTTCTCTTATTGTACGTCTCTCACTGAAGTCAATATGAAGGACAGCATCCGGTCGATAGGCAGCCTTGCCTTTTCTTATTGTACCAGCCTGAAAGAAATTGTCCTCCCTGACAGTATCGAAACCTTTGGTAAAAAGGTATTTAAGGGATGCGGACGAATCGCTGTATATGCCGCCCCCTCCAGCTTCATTTTCAGATACCTGACACAAAGGACCCTGATGGTCAGTAATGTCAGGATCAAGGCACTCCGTTGATGTTCCATGCGTCATCTGCTCCCTGTTCGAGCATGCCAAAACGCCTGCTGATGCTGTAACAGCAGGCGTTTTGACATACGAAGGGTTCGTCTGTACAGGAAACGAAAATATCTTTCCGTCATTCAGACGGACGCTGCACGCATCCGTCACGAAGCTTCAGACTTCCATCTTCTGCTGCATCAGGGATGACCGGCACTGCCAATCACACAAGATCATCCTTCATCACGCAAGTGCGTTGTTCCAGTGGATGCCAAGTGCCGCCGTGGAACGCTCCACAACGGATATTGACCCACGGGAGGAAATATGCTATACTGATAGCCGTATCAACCGAACACTACTCCGAAAGGAATCAGGAAACATGGATATGTTCAAAACAAGACGCATTGTGGTGAAGGTAGGCACCTCCACCCTCACCTACGAAAACGGACAGGTCAATCTTCGCCGGCTGGAAATGCTCTGCAAGGTGTTGAGTGACCTGCACAACAGCGGCAAACAGATCATTCTTGTCAGCTCCGGTGCCATTGGTGTGGGCATGGGCAAACTCAAGCTCAAGGAACGTCCCGCCGAAACACGCTACAAACAAGCCTTGGCGGCTGTGGGTCAGTGTGAGCTGATGTTCCTCTACGACAAGTTTTTCGGGGAGTATAACAACTCTGTCGCACAAGTGCTGCTCACGAAAAATGTCGTCATCAACGACCATTCCCGCCAGAATGTCGTCAATACCTTCCGCACGCTGTTGGAGATGGGAATTATCCCTATCGTCAACGAAAACGACACGGTCGCTATTGACGAACTGGTGGGTGCCAATTTCGGTGACAACGATAACCTTTCGGCGATCGTAGCCGATCTGACAGCCGCCGATCTGCTGGTCATCCTGACGGATATTGACGGGCTGTATGATGCCGACCCCCGCAAGCACCCCGAAGCCAAACGGATTCCTGTTGTTACCCATATTGACGACCACATTCGTGAAATGGCGGGCGGTTCCGGCTCCAATCGCGGTACGGGCGGGATGGCCACCAAGATCACAGCGGCAGCCGCCGCCACGGGTGCCGGTATTCACTGTTGTGTGATGAGCGGCAGCGACCCTGCGAATATCTACAAACTGCTCGAAGGTGAATCACTGGGAACGCTCTTCACGCCCGCAGAGGGCAGTATGTAAGCCCACAGCAGGCAACACGGCGAACCATTCGGAACAGAAACAGCAAGACAAGTCTGCCGCATGAACTCGCCGACTGATCCACAGGAGGAAACGGCCATGACCGCCTATCTGTACCAATTGAAACTCTATGATGCCGAACTGTCGGACGAAGAGCATACGGAAGCCTTCCTCATCGGGCTGTTTTCCACATCCGCTCAAGCCGCTCACGCCGCCGAGCGGTATTTGCGGGAAGTACCGGGCTTTCGGAGCCATCCGTGTGGCTGTCGTATCACGCCGAAACAGATCATCGGCTTTGAGCCGTCTCTCCGACAGGTGTATATCGTGGAGGGCTGGAACGTTAATGACGCGGGCGATGAGGTCGACCCTATCGAAAGCGACTGTTTCACGGAGAAATCGGAGGCCGAACAGGCATTGGCCTGTATGCGGCGGCACATTTCCCGTTCGTCGTGGGTTGTCTGCCCCTATACGATTGATGAATGTTTATGGCAAGAGGGATTCGTCCGCCTATAAGGACACGTCCCTCTGCTGACAAGGAGGAGTTATACACATGAGAACCATTGATGTCATGGGACAAAATGCCAAAGCTGCCGCCCGACAGTTAGCTGTCGCCGGCGAGCAGAAAAACGAAGCCCTGAAAGCCATCGCACAAGCCTTGCTGACTCATCAGGACGAGATCATGCAGGCCAACCGCATCGACTTGGAAAACGGCAAAGCCAACGGTTTGTCAGCAGCCTTGATCGACCGTCTGACGCTGAATGCCGACCGCATCCGCGGTGTGGCGGACGGTGTGTTGGAAGTCGCCGCTCTGCCCGACCCGATCGGCACGGTCATCAGCGGCAGTACCCGTCCCAACGGTATGAATATCACAAAGGTCAGAGTGCCGCTGGGCGTGATCGGCATTATCTTCGAGTCCCGTCCGAACGTCACCGTAGATGCCGCTGTGCTGTGCCTGAAAAGCGGCAACGCCGTCATCCTGCGTGGCGGCAAGGAAGCCATTCACTCCAATCAATGCCTGACCGCCATCATGCAGGATGCCATTGAAAGTGTCGGTCTGGACAGACATTGTGTGCAGCTCATCCAAGACACCAGCCGTCAATCTTCTGTGGAACTGATGGAGCTGACAGAGTATCTGGATGTTCTGATCCCCAGAGGCGGTAAAGGTCTGACCAACTATCATGTCGCAAATGCCGGCAACTGCCACGTCTTTGTAGATGAAAGTGCCGACCTCACCATGGCGGCGGATATTATCTACAACGCCAAAACTTCCCGCCCTTCGGTATGTAATGCCATCGAAACGATTCTCGTCCATGAGAAGATCGCTGAAAAAGCCCTGCCTGTCATCAAGGCAAGGCTCGATGAAAAGCACGTTGAATTGAGAGGCTGTGACAAAACGAGAACCATTCTCGGTGATACGGTCGTGCCTGCCACAGAAAGTGACTGGGAAACGGAATACGGCGATTATATCCTGGCGGTCAAGGTAGTCTCTTCAATGGACGAAGCCATCGACCACATCGCCCGTTATTCTACCGGTCATAGTGAGTGCATCGTCACCAACGATTATGTCAACGCCAGACGCTTCACAGCGGCCGTCGATTCTGCTGCGGTTTATGTCAACGTATCCACCCGTTTCACAGACGGCGGTATGTTCGGTCTGGGTGCCGAGATCGGCATTTCAACGCAGAAGCTCCACGCCAGAGGTCCCATGGGACTCAACGAACTGACCTCTATGAAGTTCATCATCGAAGGCAACGGTCAAGTCCGCTGACAAAGACAGCAGGCACCTCTGCTCCTTTGCGGCGGTTCCCGCTTGCCTGCGAACCCATAGAAGTGGGCGGTCACTGTCCGCCCCGCCGGAAGTTGCTGCGTGATACGCTGCTATCGTTGTCCGTGATTTCTGTTCCATCGGTGAACAACTTTCATCAGGACAAAAAGCCACAGGCTTTTCACACACCTATGCGTTTCTTTGTCCGTCATAGGGTTCTCTCCCTGCGGGTCAGAACATTCCGACTACACCCACTGTTCTGCGTTGTACTACACAAGGAGGTACATGAGAGCAAGCAGGAGACTATTGTCGGTTTTTTCATCCAAAAGCAAGAGAAGAATCCCCATGATAAGGGTCTTCTCTTTGTCCTGAAACAGCGTTTCGAGGATACCGCCCGCTGTACGGTCCGCTGCATGACCGACAACGGGCGGTTCGTGAATCGGTGTGGACGAATCGGTATCGGTCGGGGGAATATCCTTCGGCGGTTCCGACGGCGGCGGAGAGGGATCGTCCTCTGCGTCCGCATGAGCCGCAGCAGAAGCGGCTGCGGCTGTCGTTGCCGGTGTTGATTCGGGAGGGGGTTCCCGTGGAATGGGTGTTCGGTAAGAAGCCGCTCGCCGCTGCATTTCGCGGGTACGCCGCACGGCTTCTTGCTGCATACGCTGCATTTCATTATCGGTCATACGGTCACGTTCCTTCCCTACAATGAGAACAGGTCTAGTCCGGTTCCCTTCAGCAGCGGCAGCAGCTTCATCATGTGCAGCAGCCGGATAGCACCGTCAATGCGTTTGGCACGTTCTTCGTGCATAAACGGCTTGAGAGCCTGCAGCAGTCGGGTGCTTTCATCCTCTTCCCGAAAGGAATGGAGCAGCGGTGCCAGCCGTGTCACCATGCCCAGCATCGCCGCATCGGGAAAACCATCGGTCATACCGGTGCCCGAACCGATCGACGATGACACAGCCGGTGCAGATGATACTGCCGGAGCCGCCGAAGAAACCGCAGAAGACGGTGCTCCAGCCGAAGCCCCTGCACCGCCCTGCTGAAATATTCCCGCCAAGTCTTTGATTTGAGCCAATGTCTGCGGGTCGGCCAGCAATTCGCTGATCTTACGAGACAGATCCTCCATCGTTACTTATCCCCCATCAGCTTTTTCATCAAGGCCTGTGCCTGCGGGGTATTCAGAATCTGCTGGGTTTTGTTCTTGTCCGCCAAAATCTGTTCCACCTTTTGGCGGTCCTTATCGGACAATTGTTGGAACAACTGTTCCACGCTCTTGTTATCCATACGCTCACCACCTTTACAGAATATGTACCGAAGGAGGAAAATATGAAGCTCTTGGTTTTTTCGGACTCCCATCAGAATGAGACGTCCCTGTTTCACGCCATTCGCCACCACAAGGATGTGTCACACATCTTTTTCTGCGGGGACGGACACGGCGACATAGAGACCATGCAGAAGAAGTTCCCCGATAAAACATTCTACATTGTGCGGGGCAACTGTGACTGGTGCTGTGACTATCCTAACCTGCTGACCGTCAACTTGGGCGGCAAGAAGTTCCTGCTGTGTCACGGTCATGTTCAGATGGTCAAAAGCGGTCTGGAGCGGCTGATCGCACTCGGTCACCAGGAAAACGCTGACATCGTTCTGTACGGTCATACCCATCACCAGCTCACGATCGCCGACGGCCGTATGCTGGTGTGCAATCCCGGCTCCATCGGCTACCATGAGGAATATGTACTCCTCGACATTGACGAAACGACCGGCAAGATCACGGCGGAAGAGTACCCCGACAACCAGTACGGACCCGTGGTCATTACATGATATGCTGATACACCGGCAGATTTGCCTGTCCGCTTCCAAAAAAGTATCCTTCGGTCGGTGAAGCGGCATGGCTTTCGTCTCACCGGACAAAGGCAAGCAAAAGTCTGATACTTTCGGCAGGCATAGCCGCCGTTCTGACTGCATCCATATACTGCACGCCCCTCCCCTTTCAGGGAGCGTATCCCGACAAAAAAACGTCCCCTTCCGTTTATCAGGAAGGGGACGTTTGTTTGTCAAGAGCACCTGTCCGCCATGTTAAACCGCAGAAGTATGCTTTTCCCGCAAATAGGTGGACTCCAGATCGGCAAGGTGCAGCTTGACCGCCAACGGGTACTTCTCGAAGGCCAGACTCAACGCAAAACCGCTGCGGGCGGAATCGTCAAAACCGCCCATGTGCCAGCGAATCGCCATTGCTTCAGAAGTCTTGAGCCGCATGAAGCGTTCGATCAGGAAAACCGACTTTTCGCCGTGTCCATAGGGGAACTGGTCATCGACCGCATAGTAGGGACGCTTCTCCCACTGACCGGTCTCTTCGTTTTTGACGTTGCGGGTCGAGACCTTATAGAACTGTGCCTTGCACAGGTCATGCAGCAGAGCACAAATGGCAAAACTTTCGGGGCTGTCCTTGCCCTCTTCAAAGTGCTTTTCGACCAACGTATGGTAGACGCTCAAGCTGTGCATCACCAAGCCCTCTTCACAGGCACAGTGAAACTTGGTGCTGGCCGGTGTCGTAAAGAAGTCGGTCTTCTGCAGCCACGCCAACAGTTCGGCTGCTCCCTCCCGTTTGATGTGGGTGTTGTATATCTCGATAAACTCCTCTTTGTAGCCCATAAGTTCCTCCCTTCGTCACTTTAACGCATCATTGTAGTGGGCACGTTCACCGCCAATGAATTTCGGACGGGTGCGGGCTGCCGTGAGATGGGCCTCTCCGATTTTTTTGACATGGAGATTCAGCGGCACAGCCACCTCTTTCAGGTGCATACCGATCAGTACCCCGCCGATGTCCAGTCCGGCATCCGCACGGATATGTTCAACCATCACCGGCTCCTGCAGCGTTCGATAGGTGATCGTGGCAAAGGAACCGCCGGCTTTCGGCTGCGGCACTACATTGACTTCTTCCTGCTGCTGCCGGTCGGCAGCGGCTTTTTCGATCACGATGGCACGGTTGAGGTGCTCACAGCATTGAGCCGCCAGATAGATCCCGTGCTGCTGCAGAACGGGATAAATCCCATCAAACAGGGCTTGTGCGATGTCCATGCTGGACGCTGCCCCGAACGACTGTCCCGTCACGGTGCTGGAAGAACAGCCCACTACAAAAACCGAGCCCTGCCGCAAGTGGGCGGCGGCGATAATCTCTTCTGCTGCCT
>CACZZU010000159.1 GCA_902785765.1 uncultured Ruminococcus sp.
ACGAGGAACGTTACAAAGAAGATCAGGGCGGTACCGAAATCGCTCATCAGGAAGAACATCCCGACACACGCCGCCGTGAAGAGAATAAACCCGAACAAGTTCTTTTTAGTTTGCAGATGGTCGAGGGTCGAGGCACCCACAAAAATTAGGGCAATCTTCGTAAACTCGGACGGCTGTACCGAGATGGGACCGATGAAGATCCAGTTCTTGGCACCGTTGACCGACTTGCCGAGTACCAGTGTCATGCCCAACAGAAGGAGTGCCAGCAGGTAAATGACAATACGCCACTTCATCACACGATCCGGACTGCCGATGAACCATATCATAAAGCAGTACAGCACGATGCCGAGCACCATGGCCACGAGTTGTGTATAGGCCTGCCGGGGATCGTGCAGGGCATTGACAACAATACCGGTACCCGACAGCATGAGAGCCAGCGACTCCAACTCGAAGCTCTGGCGGTGGAGTTTTTTCGCAGACAGTTGGTAGAACAGCCACATGACCGCACAAAACAGCAGGGTATGCGGCAGAGCGTTCACATTTTTGGCATAAAGAGAACCCTCCAGCAACATGATACCCGCCAAAGCAGTGATCAGTCCGAGTATCACGGTTTGGGGAATGATCTTGGGCGGAGCAGAGGTCTTGATCTTACGGCGTTGGTTAGCTTCCGTGGGATCATCGGCACGCCGCAGGGTGAGGGTCGTCATACCGACCGTGATCTGATCACCTACATAAACAGGGTGCCGTCCGCTGATCTTACGGTTATTCACAAACACACCCGAACGGGAACCGGTATCCGTGATAAACCATCCTGCCTCTCGCCGCAGCAATACCGCATGGTCGCGTGATACCGTGGCATCGGGTACACGAATATCCGAACCGCGGCTGCGTCCCAGAGAATTTTCCCAGTACAGAACCGGATACCGCACGTTGTGACTTTCATCATCCAGAGCGATGAGGGCGTGTTCTTCCCGTCGACCTGACCGCAGGGACAAGTAACACAGCAGCATGATAATAAGGATCAACATCGGGGTACCGATTTGCAGCAAAAAAGCGGTCACTTCGATGACCTGTTCCATTCTCTCGCCTCCCTTCTTTCAGCAATCGTCCAAACGGTTGATTCCGCAGGACTGGCATACTGCGTAGTCACGCATCCTTTTACAGCGTAAACGCCGGTATCTCTTTGGAGTGTAAAAAACGTATCGTGATGTCGGGGTGTTCCCGATACAGCCGCCGCAAAGTCATCAACGACAGCAGGTATTCGTTGGGATAAGCCTGCATGGACAGCAGTTTTTCATTGGGCACCAAGTCTTGCTCCAAGACTCGTTCGTCAATGGCAGCATCCGCCGCATAGAGCAGACGGCTTTCGGTAAAGTACAGCCCCATCATCTCGGAACGATGGCCGCTGATGTCAAAGGACAGCACAGAACCGTCCCCAAAAATGTCAAACACCCACTTGAAGTAGTCTTTCAGTACCGTGTTGCCCTGAAACAACCCGGCTGCCTTGATGGGCACTTTCGGGTCGGGCAGGGCCGAACGCATCACATCTCCGTCAGCCACACCCGCCTTGAGCAGACACAGCACTTGAGCACTCGACACGATCTCGTATTTCGGCAGCAGCGGCAAGGCTCCGCAGCATTCGGGGCTACAATGCGTCAGCAACACCCGCTTGATAAGCAGCGGATCCATGCCCTCCCGCTGAAGCTGTACGAGGATACTGTCACGCTCGTCAAAGTGCAGGGCGTGCCGCTGCTTGTATTTCAGGTACTGCACTTTGTTCTTCTTGAGCTGTCCGGTACAGCCGGTATTGACCAACGCATGACCATAGCGGCGATGTTCCAGCAACAGTACATTGATCGGCAGCGTCTCTTCTGCCGTGACAGCCGCATTGATAAACAGATCGGAGAAACGGAACGTTTCGCAGCCGCAGACCAACGCTTTGAGCGACACAATATGTCCGGCGTTTTTGCTCATAGCCGATGCCTCCCTTTCGGATGACTCTCACAGCGGTACGCCCGCCGTTTCTTCCCTCCATTGTAATACAAACGGCAAGAAATCTCAATACCTCCGACGGCTTCTTTGTGTGGAATTTGTCAAAATCCCTGTTCGTTACCTGTCTTTTCCACGGAAAAGACAGGTAAAAATGGACAAAAATCCCCTGTCCCCATAGTTTTTTAGGAAAAAGTATTGTTAAACCCCACCTTTTTTGGTATGATTATAGTTGGAGTTTTGTAACCTGACAGATGCCCCGTCTTTCTGCGTCAGACCACACGCTTTAATGTGTCGAACAGGATACTGTCACCGCACAAAACACCATGTGTACCCCGACCACTCATGCCACAGGAAGTATGACCGCCCGCTCTGCGGCGGATACCGTCCCCCTTCCTTTGGCAGCAGGACAAGGCCGTATCGCTTCCGAGCACCGCCGTGGTGCCTATCCAAAGCGATCCCGCCCCACAAAGTCAGGAGATGTTATTATGTCAAGCAAGTATTCGATAAAAAAACGTGTGTTCGCCGCTGTCATCACAGCCGCCGTACTGGTACCCGCTGTATTGTCCGGCTGCGGCAACAATACCACCAATGGTGCGTCCCAGACCGAGAGTAAACCCGTCTCGACCGCCAGCACTCCCGCTCCGTCTGCGGATGCTATTGCCGCTCAATCGGCCAATTTTGCCGTACCGAAACCGATCGTGTCATTCCTGTTCAATAACGCTTACAGTCAGCGGAGAGAGTATGCCGTTTTTCAGGGACTCGATGTGACCAAGAGCCTGAAAGAGCAATATTACAGTGAGGCAGACGGCATCACATGGTTCGATGTGTTCATGGACGAGACGAAACGCTATCTGCAGCAGGTACTCGTGCTGTGCGAAGCCGCCAAAGAAAACGGTGTCGAGCTGGAAGACAGCGATCTCGATACAGTGGAAACCACTATACAGAATATCCGTTCCGCCGCCGAATCGGTCGGCATGGACTTTAACGAGTATATCCTCGCCATTTTCGGGGAAGGTATCAGCGAGGACATGATCCGCGACTACACCAAGCTGACCGCCCTGATGAGCAAATACTACCGCCAAGTCTATGACGGCTACACCTATACAGACGAAGACTACGAAAAGTTTTTCGAGGAAAACAAAACCAGCTACCAGTACGCCAACTATCTTCAGTATAACTTCAGCTTCGCTGCTGCCGGCGACACTTCCGCCACCGAAGAAGAACAGAAGGCTGCTAAAGAAAAAGCCAAGGCCTACGCCGACCGTCTGGCACAATGTACTTCTGCCACAGAGTTCAAAAACTTCCTGAAGGACTACCTTTCCAAAAACACCTCTGTGATCGCTGCCGTGGCAGCCGCCGACCATGAACTGACCCAAGAGGAACTGAACAGTGCCATCGATCAGGAGATCGAAAACGCCTACTTCCGCAAGTACGCTTACGAAGTTACCTCCAACGCCGGCAAGTGGATCTTCGACCTCTCCCGCAAGAACCGTGACACCACCGTCATCGAGAACAAAAACTCCTACACGGTGCTGATGGTCACCAAAACAGCGTACCGTGACGAAACTGTTTCCAAAAACGTCCGTCATATCCTCTTCACACCGGAATCCTACCGTTCCGATAGTGCCGCCACCGATGACGCTGCCAGTGCCGCTGCCCTGCAAAAAGCCACAGAAGTTTACGAGAGCTGGCAGTCCGGCGATAAAACAGAAGAATCCTTCGCCGCCCTCGCACAACAATTCAGTGATGACACCGGCTCCAAAGAAAGCGGCGGTTTGTATGAAGACGTGACCGAAGGACAGATGGTGACAGAATTCAACGACTGGCTGTTCGACTACAACCGCAAGCCCGGCGACAGCGGTATCGTCAAGACGACCTACGGCTACCACATCATGTACTTTGTCGGGGACGGCACGCCTGCGTGGAAGCTGTCGGTCGACACCGTCATGCGGAAGACCGACTTTGAAGACACCTACGCTGCACTGGCTCAAAAATACCCCGTGGAATTCGTGGAGAACGTACTGTCTTCTATCCATGAGATCGAAGTGCAGGAGTCTTCCGGTATTACTTACGATGAAAGCTCCGTTACCGAAAGCACAGAAGATGCCAGCACATCTCCTGCTGAAAGCACAGCGGATGCCAGCACATCTCCTGCTGAAAGCACGGCGGATGCCGGCACATCTCCTGCTGAAAGCACAGCGGATGCCGGCACATCTCCTGCTGAAAGCACGGCGGATGCCAGCACATCTCCTGCTGAAAGCACAGCGGATGCCAGCACATCTCCTGCTGAAAGTGCCGCATCTGCAACAGCCTGACGGCACCATCATCTACAAGCAAATACCCTATCGGCGAACACAGCGGCTGCCGCTGTGTTCGTATGCTATTCACCGCCAAAACTGTACCCTTAACCCTTAAAGGAGAGAACAGGTGTGAAACAATACTATGTGACCGGAATGAGCTGTGCTGCTTGTCAGGCCAGAGTAGAAAAGGCGGTCAGCCAACTGGATGGCGTGACAGCCTGTTCGGTGAACCTGCTCACCCACTCGATGGGTGTGGAAGGCACTGTCAGCGAAGACACCGTGATACAGGCCGTGGAAAAAGCCGGCTATGATGCCTCTCCCA
>CACZZU010000160.1 GCA_902785765.1 uncultured Ruminococcus sp.
AACGTTTGCATCCTATCTGCACCGCCATCCAGCAATTGGCGGGTGCCAAAGCCACGCTTTACAGCGACAACTATTCGTCCATGTATTTTCTGGAGGTATTCAGCCGTGCCGCCACCAAAGCATCCGGTGTAGGCAAGCTGAAAAAGCTGTTGGGAGTCGACAGGGTGGTCACCTTCGGCGATAACCTCAATGACTTGGAAATGATGCGGCTCGCTGACTGCGGGATCGCCGTCGGTGACGCAGTCGCGGCTGTCCGTGAACAGGCCGATGAGATCATCGGCAACAGCTACGAGGATGGTGTGGCTGAATACCTTCGGGGGCAATTCCGGCATTGAGAGGAGTATCCCTCCCGTTGGTGTTTCATGTTCAGCGGCATCGTTTCTTTGTGAAAGCGGTTCTTCCACCGCCGGAAGACAATCCAACGTCCGTCACCCGCTAACACGGTGACGGATGTTTCTCTGTGTGTACTGCCCCGCAAAGGCAGCCAACCGCTTTCCGCGGTTGGAAGGAGTGTGTGGGGCGTTTCCTGCCGAAGGTAAAAAAGTACCCTGCCACTTTCTGGAAAAGCGGCAGGGTACAATGACCGTGATGACAGCGGCAGGTGTGTGGGAGCGGTCAATCCTTCCACATAGCAGTGGGGGTACACTGTCTGCTCAAGAAAAGTAGACGGTCTCCTCCACGGGCTTTTGAGCGGTCTTGACATCGGTAACGTGGAGCAGGGGTCCCAGTTCTCCGCCAAACAGCGGGTCACGTTTGGCCTGTACCGTGGCGGTTACCGTGTACCAGCCTTTATTGGCCAAGGTGGATGCCTGTGACCACCGGCACAGAAAGCCAACATACCGAATGTCTTCGACACAGCAGGTCATGGCAAAGCGTCCGCCTACAAACGTATCCTTCGGCAGTTTGGGATTACGGGCGACCAATGCTTTGAACTGCACGGTCTTACCGTCATATTCCTGCGGCTTGTCCATCGCGTCGAGATACAACAGACCGAAATCCTCGTCTTTGACTTCGATCACAGGGGCGTTCACGTCAAACGGCAGGGGGTCAACGATCTGATCTTGTGCGACCGAACCGTCTTTGTACTCATACAGGATATTCGCACGGCGGTTGATGGCACGGACGATCTTGTGCAGGGTCATCTTGTCGATGCTGTCATCGTAGCGGTTGAAGAACACCACTTCCGCAGCACTGATCTTGTCATAGACCAACTGACGCATATTGCTGTTGTACCTATCGAAGGTGGCGGAATCTGCCGTCATCATGATCTGGAAGATCTGCCAGTTTTTCGGCAACGCCTGACCGAGGTCGCTCAGCATCCACATCCCGTTATACCCGATCAACACACGTTCGGCTCTGGCTTTTTTGGCCGCTTTACTTAAAAACGACTCGGTCAGTTCTTCTTTGTCACTGACCGTGACAATTGTCACATTCTGACCGCCCTGATACTGCGAAGGATCCAGCTCCTCTTCGCCCTCTTCACACAGGACGATGAGGGTCTTTTCACCGCTCATAAATTCTCTGTCGCACAGATTTTCCTGCATAAAGCGGGTCTTGCCGCTGTCCAGGAAGCCTAAAAACAAATACACCGGAATGGTCTTTTCCATCGGCACAGCCCTCCGTTTCTTTTACGTTCATACTTCAGCGATGCTCACTCAAAACAGCTCATCGAGTGCCGCTTCATTCAGTTTGGAACCGATCACGCAGATACGGCCGGTATAGTCGGCACTGCCGCTGCGAACATCACATTCCTCCGGTACATAGTCGAAGTGTATCCAAGTGCCGTCTGTGGCCGGCACAATGCCTTTGGCACGAAGAACAAGACCGTAGGTTTCCTGATTTCCCAGAGCGGACAGGATACGCTCGATGTCTTCCTTGGTGTATTTCTTCGCTGTCTCCTTGCCCCAACTGATGAAAACTTCATCGGCATGATGGTGGTGATGGTGGTGATGCTCATGTTCGTCCTCGTCCTCATCATGGTGATGATGGTGATGCTCATGTTCGTCCTCGTCCTCATCGTGGTGATGATGGTGGTGCTCATGTTCGTCCTCGTCCTCATCGTGGTGATGATGATGGTGCTCATGTTCGTCCTCGTCCTCATCATGGTGATGATGGTGGTGCTCATGTTCGTCCCCGTCCTCATCATGGTGATGATGGTGATGATGACACGCACAGTCGGGGTCATCACATTCGTCCTCATAGACCACGTCATCCACGGTCAAGAGGGCTTTGCCTTCGGTAGCGGACAAAATCTGGTCGCCGGTCAGTTCATCCCACGGCGTGGTGACAATGGCCGCTTTGGTGTTGTGCTCCCGCAGAAGTGCCAAAGCCTGTGACAGTTTTTCGTCCGAGATGTTCTGTGTACGGCTGAGGATGATCGTGCTGGCACTTTCGATTTGGTTGTTGTAGAACTCGCCGAAGTTCTTCATGTAGAGTTTGCACTTGGAAGCATCGGCTACGGTAATGAAGCTGTTGAGCACCACATCTTCACGAGCCACGGTCTTGACGGCGTTAATGACATCTGACAGTTTGCCGACACCGGACGGTTCAATGATGATGCGGTCGGGGTGGTACTGCTCCAGTACCTTGTTGAGTGCTTCACGGAAATCGCCGACCAGTGAACAGCAGATACAGCCGGAGTTCATCTCGTTGATCTGGATGCCGGCTTCCTTCAAAAAGCCGCCGTCAATGCCGATCTCGCCGAACTCGTTTTCGATGAGAACGAGCTGCTCGTTGTGGTACCCTTCTTTGATGAGTTTCTTGATGAGGGTGGTTTTACCAGCACCCAGAAACCCTGAGAAAATGTCGATCTTCGTCATGGTGTCTCTCTCCTTTTCTTCTTTCGTTCCATGGTTGTCTATTGATCTGCACCGCAAAACGCCTTCTGTCCGGCGTTTGGGCTTGACCGCCGGAACAACACCGCTCTTTCCTTCCCGAAGGGGCAGAAAAGGCGTTGTCTTCCTGCGGTGTTCCTCTGCAGGAAGAGACGTTTTACGCCTACCCTCTATTATATACCATTCTCTCGGAAAATTCAAATCCCTGACGGGACTTTTTCCCGCAGGACGGTCAGCAGTTTTTCTGCCGTGAGGGAAACGGCGGGAAGCGGTTCCTCGGCGTAGTAGGACAGGATGCCCCAGTCACGTTCTTCGGTATGGACAAACGCGGCCTGCGGCCATTCATCCGTGATCGTGCGGAAGGGATGGGACATTCCCTCCCCGGTCAGCTTGGCCAGACATTCCTTGCGTGTCCACATCCGCAAAAAGCAGGTGTGGGGGTCGGTGCTTTCGGCGATCCTCTGCTGTTCCTCCGGCGAACAGACACGCCGGTACACATTCGGCTTGACGAATCGCCGGTCGGTTACGTCCACGGCGGTGTTCTTATCCGAGAGGATGCACGCCACGGCTGTTTTGCAGTGGCTGAAGTTGAAGTGCAGGGCAGGCGTGTCCTGCAAAAACGGCTTGTCGTGTTCGCCAAAAGAGAACTGTGGTGCGGCGGTGAGACCGTACTCTGTGAGCAGAGCATACCGCAGCAGTAAATAAGCGGCACAGCCGTCCAGCTTGTCCCGCTGTGCACCGTAGGTGTGCAGTTTTTCCTGTCGTTGACGGCTAATCAGGGGCATACCCTGCCGGAGAAAATCTGCTGTCAGGCGGTCGCTGTTTTCTAACAGATACAGCATCGCACCGTCTCCTTTCTGTTGGGCTGCCGGCTCAAACCTGCCGGAAACTGTCCGTGAGCATGGACAGTATGACGTCATCGGGCAGTGTATCGTCCAGTACGAGGGATACCCAGTGTTTCTTGTTCATGTGGTACGCCGGATAGATGCCGGTGTGTGTCAAAGCCGCTTCCTGCTGTGCGGGAGATACCTTGACGTTGAGGATATCCACCTCTTCGTCCGAAGACGCATGGTCATCGAGCTTCTTTTTGGGAAGGCGACCAATCAGGGCGAACCACTTTTGGTTCGTTGTCTTGCGATAGACCGCATAGGACGGCAGTTTTTCCCATAGGAACTCCGGTTCTGTTCCAAAGGCGGTTTTGATACAGGCATTGAGCCGCCGTGTCTGCTCATGGTGGAAGTGCTGATCGACACAGCAGTGTGTCCGGATATCCTCCAGCAGGGCGATAAACTGCTGACGCACTTCGGCACGGAAACCGGCAGTTTCCGCCATCCGGAAGGCGACATATTCCTCGTCTGCCAGTGTGTCCATGACCTTGCCGGTGAGGGTACCGCTGCTGTTATAGGTCACAATGACCTGCAAGCCCAAAGCAGGCAAAGAGCGTGTCAGTGTCAGACCATTTTCCTGCGGCACGAACCCATAGGCCTGCAGCTTTTGAGGGTCGATCTGATAGGTGGCAAATACCTCTTCCTCGATGGTCATTCGCCGTTCCTCCTTTGTGTATGGTTATCGCCGCGTGACGGCGATGTGTTTAATGCGGTGCCGTTCCGGCAAGACTACTGTTATTGTAGCAGTCTGCAGCGTCCTTGTCAACCGATGGGAACCGCCGGAAACAGCCGTCTTTGGCGGTTTAACGATATGTGCGGCGGATCGTTCTGACGCAAAAGGGGAAGACGCCGCAGAGAACCGGAGAACATGACCGCTTTGTGAAGAAGCCGC
>CACZZU010000161.1 GCA_902785765.1 uncultured Ruminococcus sp.
GTTCTCGGTGGAGGACGACTGACGGTAGTCTTCCCACTCGCCCTTTTCATTCAGCACATACACATGGCTCGTTTCATTCAGTTTGAGATCATCGAGGTCGATGGTATTCGGCTCGTTAGCAATACCCACAATATAAAGCAGCACAGAGACTCCCACCACGATGCCCGTAAACAAAGCCACCAAAAAGGCTGTCACCAGTATTCTGCCGACCACGGCGAAGAACTCTTTCACAACAGAACCTGCCGAAACGGACGAACCGCCTTTTTCGCCCTGATAGTTGCTGATATCCGTCTTTCTCACGAACATCATACCTCCTTTGCATCCTGTCAGACAGAAGCCCCAAACGGCTTCTCTACTATAATTATAACACACCATGCGGTCAGAAACAGTATGGGCTGTCCCCTGACATTTCACACACAGCCGTCCAAAAGCGACACGATTCCCCTGTTTTTTCAGGAGTCACAGCATCTATTATATCATCAAATCCACGAAAATGGAATGTTTTTTTTCATAAAAAAAAATCACACCGTCAATATCTATATTTTGCTGAAAAAATCCGGAGGATTTTATGAATAATTGCATCGTTTTTCCCAAAAATAACAGCAGAGGTGACGACAACATGAAGAAAATATTGCTCATCGCAGGCTGTGCGGCTGCTTTTGTGTTTCTGGTCAACGCCCATATCCAAGCCCTCTCTCCGACAGATACGGCAGCACCGGATACACTGCCGTCCATGCCGTCTTTGTCTGTGGAAAACACGCCGGCGGAAGCCCCCTATCTTCTGAAAGAATTTGACAAACGGGTAGCGGCATTTGCTTCCGATCAGCCCGAACCGCTGTTCGTGAGTGAAGTTTATGTCAGTGAACTGCCCAAGGCCGACCGCCTGCTGCTCCAAGACGGTATTCCCGTCCAAAGCAAAAAGGAGCTTACCCGCCTTCTCGAAGACTATTGCAGCTAAACGACCGTGAACTGTTCGCAGAGAATCGCTGTGTCAGCGTGACGGTGTGGCGGCGTGACGGTCGGTCTTTTCCCCACCGTAGGGCAACGTGTAGGACAGGTATGTCGGCGGACTGCCTTGTGAGACAAACTGTCCTCCACTCGTGTGGACTCTTTCGCATTCGCTGCTTGACGTCCTGCCGATACGACAAAACGTCCATCCACATCCCCTTCCTCCGCCAAAAGTTTCACTCCACTATGCAGTTTTTCCTTCGATCCACCGGCGACCAAAAAGCCTCCTATTGTATCGGCTCCCACACAAAATAGACATGATTGTGCTAAAAGTGCCGCTGTGGTCACATTTTGAAAAGTGACTTTTCATCTCTTACTTTCGGAGGGAAATTCCCTTTTTTCGTGCTACATTTTGTGATATATTTACTTGTGAAAACTTTTGTGACCAAAAGTCATTTTCATTCTTCCGGCACCACTGTCTTTCCGTGTTATGATGCCGTTTTTCAACGGCTTTCTGTTTTGTCCTGCCATTTTTTTCTGCCACAGATTGATGAATTTTATGTAATCCAACCAAAAAGCAATCGTTTTTTCACATACTTCTTAAACAAATCGTGATTTTTGAAAAAAACACCGAAAAAGTAGTGACAAAACAGAAATTATCGTGTATAATAGTGGTGGTTGAGTAACATAACATATTATTTATAGGGGGTAATCAAAATGTATAGTATGATATCTTACTGGCTCAAGTATTATCGACACGAATGTGGACTCACTCAACAGCAGGTGGCTGACCGTCTCAAGATCGAGCGTTCAACCTACACCTACTACGAAACCGGCAAAACCAAACCCGATATCAACACACTCATCAAGATCGCGAAGGTTTATAACATCAGCTACACCAAGCTTCTTGAGGGTATTGAAGCGGAACTGGAAGAAGCCGTGGCGGACATTCACTCCGGCGGGCCCACAGAAGATGAAGATACGCTCAAGTATCGTACACACGCAACCACCAAGTATGAAGTCGAACTGCTGTTCCTTGTCCGCAACCTCTCGCCGAAGCAGAGGAAAGAAGTGCTCAACCTCGCCAAACAACTCGTTGCAGAAACCGAAGCCTCAAGATGACATCGCTACATAACCGTGAAAATGCTGTGGGCAGCCTTCTCTTTGCAGGGGGCTGTCTGCTTTTTTTGCCCGGAAATCATGCCGCAACGCCCGCCCGAAGGTGAAGTATCCCCCTCCCCGTGCGGTATGATTCCTGTCACTTCGGGATAGTCTTTTCCGCTGACACCACTGCCCTCTGCTGACGGAAACATCCGTCCACAAGGAAAGTATCCCCCTCCCCGTGCGGCACCTATCGTACATTGATTATCAACCGTTTGTTGATGCGTACAACGTACCGTTGCACCACCGGAAAGATGGTTGCTTGTATCAATCGCCTTTTTGCGGTACACTAGTGCCAGAACAAACACACACACGCCTGACGGCCGCAGCCGATGGGCACCGTATTGATTCAACACGAGGAGGAGTACCCATGAACATGAAACGTCTCTTGGCAAGTCTGCTGTCCGCCGCTGTTTGCGTGTCTCTGATGACCGCCTGCGGTAACAGCACATCACCTTCCAACAGTACCGAACCTACTGACAGCACCCAGAGTATTCCCAGCACAGAAGAACCTTCCGCAGCTTCTGATGCGTCCGCTGACGACAGTACCCCAAGCCGTGCGGACGAGCCATCTGCTCCCGCTGCGGCTCTGCACACGCTGCATATTCTTGACAGCGAGAAACACGACGCCATCACGGCCACCTTCTTTAACAGCCGCAGCGGTGACAGTCAGGAGATCACCATGGAAAAGAGCGGCGAAACCGACAAGGGCTTTACCTTCCTCTGTCAGGCTGACATGAACCAATACAATATGGTGCACCTGACCTACGGCGATGTCACCACCATGGACGTAGCGTTCAATTCCTTCACAAGTGGCTGGTACCTTTATCAGGATGCCCTGCTCCCCTATGCAGAGGGAACGGAACCGGTGTATGACCCCGCCTATGAAACAAAGGTCTTCACCTTTGACGGCTACGACAAGACAGTCTATATCTGGACGCCGAAGGACTACGATGCCAAAGCCGAGGATAAGTACGCCACCCTCTATCTGTTTGACGGTCAAAGCGTGCTGGCGACCGGACGAGATAAAAATATGGACAACGACGTAGAATGCTGGAACGTCTGCGAGAATGTAGAGAGTATGATGGCTGTCACCGACCACAAAGCGATCATCGTGGCGATTGAGACCGTAGGCGACCGCACCGACATCAACGGCAATACCCGTGATGATGAGCTGATTCCCGATCTGGGAAAGACAGTCGATGAAATGTCCGACTGCAAAAAGCACGGCGGTCTTTTTGCTGATTTCGTGTGCGATACGGTGATGCCCTATGTGCAGGAACACTATAACGTCTACACCGACCCGCAGCACAACGCCATCGTTGGCAGTTCCTTCGGCGGATTGGCGAGTTTTTATACCTGTCTGGCACACGCCGATCGCTTCGGTGTCTGTGGTGCCCTGTCGCCGTCCTTCTGGGTCTATGACGAGCCGGAGTGGGAAGCTTTCCTGACCAAAGCCATCACAGAGGCCAAAGAACTGCCGTTCCTGTACCTGTATGCCGGCGGTTATGCGACCGATGGCGGTGTGTTTGCCAGTCGGATGTACGATAGCCTGCTGGACATCTACCCGAAGGATAAGATCGTGTTCAGCAAGTACGAAGCCGGCGAACACTTCATCTCCTTCTGGCGGAACATCTTCCCCGAATTTCTCGAAGCCTTCTTCACCAACAAAGTGGCCGCACTGGAAAGCGGCGTGCCGGTGGTATACAACGATACGTCCGACCCCTACGCCATTGACATTGACAACATCAGCGTAGACGAAAACGACTCCCGTCCGGCGGAAGTCAGAAACTACATCTACTTCGACAACAGCGATACCCAGTGGGAACAGGTCTGGGCCTTCTGGTGGGACGGCAAACCGGTGAACATCATCACCCGTGAGGCGTATGGTGCCGATTGGCCGGGCGTTCAGATGGAACGCATCGAAGGAACCGACATCTTCCGTCTGGTGGCACCTGTTGGCACCTCCAACATCATTTTCAGCTCCGGTGTGACCGATGATAAAGTCGCCCAAGGCACGCTGGCTTATCAGACGGTTGATATGCCTTACATGACGGCGATGCTCGGCAAGGTCTACAAAATCGACACCTCTGTCGAACCCAAAGCAGGCAGAGGACCCGAAAAGACCAAGTTCCGCTACTCGGCCGGTGAATGGACAGACTACCAGCCGTAAGGAACCCCCTTCCCGTTCCCTTTCACATAAGGCTGACACAGCCAACATCGGTATCCTGTGACAAACGGCACACGCTGTTCCCCCCCTTCTAACAGACCGGTGCCGTTTGTCACGATACATAATACGCCGCAAAAAGCCGTGGGGATTCTGTGTCAGACCGCTGTTCCTCCGTTTTTAGCAGTTTGATGCCTTTTCACCGCCACAGCAGTGGCTGTCCCGCTGCCTAGTGAACTACCCATTGTCTAAAGCCAATGGGCTTCCTGCTTCATCGTGTTCGTAACCTACTAACTCCACAGGCGTAAATTCGGGCTGAACCGTCCCTACT
>CACZZU010000162.1 GCA_902785765.1 uncultured Ruminococcus sp.
CAGTCTTTTTTTCTCTTCGTAAATAATCTGCGGATAGACCGTGTTCCTTCATTCATCATTCACCGGACCATCGGGGACGGCGTTTTTTTCCGTGAAGGCTGTCTTTCCCCTCTCCACTTATGTGACATGGATCGAGGTTTTTCCACTCTTCGAGCATACGGCGGTAAGACCGCCGGACAAACGGATAAAGCACCAGAAACTTGAGAGACTTCCCGCAGAGACGCAGGAGATTCCACCAAAGCATTCGTTTCCGCTGGATGGTAACATATCCCTTGCGGAGACGTTTGTCGTAGTGCAGCACCCGCTTGTGCTTGTAGAAGTTGACGATACGACAGCGAGCCAAGTCACACATACTATACCCGTTCGTGTCTTTGTGATAGAAGACATACGGCACCAAGTAACCGTTCAAGGACAATGCCTGCCGCTTGAGATTTTCCGGTTCTGTCAGAGAGACAGCGTACTTATCCTCATCAAAGACCACGCCGTATTGTGTCCACAAATCCTCGTCATTCAGTAAGGGCTGACAGGCAGCCATCAGTTCCTCGTTCAATCGAATGGTGTCGGTGTGCAAAAAGTGCTGTCCGCCCTTGAGATAATCGTCATAGGCACGGAAGATCAGGTCAGCCAAAAAGTACCTCTGGTACACCGTCTGCTTCATTACGCTTAAAATCAGCTTCCGCACCTGAAACAGGGCGTAAGGTTTCTGCCGGTTGACCGAAGTCAGAATCAGCTCGTTCCGCTTAATGTAGTACTCCTGAAAGCCATCGTATTTGCCGTCAAAATCTTCATGCCAGACAGCAATGCCGCTGATGATGGCGATTTCTGCTTCACAGCGGAGGGAATATTCGATGTCATCCTCCTTGACGAAGAACGGCAGCGGATAGCCATACTGCTTCTGCCAATCCGCCGGAAAACAGTAGAACCACCATGCGTTATAATCGGGGGCAGGTTCGTCCACTGCGGCAAAAACATCATCCCGTTGGGTCATATCGGCTCCGTTACCGATGGAGTACAGTTGTTCGCCGTTCCAGAGAGCACCAGCTTCATGTTGGGTAACGCTATCACTCAACTTGAGCATCGTGCCGCCAACGGCTAACTCCCGCTCATCCTCTCGCCGCAGCCGCAGCAGGCTGTATACCCGCAGCAGCATTTCCCCGTCCAGTATGATGTCATCGTCCATAAACAGAATGTGTGTGAAGCCCCTGCCGCTTTCTACGGCTTCACGATAACCTCTGGTAAAGCCGCCGCTGCCGCCTGTATTCTCG
Source organism: uncultured Ruminococcus sp. (assembly GCA_902785765.1). GTDB lineage: Bacteria > Bacillota > Clostridia > Oscillospirales > Acutalibacteraceae > UBA1213. The sequence continues at coordinate 1,266 of CACZZU010000162.1, forward strand.
TTCGGCACTAACGTGACATATTCGTTGTCAATCTGTGAACGCTCCAGCGTCCGACCGTTATCCACGATGTAGACGTGCAGATTACCTGCCGACAGCACAAGACTATCCGTCAGGTACCGCACGATCTCCCGATGGTTCCGCAGCAAAAACGGTTCCCGGCGATAGGTGCAGATTACCACGGCGATGTTAACCGGCTGTGTGTAGGTGCTGTCCGCCAGAAAAGCACCGCCGTACAGCACACCATCCTCTGTTGTCAGCGTGAAGTAGAGATGCCAATACTCTTTTCCCAAGCAATCGGTCAGGTCGATCATTTGCTCCGCCGGTGTCTCCTGCCGCAGGTGCTTTTCCAGCAAGAGTGTTTCGGTAGTTCGATTGACTACGCCGAACACACGCAGCACAAAGGTACCGCACACCTTCAGCCTTAACCACAAGGTCGAAAGAGAGCAGTATCCTTCATACTTTTCCACCGGCAGGGTGTTGAAATAGGTGTCAAATGTAGCGGTGCCGTGGATATGCAATTGTTGTCCTTGATCGCAGCGGACAACGGAACCGTACTTCTCACGATAGTACAGTTCCGTCTTATCACAAATTTCCTCACGGGGAAACAATATGCTGCGTAACACTGTCAGCGAATCACTCACCAAACTCTTCCTTCACAGCAGCCAACGCCACATCAATGACCTTGTCCATGTCGTAATACTTGTAGTGACCCAGACGGCCGCCGAAAATAACATTCGGGGTCTGCTCCGCCAGCTTGCGGTACTCCTCGTAGAGAGCATTGTTTTTGTCATTGTTGACGGGATAATACGGCTCAATGCCCGGCTTCCATTCAGAGGAATACTCTCTGGAAATAACCGTCTTGGGCTGGGTGCCGAACTCAAAGTGCTTATGCTCGATAATACGGGTATAAGGCACTTCCCGCTCGGTATAGTTGACCACAGCGTTACCCTGATAGTTGTCGGTGTCCAGTACCTCTGTCTCGAAGCGAACGGAACGGTATTCCAGCACGCCCAGACGATAGCCGAAAAACTCATCAATCTGACCGGTGAAAACGGTTGTTTTCACGTCATCCGCATGGGTTTTGATCCACTCGAAATAATCGGTGTCGGTCAGCACCTCAATGCCGTCCAGCATCTTCTCGATGATGGCAGTATAACCACCCATCGGGATGCCCTGGTAGCGGGCATTGAAATAGTTGTTGTCATAAGTGAACCGCAGCGGCAGCCGCTTGATAATAAAAGCCGGCAGCTCGGTGCAGGAACGCCCCCACTGCTTTTCAGTGTAGCCTTTCACCAGCTTCTCGTAAACGTCTTTACCAGCCAAACTCAAGGCTTGTTCTTCCAGATTCTGCGGGTCGGTAATCCCCAGATCGGCAATCTGATCGGCGATAATTTTCTTGGCTTCGGCAGGGGTTTTGATGTTCCACAAACGACTGAACGTGTTCATGTTGAACGGCAGGTTGTACAGTTCGTCCTTGTAGACAGCGATCGGAGAGTTGACATAGTTGTTGAACTCGGCAAACTGGTTGATGTACTCCCAGACGTGCTTGTCATTCGTATGAAAAATGTGGGCACCGTACTTGTGTACGTTGATGTCCTCGATCTTTTCGCAGTAGATATTGCCGGCGATGTGACTTCTCTTGTCGATCACTAACACCTTTTTGCCTCTTTTATGGGCTTCATACGCAAAGATAGAGCCAAACAGACCGGCTCCGACCACGAGATAATCGTACATGGTTAATCAACCTTTCCTGTATGTTTTTGATATGGCAACGGTCGGCAATCACCGACCGGTAGACCCTTTATCATATAAATTTCCGCAGCCATCCCCTGCGGCGGGAATCAGGGGGACACAAATAGTACCACAGCCGACTAAACGACTTGTTGCGGGGTGTCACTCCGTTGAGGGAAGAAAAATGCACCCGCGGCAGTTCCGCCCACGGAATATCGGTATGTTCCTTGAGATAGGTCATATAAACCCCGAACAGCCGTTCTGCCAGCTTGCCCTGTTCTCTTGGATATAAAGCCTGTGCGGGCTTGCGGCGGGTGTAATCTGCCAGAATCGTGAACAGCCACTCGCTGTAATCGTCAAACATCGCCCTGTCAGCGATGAACATATTACAAAAATACGCAAAGGGCTGCCCGAAGTACCGTTCCGCACTCTCGGCGTAGGAAGGGTACCGCTCTTGTATGACGGTACGCAGCAAACCAAGATCATCAAAACCACACCGATCATGGCGGTTATAGTAATCCTCCACACGTTGATAGAGGTTCTCCGTCAGCGGTGCGATGATACGGTAGCGTTCCGTCAGGTCAGACAGTTTTTCTTTCGTCATGCCAATGGACTGTCGAATTGCTTCTGTCGGTTGACCGACAATACGGTACGGACGCTTTGGCCGCCGTGGCTGGTCACAGGCATACGGATGTGTCGATGACGCATCAAAGTATCGCCGCTCATGCAGCAGCCCGCCCACATCGAAGATTTGGTTCTTCCACGCCCAATATTGTACAGTCAGTTCACAGTACTGTCGGTTCGCACCGGATATGTGCTCACCGCTATCGTCACACAAGGGCAAACGTGGAACATCTGCATCATACAAAGCCGCCCCCGCCGACACGGGACGCAAAATCTCTGTGGCTTCACACGCCATACTTTGGTATGCACTTACATACAACCGTATCGTCTTCACAGCATTCCACCCCTTGCTGACGGTCACCGGTGACAGTTGTCAGTTGTTTTTCTCCAGTTTTTTCAAGCGGTCGATCTCGTTCTTATCGACCTTGATCTGACCATCTTTAATGATCGTCACATCCGACACCTTATAGGTGTGCGGTGCCGCATTGGGTGCTTTTTGCAGCGAAACCGTCAGGATACCGGTAATGAGGTTCTGGTCGATCACGACACCCCTTCCGTCCGGCGTATTGACAAGTGCCCCGATCTTCGGTGTACGCTTGAGCAGATCCGTGTAGGCATCCTGCTCATATTTCAGACAACACATCAACCGCCCGCAGGTACCGGAAATCTTCACGGGGTTCAGTGACATTCCCTGTTCCTTGGCCATCTTGATGGATACCGGCTGGAAGTCGCCCATAAAACTTTTACAGCAAAACGGTCGACCGCAGATACCTAATCCCCCCAGCATTTTAGCTTCGTCACGCACACCAATCTGCCGCAGCTCAATACGGGTACGGAACACATACGCCAAATCTTTCACCAATTCACGGAAATCAACACGTCCATCAGCCGTGAAATAGAACAGGATCTTGCTGTTGTCGAAGGTGTACTCCACAT
>CACZZU010000163.1 GCA_902785765.1 uncultured Ruminococcus sp.
GTATAAGAACCGCTGTACATCGTGTTGTGACTCCCTTCGGCAGTGTGACGCTGTGATGCGGTGGTACGGTCGCTTTGTGACACTGTACGGTGAAATGGCTGTGCGGTGCCGTTTACCCTGCCGCAGAGGTGCGTTCTCCCCGTCAGAAATATCTGACGGGGTTGTTTTTTTGTCTGCATGGGTGCAGAATGGGCGGAGCCGTGTATACTGGTATGCTCTCCGGCGTTTTTCCCTTCGGCAGTGTGATGCTGTGATGCGGTGGTACGGTCGCTTTGTGACACTGTACGGTGAAACGGCTGTGCGGTGCCGTTTACCCTGCCGCAGAGGTGTGTTCTTCCCCGTCAGAAATATCTGACGGGGTTGTTTTTTGTCTGCATGGGTGCAGAATGGGCGGAGCTGTGTGTGTCGGAAGGATACTTCCTTTGTTTAGATACTTCCTTTGTTTAACGCTGTTGCGGCAGTGGAGGACTGACGATGTTGTTACATCGGAGGACTGTTGCATTTCGGCAAAGGAGGGTCAGGGACAGGGGACTGCCTGCGTTGAGACCCTTTTTCGGCGAAATGTGACAGCGGGGAAGTGGTACAATGGTGATTGCGGTGTGCGGGAAAACGACACAACAGACGGAAAATAGTGGTACGATCGGACAAAAACCGCCCGGCTGCACGAAAGGAAAAAAGGAGGGATAAGGAAATAAAATGTGACAAGAATTGGTGGAGAGAATCCCCGTTTTTGGGACGGCTGGAAGCCGCTCCCAAAAAATTTTGCATTTTTAATAAAAAGACGTGCAAAAAGACTTGAAATTTATCCAAAATTAAGATATGATATAGGTATGTACATACCATGAGGTGCGAAGTGGAACAAGGCAGGCTGTCGCCGTTGATGCCGCACCTCACATGAGGTGCGTGAGAAACGTAAAAAGGAGTGTTATACTATGCAGATAGGCCCTGACAATACAGGCCGTTCCGAACTGGAGCTGTTCCATAGCGGCGAAAATTACCATGCTTATCGGTTTATGGGTGCTCACAAAATGAATATCGACGGTCAGGACGGACTGATGTTCCGTACATGGGCACCGAATGCCCGTTCGGTTTCGGTTGTCGGAAACTTCAACGATTGGGACCGTACCCGCAACTGGATGCACCGGATTTCTGACGGCGGCGTGTGGGAGTGCTTCATCGCCGGACTGACGGAGTCGTACATGATCTACAAGTACAGCATCGAGACGTATGACGGCTCGTGCGTGATGAAGTCCGACCCGTATGCTCATCATTTTGAGACACGCCCGAATACCGCATCCGAGTATGTGGACATTGACGGCTATGAATGGCACGATGATGAATGGAAGCAGTACAAGAAGGAGCACGAGTCTTACAGCAACCCGATGAACATCTATGAGCTGCACGCCGGTTCATGGCGAAAGTATAAGGACGGCAACTACTTTTCCTACGGCAAATTGGCCGATGAACTGATCCCGTATGTCAAAGAGATGGGCTATACGCATATTGAACTGATGCCGCTGACGGAGTATCCGTTCGATGCTTCGTGGGGCTATCAGGTGACCGGCTATTATGCTGTAACCTCCCGCTATGGCAGCCCCTTTGACTTCATGAATTTCGTTGACCGCTGTCATCAGGCCGGCATCTATGTCATCATGGACTGGGTTCCCGCTCATTTCCCGAAGGATGCCCACGGCTTGGCACGTTTTGACGGTACACCCTGCTATGAATATGCTGACTGGCGGAAGGGCGAACATAAGGACTGGGGGACGCTGGTGTTTGACTATGGACGCAACGAGGTCGTCAGCTTCCTGATCTCCAGTGCGATGTTCTGGCTGGACTACTTCCATATTGATGGTATCCGTGTGGATGCCGTGGCTTCCATGCTGTATCTGGATTACAGCCGCCGTGATGGTGAATGGGTGCCCAACAAGTTCGGCGGCAAAGACAACCTTGAGGCGGTGGCATTCCTGCAGCGGCTGAACGAGGCGACCTTCCGGTACTTCCCCGAAGTGCTGATGATCGCCGAAGAGTCGACTTCCTGGTCGAATGTTTCCCGTCCGACCTATATGGGCGGTCTGGGCTTTAACTATAAGTGGAACATGGGCTGGATGAACGATATGCTGCACTACTGTTCGCTCGACCCGCTCTATCGTCCCTTTAATCACGATAACCTTACCTTCTCGTTCTTCTATGCGTTCTCGGAGAACTTTATCCTGCCGATCTCGCATGACGAGGTAGTATATGGCAAGGCATCCCTCATCAATAAGATGCCCGGCAACTATGAGATGAAGTTCGCCGGTGAGAGAACGTTCCTCGCCTATATGATGGCTCATCCGGGCAAGAAACTGACCTTCATGGGCACCGAGTTCGGTCAGTTCAAAGAGTGGGATCATTCCACGGAACTGGATTGGATGCTGTTGGAGTATCCGGCACACGATGCCATGAAGAACTTCGTGAAGACGCTGAACCATTTCTATATCGACAACAGCCCCATGTGGGAAGTCGACTTCTCATGGGAGGGCTTCAACTGGATCTCTAATGACGACTATATGCAGAGCTGCATCAGCTTCCGCCGCATCGACAAGAAGGGCAACGAGATTATTGTGGTTTGCAACTTCCAGCCGGTTCTGCGGGAAAACTACCGCATTGGTGTGCCGATTGACGGTACATACAGCGAAGTCTTCAACACTGAATGGTCAGAATTTGGCGGATGCGGTATCTCTAATGGCACAGCGATCGTCTCCGAGGAAGTGCCGATGCACGGTTTGCCGCAGTCGATCTCGCTGACCCTGCCGCCGCTGTCTGTGATGTATCTCAAGTGCGTGCGGAAGAAGCCGAAGAGAAAGCCCCGCAAGAAGAAGGAAGTCGCAGAAAGGGCCGAGGCGGCTGTTGAAACCGCCGAGACACCCAAGAAGACGACCCGCAGAAGAACCACCAAAAAGACCGATGCCGCAGGGGAAGAGGCTCCCAAGCCCAAGCGTACCCGGTAAAAAGGCGGTGGCTGAAACGGAATAACGGTTCCGGTGTTTCGGTCGTTCGGTATCGTCAAAAACAAAAGAACATGGGGGAGCGTGTGCTGCCGGCGAAAGTGGTGTCGGCACGCTTCTTCCCGATGTGTGGATAGCAGATAGTATGTTATGGTCGAACAGCTTCACAGGGAAACAGGTATGCTTCGGCAGCGTATCGGGCAGAGTGGTGCTGTGTGACCGTGTGAAGAAATCGGAATGGCTGGGGGTGTGCCCCCTGTTCGATCAATTTATCAATAAGGAGGAAGATTCTTTATGTATCCGAAGCAAGAAGTAGTAGCGATGCTGCTGGCTGGTGGTCAGGGAAGCCGTCTGGGCGTTCTGACCCAGAAGCTGGCCAAGCCTGCCGTACCGTTTGGCGGCAAGTATCGCATCATTGATTTCCCGTTGTCCAACTGTGTCAATTCCGGCATCGAGGCAGTGGGTGTGCTGACACAGTATCAGCCCCTCGTCCTCAACGAGTATATTGGCAGCGGTCAGCCGTGGGATCTCGACAGCATGAACAGTGGTGTGCGTGTGCTGTCACCCTATCAGCAGATCAAGGGTACCGACTGGTATAAGGGTACCGCCAACGCTATCTATCAGAACATCAACTACATCGACCGCTATAACCCTGACTATGTGGTGATCCTGTCCGGCGACCACATCTATAAGATGGACTACTCCAAGATGATCGCCTTCCATAAGGAGCACAACGCCGACTGTACCATCGCCGTGATCGACGTGCCGCTGGCAGAGGCTTCCCGTTTCGGTATCATGAACACCAATCCGGACGGCTCTATCTATGAGTTTGAAGAGAAGCCCGCTCACCCGAAGAGCACCAACGCGTCCATGGGTATCTATGTATTTAGCTGGGACAAGCTGAGAAAATATCTCATCGAGGACGAGGCAACCGAAGGTTCCGAACATGACTTTGGTAAGGACGTGCTGCCGAAGATGCTGAAAGACGGCTGCCGGATGTTTGCTTATGCGTTTGAAGGCTACTGGAAGGACGTCGGTACTATCGACAGTCTGTGGGAAGCCAACATGGATCTGCTGGATCCGAATGTACCGCTTGATTTGAGCGATGAGTCGTGGAAGATCTACTCCCGTAATCCGGTCGTTCCGCCGCAGTATATCGCAGAAGGTGCCGAGGTGCAAAATTCCATGATCGCAGATGGCTGTGACATCAGCGGCGGTGATGTTGCCGTCGAGGATGCGATCTTCCTGGCCCGCGGATGTGAGAAGGTATATGTAGTCCACCGCCGCGATGAGCTGCGTGCTGTCAAGACGCTGCAGACTGCATTGTTCGCACTTCCTAATGTCGAAATGGTCTGGGATTCCAATCTCAAATCCATCAACGGAAGCGACGGAAAAGTCACATCCGTGACAGTTGTCAATAAATATGACAAGTCCGAGCGTGTCATCGACACCGACGGTGTTTTTATTGCAGTCGGGATCACTCCCCGCTCCGGCTTTGTCGGAACAGGAATAGAGACCAATGCAGGCGGCTATATTGTGGCAGGCGAGACCTGTGAGACCAGTATCCCCGGCGTCTTCGCCGCAGGCGATGTCCGCGCAAAACAGCTGCGCCAGGTCGTTACCGCCGTGGCCGACGGTGCCAATGCCGTTACCAGCGTCCAGCGCTATCTGCTCGAATCTGCAGAAAAGTAATGTATAAGTTGAATTGCGCCTGCACATTGTTTATAATCAGCTTAGAGATGCTGCCTTTATGGGCAACCCGCAGACGGCGCGCAAGACTCGCAGGCGAGTCTTGAATTTAATAAAAAAGGGGAGCCGGAGATGCACCGGCTGAGAGGAAACTGCAACCGTTTCGACCCGTAACCTGATTTGGATAATGCCAACGTAGGGATA
>CACZZU010000164.1 GCA_902785765.1 uncultured Ruminococcus sp.
TGTTCCTGCTGGATTGCGGCATGGCTTTCCCCGACGGGGATATGCTGGGTGTTGATCTGGTGATACCGGACTTCACCTACATTGAAAGAAACAAGGACAAGATCAAGGGCGTTGTCCTGACGCATGGTCATGAAGATCATATCGGTTCTCTGCCGTATCTGCTGCGGAGGATCAACCTGCCGGTCTATGGCACCCCGCTGACACTGGGATTGGTCGAAAGCAAGCTCAAGGAGCATAACCTGAACGGGAAAGCTAAACTGCATACCGTGCGTCCCGGTCAGCGAATCAAGCTGGGCTGTATGTCCATCGAGTTTATCCATGTCAATCATTCTATACCGGATTCCGTGGCGATCGCTATCCATACGCCGGCGGGTACCATTGTCCATACGGGCGATTTCAAGATCGACTGTACCCCGACCACCGGCGGGATGATCGACCTTGCCCGTTTTGCGGAATTGGGAAAGGCCGGTGTACTGGCTTTGATGGCGGAGTCTACCAATGTGGAGCGGCCGGGCTATACGATGACCGAACAGAAGGTCGCTCATACCTTTGACCTGCTGTTCAAAGAAGCCGAGAAGAGCCGTATTATTGTAGCGACCTTCGCCTCTAACCTCGGCCGTATCCAGCAGATACTGGATTGTGCCCAAAAATACGGCCGTAAGGTGGCCTTTTCGGGCAGAAGCATGATCAACAACATGACGATTGCCTCCGAACTGGGCTATATCGATGTGCCGGATGGTCTGATTATTGACATTGATATGCTGGGACGCTATGCCAAAGAAGAGATCGTGCTTATCACCACAGGCAGTCAGGGTGAGACGATGTCGGCACTGTCCCGTATGGCGTATTCCGATCACCGTAAGGTTGAAGTGGGACCGGAGGATTATATCATCATCTCGGCGAACCCGATCCCCGGCAACGAAAAGGCGGTCAGCTCGGTGGTCAATGAGCTGATGAAGCACGGCTGTAAGGTCGTGTATGAGTCGATGTATGAGGTACACGTTTCCGGTCACGCTTGTCAGGAAGAACTCAAGATCATGCACGGTCTGACGAAGCCGAAGTTTTTCATTCCGGTGCACGGTGAGCAGAAGCACCTCATCAAGCATGGTCAGTTAGCCATGGAGATGGGAATGCCCCGCGACCATATTTTCATCGGGGACATTGGCAACGTGGTCGAGATTAACCGTGACTATATGAAACAACTGCCGAGTATTCCGGCCGGTAAGGTACTGGTCGATGGCTTGGGTGTGGGTGATGTAGGCAGTATTGTCCTGCGTGACCGTAAGCATCTGGGCGAAGACGGACTTATCGTCGTGGTTGTCACATTGGATAATGAGAACGGTCACATTGTAGCAGGACCCGATATTGTGTCCAGAGGCTTTGTCTATGTGCGGGAAAATGAACCGCTGATGGAAGAAGCCAGACGGGTCGTGACCGAAACACTGGAAGAGTGCTTGCAGGAAGAGATCCGTGAATGGGGCGTTATCAAAAACACGATCCGTGACGAACTGTCGAAGCTGTTGTATGACAAGACCCGCAGAAGTCCGATGATACTCCCGATTATTATGGAGGTTTGAGCAGTTATCGCACATCGCCTGCGGCGGTGTGCGATGTGAGAACCTCTATCGGTGGTGGTGAAGCAGTTTGAGAAAAAGAGAACACGTCAATTTTATCCTGCCGCTGTTTGCGGTCTTTGCGATCGTGATGTTCATCATGGCGTTCATTTCTATCCGTTACAGCGTCATTGTCTTCCTGGGCGAATTGCTGTTAGCGATGGTTGCTGCATTTGTGGTCGTGTTGAGCGTCCTCAACCTGAAACGATATATTTCCGGTGTGCTGACCAGTTCCGCCAAACGGCTCTTCAAGGATGAGTCCCGCACGATCGACGACATCCGCATCCCGACCGTTATTCTGGGTCCATACGATGAGATCATCGCCGCCAACCGTTTGTTTGTTGAGACGGTGTGCGACAAGGAAGATCCACTGGGGGATAACATCAAAAAGTATCTGTCCGATGGCAACGCGGAGTCCGTCTTTGATAAAAACGGAGTGGATACCTGTTATCGTGACCGGTGGTATATCGCTTTTGCCGTTAAGCATGAATACGGCTCCATTGTGTACTTCATCGACGACAATACCTACAAAACGAACTCGGACGAATATGTGGCATCCCGTCCGGTCGTGGGCATCGTGGCTTTCGATAATAAGGATGAGCTGGAGCGGGAAACCGACAACAGCGAAGCCATTCAGGTGACAGTGGCGGTTGAACAAGCCATTGTCAAGTGGGTATCCTCGACCAGAGGCTTTTACAAGAAAATGAGCGGCGGCCGTTATGTGGTCGTCATGGAAGAACGGGACATTAAGCGTTTTGTGGAAGAAAAGTTCCGTATCCTGGACGACATCCGTGCCATTCGCATCAACGACCGCATGAATGCTACGGTGTCGATGGGGATCGGTCACTGTGGTGCGTCCTTCAAGGAAAATGAACAGTGGGCACGTCAAGCCCTCGATATGGCACTTGGACGGGGCGGCGATCAGGTCGCCATCAAAAAGGCGGACTCCTACCAGTTTTTCGGCGGTGTATCCAAAGGCATCGAAAAACGCGACAAGGTGCGTACCCGTGTGATTGCGGCAACCCTTACGAACCATATCAACAACAGCAGCAACGTCATCATCATGGGACACCGTTTCTCTGATCTGGATTCGGTGGGCTCCTGCATCGGTATGTGGAGTGCGGTCGTCAAGGGACTGCACAAGAATGCGTATATCCTCATCAACCGTCAGCAGACATTGGCAAAATCACTGGTGGCCAGTTTTGAGAAAGCCGGCTTCGAGAGCATCTTCAAAACGGAAGATGAGGCTCTTGACCTGTTGGACGACCATTCCCTGCTCATCATTGTGGACACCCACTCACCGAACTTTTTGGAGTCGAAGACCATCTATGAACGCTGTAACCGTGTGGTAGTCATTGACCACCATCGCATGATGGTCAACCATATCGACAAGGCACTGGTGTTCTACCATGAACCGTCTGCTTCTTCGGCATCGGAGATGACCGCTGAACTGGTGCAGTATCTGGGACACGATTCCTTGAGCCGTCTGGAAAGCGAAGCCCTGTTGTCGGGCATTATGCTGGATACCAAGAACTTTGTCCTGCGGACAGGGGTGCGTACCTTTGAAGCGGCCGCCTATCTTCGCAGCAACGGAGCGGATACGGTAGAAGTCAAACGGCTGTTTTCCAACTCCATTGACACTTACAAGGTCAAGTACAAGCTCGTCAGCGAGGCGGAAATCTTCAACTACTGTGCGATCGCCAGTGCGGATGAGGATATTCCCGATATCCGCATCGCTTCGGCACAGGCCGCTGATGAACTGCTCGGTATCGAGAACGTGAAGGCGTCCTTTGTGATATATAAGACGGGCAAAACGGTCAATATCTCCGCTCGTTCGTTGGGCGACTTGAATGTGCAGGTCATTATGGAACAGTTGGGCGGCGGCGGTCACCAGACCATGGCGGCGTGCCAACTGGAAAATACCGGCATTGCAGAAGCCAGAGAACGGCTGGTGTCCATTATCAGTGAGCTGGATGTCAGCAAAGAGGATAACAGCCATTGAGGAGAAGACATTTCTCGTGAAAAAATGCGTTGACACGGCACTGCCTTTGTTGGTTGTCTGACAACAGGCGGAGCCGTGTGCGTCATTTCATTTATTCTATCAGAAGAAAAGAGGAAAACGACATGAAAGTGATCTTATTGCAAGATGTCAAGGGAACCGGCAAGAAGGGCGAACTGGTGAATGTATCAGATGGTTACGCCCGTAACTTCCTGATGCCCCGCAAGTTAGCCCGTGAAGCCGATGCCCAGGCGATGAACGAACTGAAAAATGCCGAGCAGGCCAAGCAGCACAAAATCGCTGTGGAGACTGCCGAAGCCCAGGACAATGCCAAGCGTCTGGAGGGGCAGACCCTTGAAATGACCGCCAAAGCCGGTCAGGGCGGACGTCTGTTCGGTTCGGTCACCAGCAAGGAAATTGCGGCGGCTCTGAAGCAGAAATTCGATCTGACCGTGGACAAGCGGAAGATCGTGCTCGACAGCGAGATTAAGGCGTTTGGTACCTACAACTGCGAGATCAAGCTGTACACCGGCATTTCCGCTCACATCAAGGTGATGGTGAAGGAAAGCGAACAGTAATACTGTTCGGAAACGGTACGAAAGTACCATAAAGGATCACGAATCGGGACGTGTATTAGGAGAGGTGGAAGGGCTTTTGATGGGAAAGAAAACGGTCCCGTCAAAGGCTTGCCTGCGTTCGGAAAAAGGGGGAGAAACGCCGCCAAACGTGCAGGCGGCGTTTCTCCTTGTGTAGTTATCGATGCGGGAAGGAGTAAGCGGGATGAGTGAAGAAAGGGAGATCGGCTTCACGATGGACGGTATGGCGATGCCGTTCAGTGCTGAAGCAGAACAGTCGGTACTGGGGGCCATTCTGCTGGATGCGGACTGTCTGGTTGAGGTCATGGAACTGCTGC
>CACZZU010000165.1 GCA_902785765.1 uncultured Ruminococcus sp.
GCCGCTCCATGAAACTTGCGGAACACACAACAATTGACTAAACTACCCAACCCACTGTTAGTTGGTGAGTGTCGCTCTGCCATCATCATTCGTCACTTTTATTCCGTAGGAAAACATTCATCAGGACGTGTACAGGTAGGTTCTCACGAACCACCACAAATACGTCACGAAAGCGTCCGAGTAACACCATTGTTTTGGCTGTTGCTGACTGCAAAAAGCCCAAGTACACAGCGGCGGGACGCCGCCGGGACGCCGCCGCTGGCGCTGACAAAACTTGGCTATTGTTTTTTTCGACAGAATATGATACGATGAAGGTATCAAACCAACGGGAGATGATCTTGATGAAAGTGCTGAAATTCCTTTTGCGGCTGATCCACATAGCCCTGCTGCTGCTGACCGCTGCCTTCGTCATCAAAAAGCTGCGGGAAGACGAGGCGTTTTTCAACGGTGAGCCTGATGCCGATGTGTGACAATCCCCTGCCGCACCATCATCATGACAATGAACCGGCTCTCCTGCGTCAGATGCCCGATCCGGACACTGTCCGCCATGTAGCCGAAGCGATGAAGCAGCTCGGCGATCCCAGCCGTCTGCGTATCTTCTGGCTGCTGTGTCACTGTGAAGAGTGCGTCATCAATATCGCAGCGGCTACCGGTATGTCGAGTCCGGCGGTCTCGCATCACCTGCAGTTACTCCGGAAAGCCGGTCTGATCGTTTCCCGCCGCAGCGGTAAGGAAAAATACTACCGTGCCGCCGACACCCCTCTGGCAGACAAACTGCACCATACGATCGAAGAACTCTCAATGATCTCTTGTCCGGAAACAAAAACGCCGCCGCAGGATGCGGCCGCTCAAACAAACAGAAAAGGATGAATCCCGCCGCCCGCTTTGACACAGACCTCAAAACGGGCGGCGGCTCCTTCATCGCCCGAAAAAAAGGCTGCCCCGTCACCTTTCAGCAAAGGTGACGGGGCAGCTTGTATGATGATTTGCCGAAACCTGACAAAGCACAACGGCATGGCAGAGGCGGCTAACCCCTGCCGAGGGAAACAGGGATCATGTCCCCCTGCCGGAATCCCTCACTGCGTTCCGATCTTATTCGGCACGGTGCTTGAGTTCGTCATAACGGTCAACGGACTTCTCTTCGGCCTTCTTGAAGAGTTCTTCCGCTCTTTCAGGGAAGGAACGGGTCAGGGCACTGTAACGAGCCTCACCGAGAATAAAGTCACGATAAGAAGTTGTCGGAGCCTTGCTGTCGAGGATGAAGGGGTTCTTGCCTTCTGCCTTGAGAGCCGGATTGTAGCGGAACATATTCCAGTAACCGCACTCCACAGCCTTCTTCATTTCTGCCTGACAGTTCTTCATACCGCCCTTGATGGAGTGCATCTCACAGGGAGCATAACCAATGATGAGGGACGGACCCGGATAGGCTTCTGCTTCCTTGATCGCCTTGAGGGTCTGGTTCTGGTCAGCACCCATCGCGATCTGGGCTACATAGATGTAGCCATAGGACATAGCAATATCAGCGAGGCTCTTCTTGGCGATCGACTTACCGGCTGCCGCAAATTGTGCGACCTGACCGATCTGGGACGCCTTGGAAGCCTGTCCACCGGTGTTGGAGTACACCTCGGTATCGAAGACCATGATGTTGACATCTTCGCCGGAAGCGAGAACGTGGTCTACGCCGCCGAAACCGATGTCATAAGCCCAACCGTCACCACCGAAGATCCATACGGACTTCTTGGCGAGGAACTCTTTGTTTTCGAGAACATCGAGTCTGTTCTTGCAGTCGCAGTCCAGCTTCTCCAGCTCGGCAACGACCTTGTTGGCAGCGGCGGTGTTCTTTTCGCCGTCTTCTTTCGTTGCGAGGAATTCAGCGATAGCCGCCTTGACGCTTTCGGGAGCCTTTTCACCGGCAGCGATCTCTTCCAGTTCAGCGATCAGTCTCTCACGGATAGCCTTCTGACCGAGATACATACCGAAGCCGTGCTCGGCGTTATCCTCGAACAGGGAGTTAGCCCATGCCGGACCGTGACCGTCCTTATTCACAGTGTACGGACAAGTAGCAGCAGGACCGCCCCAGATAGAAGAACAGCCGGTGGCATTGGAGATATACATCCTGTCACCGAAGAGCTGGGTCACGAGACGAGCGTAAGAGGTCTCGGCACAGCCTGCACAGGAACCGGAGAACTCAAGGAGAGGCTGCTTGTACTGGCTGCTGATGATAGTAGCGTTGGAAGCCACTTCGGGCTTTTCGGTCACCTTGGCGACACAATAGTCGAAGACCTTCTGCTGGTCGTATTGTGTCTCTGCGGGCACCATCTTGAGGGACTTGGTCGGGCAAACGCCTACACAGACAGAACAGCCCATACAATCCATCGGCGAGATGGCCAGTGTATACTTGTAGTCGGTCTTGACAACCGGCTTGGGAGCGATCTTGGTGTTTTCGGGAGCAGCGGCGGCTTCTTCTTCCGACAGAGCGAACGGACGAATCGTTGCGTGCGGACATACGAACGAACACTTGTTACACTTCGCACAAGTTGCCTCGTTCCACTCCGGTACCATCACAGCAACGCCACGCTTCTCATAAGCGGAAGCACCCAGTTCAAAAGTACCGTCCACATGGTCAACGAAAGCAGATACCGGCAGAGAATCGCCGTCCATCTTGTCGACAGGCTCCAGAATGGTCTCGACCATCTTCACGGTCTTTTCCCTGCCTGCGAGCGTGCTTTCAGCAGGTGTATCGGCAGCGTCTGCCCATGCGGCAGGAACGTCTACCTTCACGAAAGCGGTTACACCGGCATCAATCGCCTTGTGGTTCATGTCAACAATATCCTGACCCTTCTTGAGGTAGGACTTGGTGGCTGCATCCTTCATGTGCTGTACAGCTTCCTCGATCGGCATAACCTTTGCCAGAGCAAAGAACGCCGCCTGGAGGATGGTGTTGGTACGCTTGCCCATACCGATCTGCTCGGCAAGGTCAATGGCGTTAACGGTGTACAACTGGATGTTGTTCTTGGCAATATACCGCTTGGTCTCGGCATTGAGGTGCTTATCCAGCTCTTCGGGACTCCACTGACAGTTAATCAGGAAAACACCGCCGGGCTTAACATCCTGCACCATCTTATAGCCCTTGAGGATATAGGACGGGTTATGACAGGCCACGAAGTCTGCCTTATTGATATAGTAGGGGCTCTTGATGGGCTTGTCGCCAAAACGCAGATGCGAGATGGTCACACCGCCGGTCTTCTTGGAGTCGTACTGGAAGTACGCCTGTACATACTTCTGGGTGTAGTCACCGATGATCTTGATGGAGTTCTTGTTCGCACCAACGGTACCGTCGCCGCCCAGACCCCAGAACTTGCACTCGATCGTGCCTTCTGCTGCCGTATTCGGAGCGGGCTTTTCTTCCAGTGACAGACAGGTCACGTCATCGTTGATACCAATTGTGAACTGTGCCTTGGGAGCATCCTTGGCCAGTTCTTCGTATACAGCAAATACGCTGGAAGGCGGTGTATCCTTGGAACCCAGACCATAACGGCCGCCGACAACCTGCATACCGGTTCTGCCCTGTGCAGCCAGAGCGGCAATTACATCGAGGAACAACGGCTCACCCAGTGCACCGGGCTCCTTGGTTCTGTCGAGCACAGCGATCTTCTTACAGGTAGCCGGAATAGCTGCCACCAGTTTATCAGCACGGAACGGACGATACAGTCTTACCTTGACCAGACCGACCTTCTCGCCACGAGCGTTCATATAGTCGATAACTTCTTCTGCCACATCGCAGATGGAGCCCATAGCGATGATAACTCTCTCGGCATCGGGAGCACCGTAGTAGTTGAAGAGCTGATAGTCGGTACCGAGCTTCTCGTTGATCTTGCCCATGTACTTCTCAACGATCTCCGGAACGGCCTCGTAGTACTTGTTGCAGGCCTCTCTGTGCTGGAAGAAGATGTCGCCGTTTTCATGCGAACCTCTCATCACCGGATGCTCCGGATTGAGTGCTCTCTTGCGGAACGCCTTGACAGCGTCCATGTTACACATTTCTTTGAGGTCGTCATAGTCCCAGATAGCGATCTTCTGAATCTCGTGAGAGGTTCTGAAGCCATCGAAGAAGTTGATAAACGGCACTCTGCCCTCAATAGCGGCCAAGTGAGCGACCGGAGCGAGATCCATAACTTCCTGCGTATTAGTCTCGGCCAGCATCGCAAAGCCGGTCTGACGGCAGGCATAGACGTCCGAGTGGTCGCCGAAGATGTTCAGGGCGTGAGATGCCACGCAGCGAGCCGAAACATGGAATACGCCCGGCAGCAGTTCACCGGCGATCTTGTACATATTCGGGATCATCAGCAGCAGACCCTGCGAAGCGGTGTAGGTGGTGGTCAGAGCACCGGCCTGCAACGAGCCGTGCACGGCGCCGGCGGCGCCGGCCTCGCTCTGCATCTCGACGACCTTCACGGTCTCGCCGAAGAGGTTCTTACGACCGCCGGCGGCCCACTCGTCGATATACTCGGCC
>CACZZU010000166.1 GCA_902785765.1 uncultured Ruminococcus sp.
TGGAACTGATGGAAAAGTCGTACCAGATGGCTGCAAAGTATATGCCGGGCGGTACTCAACAGCAGGGGCAGGCTGTTACATCAACATCGGGCGACAAAGTGCAGGTGACTCCCGTGAGGAACGTGCAGAAGTCGGTGGTGTCGGCTCTCCAGCAGGAGAAGGGCAACGAGGAATTTATGGCAGACTATTCCGTGGAGCGAAACATGGCTTTCAATACTGCCGTCGGCATCGTATCGGCACTCGACAAGAACACCATTTCAGCCTGCATCTATGGCAATCAGACCGTCACTGACGGACAGAAGGTACGACTCAGGCTGTTGGAGCAGATGCGTGTGGGTGACATCATCATCCCTGCCAACTCCGTAGTGACTAGCTCAGCAAGGATCACTGGCGAACGTCTCGGCATCGGCATGACAGAGCAGCGCGGCAGGATAATGGCCGGCTAAAACGTCGAAGGCCGCATCGTCGACATAGAGCACCACCTCTTTTTCGGCGAGCGGAGCCAACAGTGCGGGCAGGTCGCTGAAGGCTTTCAGTGCCGGCACTTTGACATTGATCGTGCCGAAACCATAGGCGGCATGGATGAAACCGACCCCCGCTTGTTGGGCGGCGTCATAGTCACCTTGTATGTCGCCTATATAATACGCCTGCTCAAGACCGTTTCTCGCAGCGATCAGGGCGATATTCTCGCCCTTGCTCTTGAGATTGTTCCCGTAGCACTCAATATCGGTGAAGCAGTCCCCGAATGGATAATGGTCGAGGAAGGCTTCGATGTAGCCCTGCTGACAGTTGCTGACGATGAAGAGAGGGTACTTCTGGCGGAGCAGATGCAGCGTTTCGCCGAGAAGAGGATACAGCACCGCTCCGTGTCGCCGCAGGTATTCATTCTCATATTCACAGCAGCGGTCAAGGAGTGCCATTCGCTGTTCTTTCGAGAAATCAGCGAAGATGATGTCGGCGATTTTGTCCATCGTCAGTCCCATGACACGCATAATATCCTGCTGCGTGACAGCGGGACGCTCTATATAGCCCAGCTCCCGAAGTTTTTCGTTCCAAGAGGCGGCAACATTTTCTGAAGAGTCCCACAGGGTGCCGTCCATATCAAAGATCAGACCGGTTTTCATGCAGTTTCCACCATCCTTTGGTAAATTTCATCGAGCAGTGCCCGATCGTGTTGGATGTCGTTGAGGACGGTGATGCGTCCGGGGCGGACGGTGCGGGCTTTCAGCCACATATCCTCGAACATATCCGGTGTGATGCCATAGCTTTGCGGGCTGAAGTCCAGACCGTAGGTGTGGAAAAAGTTAATCAGTCCATCGGGGGACTGCCCCTGAAAGATACAGGCGGGAATACTGCCCATGGCGACCGCCAGACCGTGGGATATTTTGACCTGCGGATAGTATTCCTCGATGGCATGAGCGAACAGGTGTTCACTGCCGCTGCAGGGGCGGGAGGAGTCGGCAATTTCCATCGCAAGACCGCCCATGACCAAGGCACGGGACAAAATGCGGATGAACACACGGCTCTTGAGATCCTTTTCGTCACAGTGATACACCGAATCGTAACTCATGCGTGCCAGTGCATAGGCGAAGTCATCCACGTTGGAAGACGTTTGAGCGGCGGACAGTTTCCAGTCATACAATGCCGTATGTTTGGCGATAGTATCGCCGATGCCGGAGAGGGTTTGTCCCAGCGGTGCCGAGGCAATCATGTTGGTGTCGACGATAATGGCGGTGGGTATCTTACAGGGAAGGGTCTTGCGTGCCATATCCTGTGTTTCCAGAACGGAAAACGGCGATGCCAGGGAGTCGTTGCTGAGGGAGGTGGGCATACAGATGTACACTGCTTTGCTGATATGGGCGGCGTATTTCGCTGTATCCAGTACCCGACCGCCGCCGATACCGATAATGACCTTGACATCCTCGATACAGACCTTCTTGGCGATGGCAACAGCCCCATCAAAGCTGGCACTGTCAATGGCGACGATCTCCGCATTTCCGAAGTCACGGCTGATCTCGGTGATCTTGTCCTTGTACAGGTCGATGAGGAACTGCTCGGACACAACGATGGTCTTTTGTCCGATAATGTCCGGAATGTAACGCCGGACGATGGCATCCGAGTGGAACAATGCGTCATCCTCCACCGCCAGACAGATGGGAAGATTGAATCTCGTGTGCTGGTTCATAGTGATACCTCCGTTTTCATTGATGTGGGTGGTTCCGTGAGACCATTATAGCATACATCGTCTACGATGAAAACGGCTTTGCCGCATCGGGTAAAGAAAAAATGATCCCGCCGCTTCGCACGAAAGCAGCGGGATCATGTACACTGTAAAGCCGTCAAACACTTTACGGAAGCATCCGCGACGGGTGCAGGGAACTTGTTCCCTGTTGAGGGGGTGCGAGGGATCCGGTGGACACCCCTGCCGAAGGCAGAAGCCCCTCAACGGGGGTTGAGGCAAAGACACAACCTTACCGGATGATTTTTTTGGAGGCGGTTTTGGGGAATTCGGTGTCACGCAGGATGAGACGGACGATCTGTTTAGCGGTCGGGAAGGTGCTGTTTACCGCATCGATCTTTGCCTGTATCTCGGCACGGATGTCTTCGGACACATAATCCGGATCGGGATAGACTTCCGCCGTGATCTGTCCCTCTTTGTCGGAGACGATGATCTCTTTGATGGGGGCAAAATAGGCGAACTGGTTCTCGATTTCTTCCGGCGAGACGTTTTCGCCGTTCGAGAGAATGATGAGGTTCTTCTTGCGGCCGGTGATGTACAGATAGCCGTCCTCGTCCTTGTAGCCGAGGTCACCGGTCATCAGCCAGCCGTCCGGCGTCAAAGACTTGGCGGTCTCTTCGGGGTTATGGTAGTAACCCATCATCACGGACTTGCTCTTGACCTGAATCTCATTGTCCACGATGCGTACCGTACAGCCGGGTACGATCTCACCGACTGAAGACGGCTTCGGACAGTTCTTGATGCCGGAGCAGATACGCGGCGAACACTCGGTCATGCCGTAGCCTTGGGCGATCTCGATACCGAACGAACGGTATCCCTCGATGATCTTGGGGCTCAAATAGGCACCGCCGGAGTAGATGACGCTGAAATTGTCGCCGAACACCTCCCGTCCGACCGCCAGCTTGTCGCCGTCTTCGCCGGCCATTTGCTTCATGCGGTTCAGGATAGAGGCGGCGATCATCGGAACAAATGTCACGTCTGTCGGACGGAAGACCTTGAGGTTCTTGATGATACGCATGAGACTGTCATTGACGCACAGGGTACGTCCATACCACAGACTGCACAGAATATCGCAGGTGAAGCAGAAGATGTGGTGGATCGGCAGGACAGTCATCCGTTTATTGCCGTGGAAGCCTAAATCGGGTTCACAGGTAGCGTTGTCGATGAGGTTCTCGTTGCTGAGCATGACGCCCTTGCTTTTGCCGGTCGTGCCGGAGGTGAACAGGATCGCCGCCATGTCAGCAGGCTGCGAAGACTTGGTGGGCTGCTGCCCCTGATATTGTGCGAGAAGATCGCCCAGGAACAGTACGCCCTCGGCGGTATGGTGGAGGTGGAAATAGTGCTTGACCTTCGGGCAGAGCTGACGGAAGGTGTCAACGTCTTTGAGGTGGTTATCGTCTACGAAGACGACCTCACTGTCCGAACGGACGATCTCATCTGCAATACGTTCGGCGTTATTGGCGTTATCCAGCGGCACAGACACGTTGCCGCTGCACTGGATGCCGAACCAGGCGACCAGATATTCATAACTGGTCAGCCCAATGACAGCGGCGTGTACTCTGTCGGAAAACTGTTCGTTGAACCATGCTCCCAAAGCGTCACAGTCCTGCCGGAATTGGCGGTAGCTATGCTCCACAAACTGGCGTTTCTTGTACTCGATGACAAAGGTCTCTTCGCCGAAACGTTCGTCGGCGTAATAGACCAGCTCTTTCAGTGTTGTCACATTCATGCCCGTACACCCTCTATGTAGGTAATCAGCTCACCGACCGTTTTGCTTTTGGCAGCTTCGGACTGCTCGATCTCGATGTCAAATTCATCTTCACAGTCGCCCAGCATACAGATGAAGTCGTAGGAATTGAAACCAAGGTCTTCGGCAAAGCGGGAATTCTCGGTGATGCTGTCGGCATCGACAGCTACATAGTTGGTGATGAGTTCTTTCAGTTGTTCTAACATGGGTGGGTTCCTCCTATCAAGTCATGTCAATGATCTCTTGCACGGTTTTGTCGGGGTTTTCAATGCTGCGGAACAGCACACGACCGGTGAAGTAGTACAGGAACTCGATCTCTTCGGGCGTCGCACTGTCCTTCTGATAGCCAAAGAAGAACGTC
>CACZZU010000167.1 GCA_902785765.1 uncultured Ruminococcus sp.
TTTGGCAGGGGCAGAAGGACTTGAACCCTCGGCACGCGGTTTTGGAGACCGCTGCTCTACCAACTGAGCTATACCCCTATGTCTTCAATTGTCGTTCATCAAGAACAGTATTCATTATACAACAGAAAGTGTCGTTTGTCAAGTGCTTTTTCCGCTTTAGCACATATATTTTTAGAATTATTCAGCACAATATCATTCCGCTGTTCCATTATGGAACAGCGGAATTGATAAAATTCCTTGTTTTATATCCTGTTTTTGTTTATAATATTATGTAAAGTCGTGTGGAATACTGACAGATAGGGTCAAAAATAACAATAAACTATGGAGTATGGCGTATAATGAGTCGTCTTTTTTCGGATACCTTGAGAAAACTACGAACTGAAAAAGCACTTTCCCAGCAGGCGTTGGCTGATAAGATGTATGTTACTCGTTCCACAGTAGTTCGGTGGGAAACGGGCAGCCGTTTGCCAGATGCTGTGATGATATTTCGCCTTTCCGAAGTATTGGGCGTAGATGTTAATATGCTGCTTTCCGCAGCGGCACAGAGCGATGAGTATCCGAATGTCATTATGGTAGATGACAGAAAATTGATCCTCAACGGAGGACTGCCCGTTCTCGAAGAGGTGATGCCTCATGCCACCGTCATGGGGTTTACGAATGCGTCCGAAGCGATCGAATACGCAAAGGTCAACAGGGTTGCCCTTGCCTTTTTGGATATCGAGTTGAGAAATATGAGCGGACTCGATTTGTGCCGCACACTGCTCGAGATCAATCCCCGTACCAATGTTGTGTACCTTACGGCATACAGTGAGTATGCTCTCGATGCTTGGAGTACGGGAGCAAGCGGTTTTATGCTCAAACCGATCACACCGCAAGGTGTTCGAGAGCAACTGAAAAAATTGAGATACCCGTTTTGGACGGGGGGCGAAGCTACATGATGGATTGGCTCATTATTGCCGGTTATTCGATGAGCGGTGCTATGTCGGCAATGATGTCGATCGGTATCGTATTCTCTGCTTTTATGCCTGCACTTGATCGGTGGAACAGGCGTTATTTTATCGTGACTTTTTCGCTTCTTTTTCTGTATGCTGTTGCTCTTTTTATTGACCTGCTTATTTATAACAATCCCACTATGGCGGCAACACAAAAGGTAGTTTCTGTTGTTGAATATCTGTTTTTCTCTGTGCTGACACCTATGCCTGTGCCCCTTCTGTTACATCGCTGCGGAGAAAACTTAAAAAACAGCGTGTTGCTGCGTGTTATAATGATGCTGTGGGCTATATTTTGCTTCATGCTGTTGGGTGCCCAGTTTACGGATGTTTTCTATTCTATTACTTCGGATAACCAGTACCTTCGTGGTTCGTGGCTTCCGCTTCTGTTAGTTCCGATGTCTTTGATTACAATTGTCAGCATGGGAGGCTTAATCAGAAGGCGGAAAAAACTCTCCAAAAGGTTTTTCATGGCTCTTCTTTTCTATCTGTTGCCTACGACGATCTTGATTATCGTGTATATGTTCAGTACTGTCGATATGGTCGTCCCACTCTGGATGGCTCTTTGTGCACTGACGATGCTTGAAATTATCCTTCGGGACAACATGGAACAATATATGCGGCAGCAGCGTGAGATTGCCAATCAGTACGCCGACATCATGGTACTGCAAATGCGGCCTCACTTCATCTATAATACCATGATGGGGATTTACTATCTCTGTGAACAAGACCCTAAAAAAGCCAAGCAGGTTACGCTGGACTTCACTGCTTACCTGCGTAAGAATTTTTCTGCTATTGCGAGGAAAGACACCATTCCTTTCCATGATGAGCTGGAGCATACCCGTGCTTATCTTGCCGTTGAGCAGGCACAGTTTGAGGATGTTCTTTTTGTACACTTTGATACGCCGCACACCCTGTTCCGTGTGCCGCCGCTGACATTGCAGCCTATCGTAGAGAACGCCGTCAAGCACGGTATGAAATCCAGCAACGCTCCGATCCATATTTCTGTCATCACACGGCGGACAGATACTTCCAGTGAGATCATTGTAGAAGACGATGGTTCCGGCTTCGATCCGGTCGCTGACAACGAGCCGCATATCGCTCTGGATAATATTCGGCACAGACTTGAGTTGATGTGTGGCGGTACATTGACGATTGAGATGCGTGAAGGCGGAGGAACATTAGTGAAAGTATCGATACCGATGTCAGATCATTAAGAGGGGTGCCGTCAGGCTTATTATGAACGGTGTCCTTGTTGGTGATACATTCGTGTCGGACTGCTTTGTGCAGAAACAATAAAAACTATCGAAAGAAGGATGTTAACATGGAACTTTGTAAACTTCAGGAAAAGGATTATCCCTATGTGGAAGCACTGCTTGTAGAGGCTTTTCCTCCTAACGAAAGACCGCCGTTTTCGGTGTTAAAGGAAAAGATCGAGCAAGGAGTGGGAGATTTTTGGGTTATTCGTGAGGAAGAGAAGAATATCGGGATGGCTTATCTGCTGACGTTTGAAGATGTCGCCTATTTGCTCTACTTTGCGGTCGACTCCTCCTGCAGAGGAAAGGGATACGGCACAAAGGCGATGAGAGCGATCTTGGAAAAGTACAAGGATTACTGTCTTTTGTTCTCCATAGAAGATTGGGAACAGGAAGCGGAAAATACGGTACAGAGAGTCAAGAGACACGAGTTCTATCTTCGCTGCGGTTTGTTAGACCTTCCGTTCAAGCTCAAGGGAGGCAATATGGTTTTTGCGGTTATGTCAAATACAGATACGATCGGACCGGAGAAATGCAGAGACGTAGTTGGAGGAATTATCGGGGCATCTGCCGGCAGTGCTGTCAACATGGAGATCATTAGTCGATGAAAACAACGCCGCACAATGACAACCGCATGGAACCGTCTTTGTGCGGCATTTTTGACGAAATATAAAAACCATGGGAACAGCTTGCCGTATTTGAGCGAAGAGCTTCCGCCGGTCAACATAAGGGAGTATGTCACCATATTAAGGAATTAGCGGCGATTTTGCCGTTAATATATGCAGACAGTACGGCACAGTTCACGGACGGTTGAGCATTTTTATGCAGAGGAGGTGTGTGTGGCACTGGAATGATGCGGTATTACCTGCATAAAAATTTCAAAAAAGAGGGGATGTCATGTTTAAGTTACTCTTCAAAAACATGAAGGCTAAAAACTGGGGCTCCGTCATCGCAATTTTTTTGCTGACGCTGTGCGAAGTTTACTTCATGATGCAAATTGTAAGCTACATCAGCTTGCTTACTGGTGCGGTGCAAACCAGCAGAGAAAAAGGCGTAGCCGAGATCTGGTGGTATGGTCTGTATATGGCGATATGTGCCATTATGATGGCGGCCGTTGAGGTCGTGATCCGATTTGTAGCCAGTGCGACTGCCAGCAGCACCGTTACCGGTATCAGACAAAAAATGTATGAGAGAGCAAACCAGTTCGCTATTTCGGACTTTGCTTCTTTCTCGACCGAGTCTTTGATTACCAGAACCACCAACGATATGCAGAATGTCCATCTTGCGTGGCTCACATTCTTAAAGACCGCATTTTTGGCTCCTGTCGTGATGGTGTGGTCTGTCATTCTTTTGCTGCAGTATGCCAGCACCTCACTGACGATCGTTACCGCTATCTGGCTGGTGCTCCTTGTCGTTGCGGTTGCCGTTCTGCTGATGATGCTGACACCGAAGTTCAAGATCGTCCAGAAGCTGACCGATATGCTCAACATTGCTTCCAGAGAGAACCTGACCGGTGTCAGAGTTGTCAGAGCGTTTAACGCCGAATCCTATCAGGAAGACAAGTTTGAGAAGGTCAATACCAATTTCACCAAGGTACAGATCTTTGCCGGCAGAGTCTTGTCTTTCTTCACACCGTTTGTTATGTTGGTCATGTCGGGACTGTCCCTGTCCATCCTGTGGGCAAGTGCATTTGTCCTCAACGGCATGAATATGGAAGCTGCCTCTGTGTCTTTCAGTGCGACAAACGCATTCGTTATGCTCGCCAGCCAGATCATCATGTCGTTCGTTTTGATGGTCACCCTGATCGTTATCTGGCCGAGAGCTTCTGTCAGTGCAAAGCGTGTCCATGAGGTCATCACGCACGATGTCTCTGTGCTGGATCCAGAGAATCCTGTTGATTTCAAGGACGAAGGTACGATCGAGTTCAAAAACGTTGGTTTTGCCTATCCCGGCTCGGATAAAGAGGCTGTTTCCGATATTAGCTTCAAAGTCAAGCGTGGTGAAACCATCGCATTTATTGGTGCTACCGGCAGCGGTAAAACGACGATCATCAA
>CACZZU010000168.1 GCA_902785765.1 uncultured Ruminococcus sp.
AAGGAACGTCGTCAGCGGTGTGGTGGGGCTGAATCCATCCACCAGTACCCGTTCTTTCTGAGCAGGCTGATGGGTGATGATGTAGTCAACCCGCCGGTCAAAGGCGTTCAAATGACGTACAGCCACTGCCATTTCTTCTCGTGTAGGTTGTTCTTCACGGTACCATGTACCGTTTTCGAGACGAAGGTCTTTATCGGTGCTGTCACCGCCGCCAAAGGTAAAAAAGGTGTGTCCTTCGATGGTGTACACCTCGCCTCGCAGGAGGTGAAAAATGTTGTCCGCAATCTTTCGGACGTGACCGCCGTACAGTTCTGTCACAGGATACTGCCGAAGCAGCGGAAAATTCTCATGGGTGCCATCCACAAACAAGGTGCGGAAGCGTTTGTCGGCGATCTTGTGCAGCACCGCCTGTTCCCGTTCCGAACCGTCCCATACAAAGCCAAAGTCGCCGCACACAATCAGACAGTCCCCCTCTTTCAGAGCTTTCAGCTTCTTATGTTCATAGCGGGCATATTCCCCGTGCATATCGCCTGTGATAAAGATCATGCCTTTCCCCACTTTGCTGTATGATTTCAGGAAAAACCGTGGACGGTTCTTATCCAATAATACCTACAAACCCGCTGATTCAACAGGATTTTTCTGTCAATATCCCATTTGTGTTTTCTGCCGGAATGGGGTAGAATAGTAGGTACTACCTGGTATTCTACCACCCGCCTTGTGCGGATTTCATCATATTCTGGGAGTTGATTTACTGTTATGAAGAAAGTACGCCTGTTCCTGCTGTGTGCTGTTGTGATGCTGACTACCGTTTTGAGCGGTGCTGTGCCGACTCGTGCCGCCGAATTCAAGATTGACTTTGACACCAACTGTGTTGCCCTGTATCTGGAGAACATCGACACCGATATTGTCGTTTATCAGCAAAATGCCGACACCCTTCGTCCGCCTGCCTCTACCACCAAAATCATGACCTACATCATCACTGCCGAAAACGTCAAAGACCTCAAGGGTACGATTGTGACTGTCAAGAGCAGTATCATCCATATGCTGGACGGTACGGGCAGTTCGATCGCCGGTCTGAAAGAGGGCGAACCGCTCTCGATCTATCAGCTTCTGCACTGCCTGATGATTCCTTCCGGCAACGATGCCGCCTTGGTGTTGGCAGATTATGTGGGCAAAGGCAACATCAATGCCTTTGTCGACTTGATGAATCAAAAAGCCGCTGAACTTGGCTGTACGCATACGCACTTTGCTAACCCGCACGGTCTGCCCGCTGACGATCACTATACTACCGTCAGCGATATGGCAAAGATGACAAAATACGCTCTCACCCTGCCGGAGTTCGAGAACATCACCAATACCGCTACGTCGGATATTCTCGGTGAAGACCGCTATCTGGTCACCACCAACTCCATGATCGACCCGGTACGGGGCGGCGATCTGTACTACCCCTACGCCAAAGGCATTAAGACCGGTTCTACCGGCAACGATTCGGGCTATTGTCTTGTGTCCACTGCCACGAAAGGCGGCTACACATATCTGTGTGTTGCCTACGGTGCTCCGTATGAGGACGAAAAGGGAGAGTCCTACGAGAACGGTGCCATGCTCGATTCGATCCACCTGTATGAGTGGGCATTCGATAACCTGAGCATCAAGACCATCCTCGATAAAAACGATCTCGTGAAAGAGATCGGTCTCGATTTTGCTTGGAACAAAGACACCATCCAACTCTCGCCAGCCACCACCTATTCTACGATCCTGCCGGACGATGTTGCTATCTCCAGCATTGACCGCACCTATAACCTGCCGGAACGCATCAGTGCTCCCGTGAAAGAAGGTGATGTGGTCGGCACCGTGACGTTAAGTTACGCCAATCAGCCTTTGGCAACCATTGATCTGGTCGTGTCGGAAAACGTCGACCGCAGTGAATTGCTGTCGATCCTCGATACCCTCAAGCAGATTGTAACCTCCCGCTGGTTTCTCATCACATTGGCTGTGGTTGTCATGCTCGCCCTGTTCTATGTCGTGATCCTCCTCATTTACCGCCGCAAGAAAAAGACCCAGCGTCCCGTCAAAAAATACCGTAAGTTCTAGTGGGGCGGTGCGTGGTCTCGCCGGTTGGCTCGATCGGTGCTTCCGCCTTCGGCAGAGGTATCCACTGGACACCCGCACCAGACAACTCCGTTCCCGCTCCCGGCCACTTGTTAAACACACGGCAGTTGACTATACTATCCATCCCACACCAATTGGTGGATGTTGCTCTGTTTTCGTCATCCGCCACTTTCATTCCGCAGGCAAATGTTCATCCGTGTGGTGTCCTACAAGTTCTCACTAATCATCACAGAAATACCAAGAAAGCGACCGAGTAACACCGCTGTTTTTGCCGCCGCTGACTAAAAAAAGTCCAAATGCACAGCGGCGGGACGCCGCCTGACTGAAAAAAGCCCAAATGCACAGCGGCGGGACGCCGCCTGACTGAAAAAAAACAACACGTCCGGTGTGGTCACGCCCCCTCATCGTTGGGCTCTGTGGCTCTCGCTATATATTTCTGCCCCACAGCTTTCATGGAAAGGCTGTGGGGCTTTTGTTTCTGTCCGGCATAAAAAAACAACCACCCTATTGGGTGGCTGCTTTCAAGTGTTGGCATCTTCCTATTTTCCCGGATCGTCACCAATCGAGTATCTTCGGCACCATTGAGCTTAACTTCCGTGTTCGGCATGGGAACGGGTGGACCCTCAACGTCATCAACACCAACTGTTCAATTGTTGTCGTTCCTGACGACTTGTTTATCATATCACACTCTCGCCAAAAAGTCAAGACTTTTCGGCGAAGAAATATTATACGTTTCGTATAATATACTAGGCGTATAACATGAGATGGTGAAATACAACCGGCGGCTCTTTTATTATCGGCAGGAAAAAGTCGCCCCACAACTTTACAATGAAAGCTGTGGAGCGGCATGAATGTGCCAATTAACATCGGGCGGTCAAACACCGCTGTCACTGTATGCCCGCTAAAGAAAGTATGGCGTCCTTGCGGCACACGTTACTTTGGACTTAACACTTCTGCTCAAGAACGCTTCTTGGCGGTAAGGACGAAGGTCACAGCAGCAGAACCGATCAGCAGGAGCACAATAGCCCATGTAGCGGTTGTGTCGGCTGTCTTAACGCCTTCGGGTCCAGGCGTAACATTGGAAGGAGAAGCCTGACTCGGCTGTGCAGACGGCGTAGAAGAAGTCGGCTCTTGAGAAGGCTGTTCAGACGGTTCGTCGGAAGTCGACTCGGAGGGTTCAGTCGAAGGCTCTTCAGACGGTTCTTCAGACGGTTCTTCGGACGGCTCCTCGGAAGGCTCTTCCGAAGGCTCGGGAGGAGTCGGGTCATCGACACCCTCAAGAGTCAGGTTAGACAGTACCGGCCAGAAGTCGATCTTATCCGCCTCTGTGAATTCGGGGTCGTTCACGAAGGAATCGGGGTTGTTAGAGGCCGCCTCATCCACACCAATGGTGGAAAGAATGACCGTGAGTTTTGCACTGGTGGCCTTCTCGTCTACCGTAACAGTGCAGTTGATCTGGCTGTTTTGGGTACGGTCGAAATCTTCTTCATAAGCACCCCAGCTCAAATCCCATGCTCCATCGGCACGGACTTTATACTCGTAGGTCTCGCCGGGGGTCAGCCCTTCTACAGTCGCTATATACGCACCGGTGCCGTAAATATCTTCCATCGGAATATCCTTGCCCCAGCTATTGAAGGAACCGACCAAACCGAAGGTATGTTCCGTCTGCGGCATCACCGGCCACAGGTTGATGGCATCGTCAGCGGTCGTATTGGGATCGTAAACCATCGAATCGGGATTCAACAAGGCTTCGGGGTCAATCAAGAGAGTGTTCAGCATAACAACCAACCGCTCACCTTCACCGATCGTAACCGTGCAGTTCTTCTGGCTGTTCAGGGTACGGTCGAAGTCAGCCTCATAAGCTCCCCAACTGTCGTCCCATGCCTTGTCAGCACGGACTTTGAACTCGTAGTTACCGGCTGGCAGACCATCTACATAGCCCACATATACGCCCGGCATATCCATCTTTGTCATCTCGTACATCGGAATATCGTTCATCCAGCTATTGAAGGAACCAACAATGCTGTAACGAGAAGGCTCCTGGGTGTCGGGGTCATCAATCGGCTCCGGATCAGGATCGTCAGACGGGGTATATCCCGGATAGTTCATCCACTTGGTGCCGTCATAAAGCTTCTTGTCGGCATACGCCATCGTCATACCATCCTGCATCGCACCGGGAATCTGGTCGCCGGCACCGTTATTGAAGATGATCATGATGTGCTTGCAGTTGGCAAACTGTTCGGGAAGCTGATAGGTATAGTAGTCTTCGCCGCAATCGGTCATCACCACACCCGGCCATGCCCCGTTGGTGATGGTAACTGCACCGCTCTCGTCATAGACGTAGATATTGATAGTGTCCCACTGGGTGCCGGCGTTATCGAACACAATACCGCCCGCCTGTACTTCGGGAAGCGGTCTGTCCGCCAGCTTATAATAGGTGTAGGAAGAAGAAACTTCCTTGCCGTTGCCGTCTTCACCGAAAACTGTCAGGGTCACGATTGCGTTGTCGTTCAGGTCAGCACCGATCTCACCCTGTGCTTCACCGATGACGATTTCGTCTCCGTCTTCAAAGGTACCGCCCCAGGCATGTTCACCGTCTGTCACACTGAAGGTGGTGTTCTTCACGCCGACAGCGTGCAGTTTCACGGTCATCTTGCCTGTGAAGGTGGTGTCACTTTCTGTGTCGCAAGACACATGACCCGCAAAGGGAGAGTCATAAACCACAGCGATACCACTTTCGCCAACGGTACCGGTGATGGTGGTACGAGTGACCTCAAATTTGTTGCCGGTCACTTCGTCATAGTAGGTACCGGCAGGTACAAAGCCGCCCACGTTGCTGACGCTGACTTCACCGCTGCCGCTGCCGCAAACAATCACGGCACCACCGTTCAGACGAGTCACAACGGCACAATCGCCGGAAACGGCATACGCATCCGCTTTGCCGTTCATAGTATTGTGGAAGTGGTTAACCGCTGCGATTTCAGGGCTGGTAAAGTGCATACTGCCCTTCACGCCGACGCGGATACTATCCTGTGCGGTCGCATACGGACGAGAGAAGTACAGTGCAGACGCATCCGCTCTGGCGGCTGCTACGGCATAAGCCCTGTCGATAACGTTCTGGCTGTAAGCATTCGTTCCCTGACCTTCACCGTTCGAGTAAGTATCGTGGCTCTCGCCCCAATACACGAGTTTGCCGGCGTCTACGCCTTCGGCGGACCAATTACCCTCTGCCGGAGGCACGCTGCCGTTCTTGAAGGCACCCGCCAGCATGGAGGAATAAGTATTGTCGGTCACGGAAATGTAGTCGGTGTACTCTTTCATCAGATTCTGTCCACCGCCGGAAACAGGTCCGTCCAGAATCTCGCCGTAATGATACAGATCGTTGTCCGTTACGGCTGCCCAGAAGTTACAGTCTTCACTCGGCAGACCGATGTGCTTGGCAGCATCCCAGCGGATACCGTCAACGCCCAGACTCTTGAGGTCGTCCACAAAGTTCGTCACTACTTGCTGTACATACGCATTCTCGGAGTTCAGGTCGGGCATTCCCAACGCACCGTGGGTAACCATGTAGCGGTTGCTGTAGTTGATGCTGCCCTCGTCATGGTGCCAATACTCGTCTGCGACCAGATCAGACTGAATGTTGGTGTGGTCACCGGCCAGATGATTGGCAACCACGTCCACAATGACCTTGATGCCAAACTGTTCGGCAGCTTCGCACAGTTCCTGCAGCTCGGCACGGGTGCCGAGATCGCCATTTTCAGCCACAGTGAAGGACAGTGGCTGATACAGCCAGTACCACGGACCGGTACCGGCCGCCGGCTGTACCGGAGAGGTCTGTACGGCAGAGAAACCCGCTTGAGCGATCTGGGGCAGCGATGCTTTGATGTCGCTGTACTTCCAATCAAAGCAGTGGAGGATAACGCCGTCCTGAATGTTATCCATCAGTCCGTATTCCTCCGCAGGGGTGGCGTTAGCTGTCATTGACACAACGCCCATGCCCGCAAAGGCAGACACAGCCAAGGCCGCCGTCACTGACAGGCAGACGGCTTTCTTGCTGAAGCTGTGCTTTGCGGAACCATTTGTGGTTTTCATTGCTATCACACTCCTAAAAAATAATAGGTAACTCCGTTTCTCCTGCCTGAAGGCAGGAGAAACGCCACGTGCCCTTATTATAGCATATTCCCCGACCTTTTGTAAACACCCACGCAAAAGAATGTACAACATGTCGCTCTGCCATCGTCATCTGTCACCTCCGTTCCGCAGTCAAATGTCCGGGAAACGCGTCGTGCTGGCTGTCACCACCTGTAGAAAGCCCAAATGCACAGCAGTGGAACACCGTCCGAAAAATGTCATGTGTCGGTGTCCGGCAAACACGCTGACCGGGTAAACGGAGAAAGTTCCCTTGTGGTACTGATAGGCAAGATAGGGGGAATCTCCCTTTTTCCGCTGGAAAAGAGTTTCCCCCATGTAACCACCGACCAAAATTGATTTCCGTGCAGGCGAGATCATGCACCTTGACAGCAGAAGGAAATGTGGTATAATGGGAAACAGAATACGACAGTTCGTTTGCACCATCCTGTCGTTAAACAAAACTAGGGCATCGTGCGGAGTGACAGCACTTCGTGCGTTGGCTTTCTGTGCGTTATCAGTGAAAATATCGGTGCGTCTGCCCAATGGCAGACGCTTTCTTTTTGTTGAGAATGATACTCCGAAGGAGGGGACAGGCGATGTATCGGCTCAAAACCACTGCTGCCTTTGACAGTGCCCATTTTCTGGCAGGCTATCAGGGCAAATGTGCCAACATTCATGGTCACCATTGGGTGATCGAGGCAGAAATCAGCGGCGAACAATTGCAGGAAAGCGGTACGAAGCGGGGAATGTTGGTGGATTTCGGCGACCTCAAAAAAGTCGTGCGGGCTTTGGCGGATGACTATGACCATGCCCTGATCTATGAAGCGGGTTCTCTGCGTGAAGCCACCCTTGCCGCCCTGCGGGAAGAGGGGTTTCGCCTGATCGAAGTGGCGTTTCGCCCTACTGCCGAACATTTTGCCCGCCTGTTCTTCACCTTGCTGCAGGACAAAGACCTGCCTGTGACACGGGTCACGATCTACGAAACACCGGACAACTGTGCGGTCTATGAACCACGAAAGGAGTCCTGACTCATGCTGGCTGTTGCCGAACATTTTATCAGCATCAACGGAGAGGGAACTCGTGCGGGGGAACTGGCGTTCTTCATCCGCTTTCGGGGGTGTAACCTGTCCTGTTCCTACTGCGATACCCGCTGGGCAAATACACCCACCACACCGTTTGTGCCGATGATGGTGGCAGATCTTGTCCGGCAGGTACGGGACAGCGGGATCCGTAACGTCACCCTGACGGGCGGTGAACCGCTTTTGCAGGAAGATTTACCCCCGCTGGTCGAAGCTCTAATGGACGCCGGCTGTCGGGTCGAGATCGAGACAAACGGCAGCCGCTCACTCCGGTCACTGGCACAACAAACGGCACGTCCTGTCTTCACGATGGATTATAAACTGCCGTCCAGCGACATGGAAGCGGCAATGTGCACCGAGAATTTTCGCTGGCTGTGTGCGGAGGATACCGTGAAGTTCGTGGTCGGCGGACAGGACGATCTGCTTCGTGCCGAACAGGTTATTGACGAAGAGCGTCTGATCGGAAAGTGCCACGTCTATTTGAGTCCGGTCTTCGGGCAGATCAAACCGGCCGAGATCGTGGATTTTATGAAGGAACATCGGCTCAATGGTGTACGGCTGCAGCTCCAGCTGCATAAGTTCATTTGGGATCCGCAGCAGCGAGGCGTATGATGAAGCAGCACCGGCACAGGGAATGCCGCAGATGGCTTACCGACACAAAGGAGGGACAAGCGATATGGACAAGAAGGCTATCGAATACCACGTCCGTGGTT
>CACZZU010000169.1 GCA_902785765.1 uncultured Ruminococcus sp.
CTCCGCTATCGCTCCCGACCACTTGCGGAACACACAGCAGTTGACTATCACTACCAAACCCACACTAATTGGTGAGTGTCGCTCTGCCATCGTCATTCGTCACTTTCATTCCGTAGGAAAACATTCATCAGGGCGTGTACACGCAGGTTCTTACGAACCATCACAAATATGTCAAGAAAGCGTCCGAGAAACACCACTGTTTCGGCTGTTGATGACTGCAAAAAGCCCAAGTACACAGCGGCGTCCCACCGCCGGTGGGACGCCGCCGGTGGGACGCCGCCGCCGCATTCCCGTTCTTTATATGCTTGCTCTCCCTTCTGGGAAGAACTATCCTGCACATTGAGCCACCGAGAGTGGTACTTCTTTGGGGCTTGAAAATGGGTGGGAGATGGTGTATAATGAGGGTGTTATCAAACACAGAAAGGATGAAAGGCTATGGCACAGATCACAAAGGATACGATCATCGGGGACATCCTCGATATTGACGCAACGACCGCTCCGATTTTTCTGTCCATCGGGATGCACTGTCTCGGCTGTCCGGCTTCCAGAGGCGAAACAGTTGAGCAAGCCTGTATGGTTCATGGCGTAGATGCAGACGAACTGGTAAAGGCTGTCAACGAGCACATCAAGGACAAGTAAGTCCCACAACAGAAACACACACAGCATACAGGCCGTTGCCGCAGGAAAATGTTCCTTTGCGGGAACGGCCTGTTGAGCCTATACCGCTGACAGAGGGAAGGAGTCGAGGAAACGTGAGCAATAGTCAGCCGTCCGTCCCGTTGGACAACCGTTTGGCGTTATGTGCTTCGTTGGTGCGGGAGGGCACCCGTTTGGTCGATGTCGGCACAGACCATGCTTATTTGCCCGTAAAGCTGGCCGCTGAAGGGAAAATTCTATCGGCAGTGGCGTGTGACATCCGTCAGGGACCGCTGGAAAATGCCAGAAGCAATATCCTGCGGTTTGGGGTAGAAGACAAGGTAACGACCGTGTTATCGGACGGGTTGGATGCGATTGACCCCGACAGTGCGTTGGATATTGTCATGGCGGGCATGGGCGGCGAATTGATGACCGCCATCATCGGCCGTACACCGTGGCTGTTTGAATCAAGCCGCCGCCTGATCTTACAGCCGATGACCCGTGCCGCAGTGCTGCGGCGTTTTTTGTGTGATAACGGCTTTTGTATCGAAACGGAACAAGCGTGTACCGCAGGACGCAAGTGTTACAGCGTTATGCAGTGCCGCTATGACGGCGTACAGCGGCCGTGCAGTGATCGTGTGGCGTATATCGGACGTTTGTCCCGTCAGGATTCACCGGAAGCGGCACAGTATATCGACATGGTGTGCCGCAAACTGCAAAGAAAGGTTAGTGGGCTGCATCAGTCCGGACAAGCGGACGAAGCCGCTGTGTATGAGCGTATCCTGCAAGCTGTCACGTCTCCGTAGACGAACATTCTTTGGGAGGGGACTGTTGTAGGTTCGGCAAAAATCGACAGTGCGTGGCTGCATGGGATAATGCTGCTATCGCTCCGTATGACCTGCTGAACGCTCGGCAGTCGGCGGTACGTTCTATCCATCATCTGGTGATGTGTGCCGCTGTGCTTTTGTGACCTGTCCCTTTCGTTCCGCAGGAAAACATTAGCGTGGTGCCGGGGTGGGAATGTCAAGAGCTGACAACGCTTCAACACATCCGATGTGGGTACTTGTGTCGAGAGTGAAAATGCCCATCGCTTCAGCAGGTGAGACCACGCACACTTGGCATAATAACAAGGAGGTGAACCGTTTTGGTTCGTGCAAGGGAACTCTATGATTATTTGAATGACATTGCCCCGTTCGATACGGCGATGAGCTTTGACAACGTGGGCTTGCTGATCGGAGATGAAAAGGCAGTATCCGACAAGGTGCTGATAGCATTGGACGCAACCCGTGCAGTTGTGGAAGAGGCTGTACGGGTGGGAGCCAAGATCGTGGTGACCCATCATCCGGTCATTTTTGAACCGCTGAAAACATTGTCCAGCCGCAGTGTGCCGTATCTGGCGGCACAGCAAGGCGTTACCATCCTGTCAGCACATACCAATCTGGATGTGGCTGCCGGCGGCGTGAATGATACTTTGGCCGCCGCTGTCGGCGTAACACAACGGCAGCGTTTCGATGAAGACTGTGCCTTGCTGGGTGAGCTGGACGATTACGCAAGCTGTCGGGAATTGGCAGAGCACCTTCGTGAGACGCTCCACCTCAAGGGTCTGCGTTATACGGACATCGGACGGGATATTCGTGATATTCTCGTGTCCTGTGGTGCCGGCGGCGGAAACATATCGTTGGCGATACGGCATGGTGCCGATGCCATTGTGACCGGTGAGATCAAGCACCATCAGATTTTGATGGCACAGGAAAACGACATCGCCGTGTTTGATCTGGGTCATTTTGGTTCGGAAGACTGTATCGTACCCAAATTGGCGGCACAACTGCGGGAACGCTTTAGCACAACGGAATTTTTACAGGCGGAGACCGATACAGACGGTGTATTGTATGGGTAAGCAACAGGAGGAAGTATGGCTTTAGACGGTGCGTTTTTACGGCATATCAAACAAGAACTGGAAGAACAACTGCTGAACACAAAGGTCGACAAAATCTATCAACCCTCACGGGATGAACTGATTTTGTCACTTCGTTCCCGTGAGGGAACGAAGAAGCTGTTGATTTCAGCTCGGGCAGGCAGTGCCCGACTTCACCTTACTACAACTACACCCGAAAATCCCAAGGTACCGCCCATGCTGTGTATGCTTTTGCGGAAAAAGCTGTCGGGTGCTCGTTTGCGGGAGATTCGTCAGCCTGCGTTGGAGCGTGTCCTGCTGTTGGTATTTGAGGGCACCAACGAATTGGGGGATCTCTGTCAAATGACGTTGGCGGTCGAGATCATGGGACAGTACAGCAACATCGTATTCGTGGATGGAGACGGACTCATTATTGATGCGTTCCGGCGAGTGGATGCATCCATGTCATCTCAACGGCTCATTCTGCCGGGACTGCCTTATGAACAGCCGCCACAACAGGATAAGCTGTGTGTCTTGGACAAGGATGCGGATGACATCATCGCAGCCGTACAGCAATTACCGAAGAATATGCCATTGTCGAAGGCGTTGCTGTCGGTCGTTCAGGGCGTGTCACCGATTCTTTGTCGAGAATGGGAACATCTGACCGGACGAGGGCGAGAAGTGCTTTCACGAGAAATGGACGAGGAACGGCTGTCCCGTCTGCGGTTTTTCCTCAAACGCAGTATTCAGGCGATACGAGAGGTCAGCGGTCAGCCGTACATGATTATCGACGAGACAAAAAAGCCTATCGACTTCACCTTCGAGGACATCCAGCAATATGGCAGTGGACGTTCCCGGCGGGAAACCGAGACGTTTTGTGAACTGCTCGACCGCTATTATGCCAAGCGAGACGCTATGGAAACGATGCGGCGAAAGTCGGAAGACCTTAACCGGCTGCTGAATACCACGGCGACCCGTCTCATCAGGAAAATCTATCTCCAAAAGGATGAGCTGGCGGCGTGTGCCGATCGGGAACAGTGGCGTATCTGGGGCGACATTATTCAGGCAAATCTTTACCGCATCGAAAAAGGAGCCGCCCAACTGCGGGCAGAGAATTTTTATGACGAGGAACTGCGGGAGATTACCATTCCCCTTCAGCCGTCCTTATCTGCCGCTGTGAATGCCCAGCGTTACTACAAAAACTACCGCAAGGCGAAGACTGCCGAACAGGTTTTGCAGGTACAGATCGCCAAGGCGGAGGAAGAGTTGGACTATATCTCTTCGGTGCTGGACAGCTTGTCTCGTGCCGCCAGTGTGCGGGAACTGGACGAGATACGCACCGAACTGACTGAACAGGGTTATCTCAAACTGAAGGGCAAAAAGTCCAAGGCGGTCAGTGCCCTGCCGCCTCTGCAATTCGTTTCGGCCAGCGGCTTTGCGATATGGATCGGCCGCAATAACAAGCAAAACGACCAGCTCACGCTCAAGCAGGCTCACAAAAATGACCTGTGGTTCCATGCCAAGGACATTCCCGGTTCGCATACGATACTTGTCACCGATGGCCGTGAACCGGACGAAGACAGTATCCTATTGGCGGCTTCGTTAGCTGCTGCCCACAGCAAGGGCAGAGAATCGGGGCGTGTTCCCGTGGACTACACCAAGGTACGCTATGTCAGCAAGCCGCAGGGAGCCAAACCCGGACGGGTTATTTACATCAACCAGAAGACCCACCCTTGTCAAAGGGGACTTGTCTCCCGCTGTTTTTCTTTCCAACCACAAAACAAAAGCGGCAGACGCTCGGTCAAGGGCAGTCTGTCGCTTTCGTGTTTTCTGTGCCGATGCAGGTATGCTTGTCCGTGCGGCAAATCCGCTTTACATCGGACCGGGTCTGTCGGTGATTTCTACCTCGTCGGTCGTGATAAAGTCACGG
>CACZZU010000170.1 GCA_902785765.1 uncultured Ruminococcus sp.
GGGGATTTAGTTCCGAAAAATAACAATTGAATAATCTGGAGGGGTGTGCTATAATAGGGTATCACTGTGAAAAACGAGGTGTCGGGAATGGCAAAGTATATTGACGTGGAAAACATTGATTCCTACTATGAGCAGGTTGTGAAAAGGAAGTTTTCACCTGCCACCATCACCAAATTGTTGGTCGCACTGGGCATCATCATCGCTGTTTTTATCGTGTCGATCATCCTGATGGTCACGGTTGCCGATTGGCTGTTTTTTATTGTGCTGACGATGTTTGGTCTGGGCACCTACTTGATTTACTATCTCATCAAACACTCCCGTGTGGAGTATGAATACACTTTCGTGCTCGGTGAGCTGCGAATCGCTCGTATCAAGGGTGGTGCCAAACGCCGCAATATCACATATTTTGACGTCAAAAACATTGACGACCTCGGTTACTATATTGATGCCGAGACCGGCAAACGTACCATCGACCCCTCGAAATACCCGAACTTTCTTCGTGCTGCCGAAGATGAGTACGCTCTGGACACCTACTATTTTGTCATCCATGACAAAGTGCGGAAGCAGCCCGCCCTTTTGCTGATGACCCCCAACGAGAAGACGTTTAGCCTGATCCGCCCCTATCTTTCGGTCGAACTGAAGAAGAAGGTACTCAAGATGCAGAAGGAGGAGGAACGCTTCCGCCGTTTGGACGAACAGGCAAAGATGGAGGACGCTCTTTACAATAAAAAGAAGTCCTCGTCCGCTGATACTGAAACAGACAAAGCGGATACCTCTTCTGTCACCGAAGAGACAGCCGCCGAAACGGATACGCCACCGGAACCGATTGCCGACACCGATGCCGCAGAGGGCACCCCCTCCGACACACCGGTCAAGACCAACGCCGACAAACAGACATCTTCACCACAACGTGAGAACGCGTCCGACCCACAAAAGACATCCCGCAAGCCTTCTGACGGCGGAAACAAAGGCGGTAACGGTCAGCGTAAGAACAACAGCCGTTCACGTTCGCACAAGAATCGTGGACAGCATCCCAACACCAGTGCCAAACGAGAGCATACGACCCCCAAGGCGAAGTGATATTATTGTACGGCTGGAAGTGATATTGTACGGCTGTTTGATTTTTCTGCTCTGCTATGTCAGCGGCGTTTCCGGCTCCGCTGACGTTTTTTGAAAACCCGTCCGGTATGTGTGACTGGCGGGATACCGTTCCGCCCACAAGCAACTTGTGCAGACATTTTTTAGAAGCGGCATTCTTTCCCTGCCGCCTTTTGATGAAAAAAACATCGGTCAGCCAAAAGAGCTGACCGATGGGGAAACCGTATAAGAGTATGCCGGACAAGGAGTGCCTCGACACCTCTTGACAGACGTTTGTCAGACAAGGGCACGGTGTACTGCTGTCCAACAACCGAAGATCATTCAGGCACCGCAAATGCCATGCGAAATGATCAGCTTACAGGGGGCGTAACGATCAACAAGAAGCAAAGCACAGCACTTGCGGATAGGGAAACGGGATGTAGGTGAGATCACCCGTTCCCAACAATATCAGGCACGATTTTTGGCGAAAAGAAGTCGTTGTGAAGGCACTGCGTATTTTTTGTGAACTAAAAATACGTTTCTGACCAATCGTGCGACACCATTATAGGAAATTCTTCCTCAAGATGCGAGTACTGTTGGAGTGAACTGTCGTTTTTTGGGAGTAAGTAGACAAACTTGTCGTGTGATTTCCACACATTCTCTTTCCGAAGCAAAAAGCTCTGCCGTGCTTCACGCCCTTTACGATACGGGGATGCTCCGACAAGAACTGTCTGCCGAAAAACAGGTCTTGTTGTAAAAGACAGTGTGTCCGCCGTCCGGCATCACGCACCGGTACTGACCTCATTCTTTTGCTGCCGGAATGTTTCTGTCAGTGTGCGTTGCTCGTCGGCAGATACGTCGGCTTTCGTAACAGTTGCATAGGCGATAAACCGATTGTCGGAAATATCCGCACGGTACAGTTCACCGTCCTTGACCAGCAGGTATCGTTTTGTCTCATCCATCCGACCGGTATCTTCAAACCCAAGTTCAGCCAGCCGTTGTTTGGTACCGTTGAGCTGGTACCGTGCTTCACAATAGAGGACAAGCGGATCGTTGCTAACGGTGACGGAACCCTTGCCAAAAACATACAGTTGTACATACGCATGGGTTGTGACAAAGACGTTCGGATTCTCGGTTGTGGCGAACGTGAACAGCCACCAGCCGCCCAGCAGTACCACTGCGATGGTGATTCCTATGACCAGTTTCACGATCCTTTTAAGTCGCTGTCGGGACTTTCCTGCGACACGCTCCGGAGGGGAAGACACCGTCTCTCCTTTTTGCTTTTGTACGCTCTCCCAATACGTCCGACACCGTTCACAGTTTGTCAGATGTTCCTCGATGGCTGTACGGCTTTCACGGCTGATGGTGTTATCCTCATATAGCACCAGCATATCTTTGACGATCTCACACGGTAGGCTCATCACCGTTCCGCCACCTTTCTCTTCCGGTCAGACAGTTGCTTCTTTGAAAAAACGCCCCGGCACATCGTGACGAGGCGTTTCTGGATCAACAGGGACTCGAACCCCGGACCCGCCGGTTATGAGCCGGCTGCTCTGACCAACTGAGCTATTGATCCATAGCAGTTGCATTATAGCACACTGCGTGAAAAATGTCAAGCTGCCGCCGCGTTTTTTACATAGAAATCAATTTGGTCGATCGGTCTCACCTGTCGGATCGGTGGATACTTTTGCCTGTGGCGAAAGTGTCCACCGGACACCACG
Source organism: uncultured Ruminococcus sp. (assembly GCA_902785765.1). GTDB lineage: Bacteria > Bacillota > Clostridia > Oscillospirales > Acutalibacteraceae > UBA1213. Next base: position 2,799 of record CACZZU010000170.1, read on the forward strand.
CCCCCCTTCCTAAAAACTTGTGCTTGTGTGGCGTCAAATTACAAGTCCGATTAACAACTTTATGTGCTTGCGGCATATTAGACTTCCTCGGAAACTGATTTTTTGCTTTACAAATGTGTGTGAAAAGGCGATCCTTAAATTCGTGCTATCATCCATGTTGATGAAAAGTTTTAGTTTCCGAGGAGGTCTATTGATCTCCGTGGCGGTTTTTAACGTAAATGGGCAAGAAGTCCTCCGCCTCTAAACGGTAGCGTAGGGGGCGGGAGTATGTCACGAAATGGGTTCGCCGCCAAGCCCGTCGAATCTTCCTTGCCCTTGTTCAGATTGCTGACATGGTAGGAAAAGGATTTGGCAGTTTTGCTATATTTTTCTTAAAATGTAAAAAAACATTGTCTTTTTATCCAAAATAAGCTATAATGAGGCTGTGTAGCAATTTTTTTCTGGAAAGTCCTTGACAAGCCGAAGAAAATGTGTTATACATACAATCAGTTGTTTACATGAATAGTTAACAGATAAGGAGAGAGTGTTATGAACAAAACATTGCTGCAAAAAAGACTGCTTGCTGTTGCCTTATCGGTATTGACCACCTTTTCGGTGGGAACGGTTGCCATGACAACAACAGCCAATTTGTCGCCGACAGTTTATGCTCTGGATTTAGGAGATGACGTTACCGACTGGGACAAGAAGGTGCTGAAAGTAGAGTCAAAGCTCATCTTTGGTGCCCTCAATTTCGGATTTGCTCCGGTGTTTCCGGGGATAGAAAAAGTAACGGGTGTCTTGGAGCAGCTTCTTGGTGCTTCCGGTGTATTGGACATCAAGGAAACGACTCTCGATGATGTCAACGATAACTTGAACCAGCTCAGAAAGGATATCGAAACCCAGCTCGAAAAGATCAATTCCCAGATTAGTCAGACAGGCGAATATGTTCTCGATCAGATCAGCAACAAATTGTATGTAAACGGTCTGGGGCATGAGCTGGACAGCCTGCATACCACCGCCAGCGGTATGGCGGCTCAAATCAAATCCATCAGAAACAGCAGTTCCCTGACAGAAAAAGAAAAGCTCGTTGAGATAGCTGCCCTGATCGACAGCAACAAGGAATGGTACAAGGAAGGTCACTTTGTGTTCAGAATCTGGAATATCAGCAATACTCTTTCGGGACAGACCTTCTCCGACCTGAACAACCGTGATCTTTATCAGGTGTTGTATGATACATATCTGCCGCAGTGCCTGTTCACGGGCGAGATATATGACAAAGCTGCCCCCTATGTTGAACGCGTGATGTATGAATTTTTCTACGGGTACTCCATTATGGCGGAATGCATGAAGGCTGCCATGGACGTTGCAAAATTCAGCAATGCCGATGTTGCGGCACTGTCCCAAAAACAGAAAAACCAGTATACAAACATTGTCTCGGTAAAGGATGTTGTAGAAGACGAGATTATGCGGGAAAGCGAGAGAATCCTCAATATCCACGATGAAAACAGTATTTTCGCACGCTATTCTAATTTCCTTTACAATGCCCAAAACAGCCGGCTCAATTATGTGGACAAGGGTAATGTGCTGGTAGGCCTCAGTCAACGTGTCGGAAACTATGAGGTTCCTATCGTTGACGATCACGGCGAAGTTAGTACAGGCCATGCAACCAGCACTACTTCTGCTGCTCATCAGGCTTTCGACAGTGCCAAAGCCACCTTCCAGACAATTTTGAACGCTCATCAGGATGTTCCAAGCAGCAAGATGGCTGAAATGGTTGCCTATATTCAGGCGAACTATCCGAATACCACCTCTGTATGGAATTATCTGTCAGATAGGGGATTCACTTTTGAAACGAAAGACAGCAACACCAATATGCTTGTTTCAGACGCTTCTGTTCAGGAGAAGAAGCTCGACAACGGGGAAAGATATGGTGGCTATAAAGGATGGGTATATAATAAAGAGAACCTGTCTCCTGAAGATGTCAATATGTACACGGTGAATCTCAGGGAGGAAAGAGACAAGTGGTCCTATCAGTACGTTGCTTATAACAAATATTACAGTTCCCGCACACCGGATGCCATCAAGTCAAAGCCAGTATTGTTCCACTATTTAGAGAAAGGCACTTTGGTCAATGATACAAAAGTCTCTTTGATGCTCTCGGACGAGAACACGGATTCGCTCCATATCGAGTGCTGCTCAACAGGTGCAACAGGTGCACAGAAGCAAGTCATCCGCTATCGCAAGAAAGGCGACACGGAATGGACCAATATTTATCTTACCGATGCTGTTCTCCCATTTGACAAAGGCACCCTTTCAGAATATGAGTTTGTTACAGAGGTTACCGACTCCACCGGAGCCACAGACGAATTCCGCTTTACCTGCGTGCCGGGTGTTGAGCCTTATATCGACAGTAACGGCGAGTATATCCCCGGTGTTGCTTCCTATTTCGAGATTGGCGATAAAAAATATGTGGCGAAAGCCGATGGCAGTGTAGGCGAGGAATTTGAGGGTTCAACCGCTCCTTC
>CACZZU010000171.1 GCA_902785765.1 uncultured Ruminococcus sp.
CATAAATATCTTTTCGATAGGCTAATGTTTGATTATATACAAAGCGGCAGCAGCCAAATGTCTTGCTTATTTGTATTCTTTGCTCTTTATTTGGGTATAATCTGTACTTGTATGCTTTTAACATTTTCTGTCACCGCCTTAACCTTGATCCTCAATATAGTTTTTGAGCATTTCCTCTGACACATTACCCACACTGCAAGCAAAATATCCATCTGTCCAAAATGTATGTTCTTTCCAAAAATGCTTGGATAAGAAAGACTGATACATTTTCCATACATGATATGTTGTATAGCTCTTCATCAAATTGACAGCCTTGCTTATTGACATCGTAGGTTCTGTTTCTATCATATAGTGTATATGATCTTTGTCAGTTTCCATATACTTTATGCTGATGTTATGTTTCTGACATATCTCAAATGATAATTGCTTAATCGCATCTGAAATTTCTTTTGATACAAGCAACTTTTTTCTGTATTTGCATACAAAGATTATGTGATATTGCAGCAAATATTTATCTCTGTTTTTAGAATTCCATTTTGTACTCATACAATTATTATATCACAAAGCTACGCTTTAGGCAACCTTAACCCACCGTCTAAAGCCGGTGGGATTGCGGTTGCCATTTTTTCAAAAAGTGGAGGGGGTTCTCTTGTCCTTCACAATGACTGCCCTTTGTGGGAAGGGCTCTATGGCACACTGCACATGGGTCAGGGTTTGATGGCGTAAAAGCCACTCTGCATATAGGAGTGCCAGAACAGCTCGGCAGTCGTGAAACCGACCATGCGGAACAGATCAAGGTGCTCTTGTATCGTGATGGGAAAGAACTCACGGTCATATCTTGCGGAGTGTGCACGTATCTCTTCGTCCGTTCGTCCTGCCTGTCGTTCAAAAGTCTCCAGACGTTGGAGCATGATCTTTCGACCCAGCGGCGAATAGGGAGCGGTATTCTCGACACAAATCAGCAGCCCGCCCGGTTTGAGGGCATCGAAACAGTGGGTGACAGCTTGTTTTCGGGTCGGACGGTCGAAATAATGATGGGACTGAATAGCGGTCACGACATCAAACCGCGATTGGAAGGGCAGGCACTCCGAGCCGATAGCGTGCCATTCACAGACTTGACCGGCGAGTTTTCGTTTCGCCTCTGTAAGCATGACAGGGGACGGATCACAAAGTACCATCTCCACGGGCGAAAGACATTCATACGCTTTTCGTGCGAAGGTGCCTGTCCCACAGCCGGTGTCCAGCATCAAAAGTGGTCGGTTGCCTCGACAGGTTTGTATCACGCTAATGATTTGCTCATAGATCATATCGTACAGTGGTATCACCTTGCGGATGTTGGTATCATACTGATTGACGGAAAAAGCAGAGGTGTTGTCCATGAGGAACCCATCCTTTCATGTGGTGCTGACCGCTCATTGTTTTTGGAGGACGGCGAGAGCGGCATAGTGGCGTATCGTGAAGGTAGGCGGAGCAATGGCAGACAGCAGTTGACGATGTTCCTGCTCCCACGCCTGCAATTCTTTATCCGAGAGAGACGCCCCCACACCGCGGCAGGCTTTCATCCTGCCATGCCAGCTTTCCTGTGAGAAAGGTACTGACAACAGATATTCTTCGTGATCGGTGACGGTGAATTTGTTGGCATAACAGGGTGGTATCTCAATCGGGTGCATCGTCTCACCAGCACCACTCCATGTGGGATTGTATTTCAATACCAACTGTTCACTTTCACCGGCGATAGCGTCCTCAAACGGCAGCCATGCCATGTACAGAACCAGTATCACGCCGTTGGGTTTCAGTATGTGGTACAACCGCGGCATAAGCTGTTCATGATCGAAATACCAGAAGCATTGACAGGCGGTGATGACATCGAATGTTCCATCCGGAAAGTCAATGGCTTCGGCGGGCACGGTCTGGTAGTCGATGTCCATGCCCTCGGACAGACGGCGGGCTTGTTCGATTTGTTCCGGTGAAATATCCGTGCCAAACCACTTGGCACCATATCGGTGCAGATGACGGGGCAGTACGCCGGTGCCTGTGCCGAGATCGAGCACAGTCTGACCGTGCACACACAAGCCGCGGGCGATGATTTTTTGGTAGAAAACATCCGGATAGATGTCACGGAAACGGGCGTAATCGGCGGAGGTTCTGCCCCAATCAAAGGACTTACCACCGTCAATATGGTCACTGTGAATCAGCATGGTGTATTACCTCCTGAAAAAATTCGTGCCCATTGTACTTTTGGAACGTTATGTGTGTTATAATAGAGACAAACCGGCAAAACAATGTGCAATAGTGTGACGGCGAGTTCTGAACCGAAGAGTCAGAAAACGTGGCAGGCAAAAAATGTGAGGTGGTGACAGATTTGTTCCGAAGAGAAAGTAAGTGCGGCGGGCAAGTGCGTGTACTGAACTCACAAAACGACAAAATGTCAGTGGAGTGTCCCGCTCATTCAGAGAAAGAACCAAAGGAGGAACCAAGATGTATGTGACGTTAGAGACCGAACGGCTGTTATTGCGGCCATTTCAACGGGAGGATGCCCCTGCCATGTTTGAAGGCTGGACGAGTGACCCCGAAGTAACCAAGTATTTGACTTGGAACACACACCAGACGCTCGAGGAGACACAGTATGTGCTTGATCTCTGGCTCAAGGAGTATGAACAGCCGAACCGACTGAATTTTGCCATCCTCCTGAAAGAGGAACAGCGGGTCATCGGCGGCATTGACATCGTGGGATATGAAGATGGTGTGCCGGTCATCGGCTACAATCTGTCGAGGAAGTATTGGAACCACGGCTATATGACCGAAGCCTGCCGGTGTGTGCTGGATTATTTGTTTGGGCAAGGGTATTCTGCCGTTCGCATTGATGCAATGGTGGACAATATCGGGTCGAACCGCGTGATACAAAAATGCGGCGGCACATTGGTGAACACAACAGAGAGCGTCCGCTCTCTGAAAAACGACACCGTTACCGTCCACCAATACATTGTGAAGAAGTGAGTGATGGCGTGAAGGTCGGTTCCCGTGTGAGGAAGAGTAAAAGTGGTGGGGCATGAAAAGCAGCGTTTTGTGAGAGCCTGTTTAACATCTTGACACCGAACGACTGTTGCTTCCTCCGCCACATCTTGCGGCGTGTTACTTTTCTCTGTGAGGGTGGCTTGAGAGAGCTAAATGGTTCCAAGTCTCCTTTTCAAAGGGAGAAAGTCAGCGTAGCTGACAGGGGAGTCTGGTCTTTGGCGGGTCAAAAATCTGTCCGCCACAGATATTAAACAGGCTTTGAGAAAGTGGTCAAGCACCCGTATGGCACCTTGGCTGGCAGGTGTTCTATCCCTTCGGAATGAAACGATCCGTCCACACCATTGTACACTGCCTGTTGATTTATCCGCAGTCGAAGTTGTAGAGGACGCGGGAGAAGTCGAGGGCTTTGAGACGGTCGTGAGGAATGAGGAAAGAGCCGGTGCCCATGTCGCCCCACATAATATCAATGCCGTTGTCAGCGTCATACAGGCTGATGGACTCGAACAAAACAGTGTCACAATCTGCGATAGATTCTTCAAAACGTGGGTCATCCTGTGTGAAGACCGGATAACCGCCGATGAAGGTATCCAAATCACCGTTGCGTTGTCCCAATAGGGATGCCGTGACATCCTCGCCTTCGTCATCCTCTTCCTCGAACAGATCGGATACATCCCACATATCTTCGATGGCGTCATCGTGCAGTTGGTCATAGGCGGCGACAAACGCATCGTTGAACCGGTGGTCGTACCAATCGGCATACAGTTTTTCCGGCTGTTGAGGATTCAGCTTATAAGTGCCGGTGAAGGGCAGGCAGTCATCCTCCCCGTCGGTATAGTGCGGCAAATCATCGGCACCCAAAAGCTTCGATTCGTCTGTGATGATCGTATCGTGATAGACCACCCGAAAGTTGTCCTGCCGTGTCATGGCATCGCCGTAGGTGGGCGACATTCCGTATAGGTCATCAGGGGCGATGAAGATTTGCAGGATACCTTTAGTCGGGAAATCAGGAACAGGCGGCAACTGCTCAAAATTGAGCTGTACCAGCAGAGTCAGCGGCTTACCGTTGAAGGCATTTGCCTTGCCGGTGGGATAGGGCATATTCTTCGGGAAGTAGGGGATGCCGCCGAGCTTTGTGTCAAACAAGCCGACCGGCTCTCGGCTGACTGTGAAACGCAATCCATGACGGGGCGGGAGTGTTTCATCGACTCGTTTCAGTATTGGTTTCATTT
>CACZZU010000172.1 GCA_902785765.1 uncultured Ruminococcus sp.
CGTCGGACAACCTGCGTCACGGGAACGGAACGAGACGTGAAGGAGTGGTGCAGCAGCAGACACAAGGGAATACCGGTCAAAAGGAAAATGGCTGCCGCCGCCATACCATACGGCGATAATCCCAGCCAAAAACGATCACTGTTCGGCAGCAAAATAAGCAGCAGCAACGCCCCTGCTACACCTGCGGGACGTTTTCCCGTCATCCGCTCGGATACCGTGCGGATACTGCGTAGAAAAGCCACCAACAAAAGTGTCACATGACAAAACAGACTGCACACGATCACTAGAAAAAACAATGGATCCATCCGCTGTAAGACACCGGAACCATCAATCGCCCGAAAGATCGGAAACGGCTGGTTCTTGAGATAATCGCCGGTGGAACCGACCAACAGCACCACCAGAAAGCACACGGTTACACTCACCATCGTCACATACATAATCACCTGACGGCGGAACGTCCCTTTGACGGACGGCAATACGATCGGCAGCGTCACAGACGCATTCATACGACTCACCAACAGTACCACACCGTCCAGGACAGAAGCACCAGACAGATAGCGTATCGGCGTGAGATGTGACGCGGAAAAGTTCGGCATCAGCAGCACGACCAGTATCAAAACTGCCGCCGCTAACAGCCACAACACCAAAAAAGCGGTACGGGCAATCGCTTCCACGTCTTTTCCGGCGGCATAGAGACAACCTGCGATCAACAGCACCAATATCACATTGGCTGAAACTCCTTCAGGCAGTACATCATCCATGAAGTGCCGCAGTATCGACAAACTGTGCAGTGCGGAAAATAAGAAGTAAGCTCCATACAACAGGGCGATACCTCTCCCCATCATGCCGAACTGCTGTACACTGTACTCACTCGCCGATTGACGGCTGACGGCTGCGAACTGTACCGATGGCCACAGCAGCAACAGTCCAATAGGCACCCCCAACAACAGCGGCACAACCATCTCCCACAGCGAAACGCTGCCTGCTTGATCGACAGAATACAGCAGCGTGAGCGATAATCGCCCTACAAGCAATAAGATCACCAACTGTCCGCCGGTAATGATCGGTCTATGACTGTTCATCCTCTGCCTCCCTATCCGCCTGCGTATCTACCCCCGGCAGGTCTTGTATCCGTTCGTTTTTGTGTGAAAGTACTCGCCAGTCTGCCCGCACGAGCACATCTCTCCAAGCCACCGCACTCATCGGCGTGATGGGTGTCATATACGGTACCCCGAAGCTGGTCTTGCCGCATAAATGCACCATAAGCCAACACAACATCACTGCCATGCCCCAGATGCCCCATAACCCGCCTGTCAGTGTCAGCAGCAGCCGCAGGATGGCTGACGGGGCATACAAATTCGGCACAACATAAGAGCCGATGGCACTAATGGCCACGACCATAAGCGTGGGGGCTCCAATCAAACCGGCATTCACCGCCGTATCACCGATGACCAAACCACCCACAATGCTAACAGCATACCCTAACGGCTGAGGCATCCGCAGACCAGCTTCCCGCATGATTTCGTAGATGAACAGGATCAGAATGGTTTCCGCCGTCAGCGATAACGGTGTTGCAGCAATAGAGGCGGCGATTTTGTTCAGCATCAGGATCGGAAACATTTCCGGATTGTAGGTACCCAACGAGACGAACAACCCCGGCAGCAGGATAGACAACAGAAACGCTCCATATTTCAAGAAGCGAGTAAAGGTGGCGAAGTACGCCCGATTAGAATAGTCATCCAGCGACTGAAAATGTTCGGCAAAGATATATGGCACAATCAATGCAGACGGCACACCATCCACTAAAATGGCGATACGCCCTTCTGCCAGTTTGCCGCAAACTGTGTCGGGACGTTCAGAAATACCGACACCGCTGAACAGGGAAGTTCCTTTTTCGTCTTCCAGAAACGGCACAAGGTACCCTGCTGTCAGCACCGTATCCAGCGGGATGCTCTGTAACCGTTCCCGAAGCTGTGTGAGGATCTCTTTCGACACCGTATCGGTCAAATAGCATAATGCAATCGGTGTGTGGCTGGTCTTGCCAATCGTCATCGTCTCAAATTTGAGGGTGGCACTGCGAATACGGCGACGCATCAACGTCATATTGACCCGCACAGATTCCACGAATCCCTCCTTTGCTCCTCGCTGGACAATATCTGATTCCGGCTCGGACACACTGCGGCTGGCATAACCTTGTATCCCTACGGCAGCGATTTTGTCATAACCATCGATCACCAGTGCTGCGAAACCCGACATGATGCTGTCCTCCAAATCTTCCATGGAGGTCAACTCTGTCAGTTCAGCGGTGTACAGCACCCGCTGACTAATTGCACGGTAATAACCTTCCGGCGTGTCATCTGTGAAATGATACGACAGCAGAGGTTCCAAAATCCCCTCCGCCAACACTTGCTTGTCGATCATGTTGTCGATGGTAACAACTGCCGCTCTTCTGCCCGAAAGTTGAATCTCACGTATCGTAAGATCTGCACTTTCCTGAAACGAACGCCGGAGTTGTGTCAGTGTCACGTCCATTGACAACGCCAACGGGGTTTGGCTCCTTTGGTAGCCCTTCGATCCCTTTGACTGATACATTTCCTTCACCGCTTCTATAAACCGAAACATACCTCTCCCTTCCGTTGGGGTTTTGTCCCCCAACAAGGGGCTTTCTCGCCCCGTACCCCTTCGGCAGAGCCAATCGTCCCTGCACTTTCATGGTGCAACCGCACACGATGTCATGTTCCGGATACATTATGGGGCGATGAAAGGCAGTTTATACACTGCCAAAAAAATCCGGCGTATATTTCGCACAGAGAAACACACAATAGTAAGGAAAACCGTCCGTGACGGTAAGGGAGGTACCAAGACACATGATCATCTCTGTGATACGAACATTGCTGCTCTACCTGCTCATCCTGATTGCCGTCAGAATGATGGGCAAACGACAGATAAGCGAAATGCAGACCAGCGAGTTGGTCATCACACTGCTCATGTCTAACATCGCCACCATTCCGATGCAGGACACCGAGCAATCTCTTTTCAGTGGTGTAGTACCAATCATGGTACTATTGGTATGTGAGATACTGCTGTCATACCTCATGCTCAAACGCTCCCGTATCCGTCAATTGGTCTGCGGCAAGCCGGTGATCGTCATCAACAACGGAACCCTTGACCAACAGGCCATGAAGGAACTGCGGATGAGCACCGAAGATCTCTTTGAACAACTGCGTCAGAAGGATGTTTTTGATCTAAAAGAGGTCGCTTTTGCGATCATCGAAACCAATGGACAGCTCAGCATCCTCAAGAAGCCAGAAAACGATACAGTGACCCTCCAAGATCTGCACCTCCCCACTGTTAAAAGAGAACTGAATGTTACCGTCATCAGTGACGGTGAGATCAGTCCCTCTTCCCTCAAGCTGTGCGGATGGACACAGGAACGACTGCAAAGCATCCTGCGGCAGGAAAAACTTTCCCTGCCGGACGTGTTCATTATGACAGCCACCACCGGCGGACAGTACCACATTATACAGAAGGAGGCAGAGGGATAATGTACCGACTCTACGGTGCGTTGGGCGTACTGGTACTTGTGATCGTGCTGGCTGCCACGGGCTTTGGCGTCAACACCACAACGGCCAACCGTTTGTCAGAGCAGTTACAAGCAGCTTATCAACTGGCCGACAGCGGCGATGCTGCCGCTTCCGCCGAACACATTACGGCTGCTTCTGCATTGTTGCAGGAGTTCCGTGAATGGCTGTGCCTGTTTGTGTCTCATCAGGTCATCGAGAATCTGGAACAAGCTGTGTCGCAGGCAGCCGTATGTCTACAACGGCAAGACCTGCTGTCCTTCTTGCTGTACTGCCGCAGTGCATTGGATATGACAGAAGATTTCAGTCGTTTGGAGTACCCCTATCTATACAACATTCTGTGACAGACAAAAAAACCAGCCCCTTCACAGCACTTTTTTCGTACTGTGAAGGGGCTGGTCAGCAAAAAAGTCACACGGTTTCGGAAGCAATACTCGCGTGAACTACCCATTGTCTAAAGCCAATGGGCTTCCTGCTTCATCGTCCTCGTAACCTACTAACTCCACAGGCGTAAATTCGGGCTGAACCGTCCC
>CACZZU010000173.1 GCA_902785765.1 uncultured Ruminococcus sp.
ACGGAGGAGAACGGGATGCCGATGGATCTGATTGATAGAAAGGACACAATTGACGCAATGGAAAATGTGGACTGGTATCACCAGAACCGAAGCATGGAGATGGTACATGGTGCAAACTCCGACGACCAGGCATGGTATAAGGCAGAGGATGTCTATGAAGTGTTGGAAAGGATGCCGTCCGTACAGCCAGAAACAGACTTGCAATCAACTTGTAACGAGGTTGCAACTGATTGTATCAGCAGACAGATGACGGTTGACGAAATCGGTAAAAGGGCTGAAAGATGCGCCGAGAGGTTTGGAACTGATGATCCTTTTTGGGAAGGACTCATAATAGCAAAAACTATCGTTGAATGCGCACCATCCGCACAGCCAGAGCGGAAGAAAGGGACGTGGCTCCCAATTATCGAAACAAACGAATTCGGTGAACCTTATCAAGCTGGTGTTCTACGACCGCCCTGATGGTGCCATCGGGCTGCTCCGAAGCAAACCACGGCCAACCGTGCATCAGACGGAGATATTTGTCCACGGAATAAGCTCCGCCGATCACGAGATACCGTTTTCCTTCCAACTCATAGAGTTCGCCGTCTTTGGCAAAGAGCAGGTTCGGAAAGATTGGTTCGACGTGAACGGTACCGCCGTGCCATGCCTGTTCACGATAGGTGGAAATGTTATAGGGGCGTTCTTCGTGGTTGCCGTGAACGCAAAAGAGAGTCAGCGGCAGGTTGAACAGTTCCTCATATCTGTCGATGCTTGACAGAATGGGCAGAAGTCTATATAATGAAGGAGTACTTCAGAAAAGGAGAAAGCGGAATGAAAAAGACGGTAAAAGAAGCCGTGAAAGCGGCGGACGCACAACGCTTTGACGTGACGCAGGAACAAGGTCTGACGCAGGAACAGGTCAATCAGCGTATCAGTGAAGGACTGGTTAATGACGACAAACCTTTGCCCACCAAGAGCATCAAGAGAATCTTTTATGACAATATCGTGACCCTCTTCAACGTGTTGAACCTGTTGTTGGGTATTGCGGTCTTTCTGGTCGGTTCCTATAAGAATATGCTGTTTTTGGGCGTGATGCTCTGCAATACTGCCATCGGCATTTTCCAAGAGATCAGAGCTAAACGAACTATTGACAAGTTGTCTATCGTGTCGGCTACCAAGGTGACGGTTATCCGTAATGGACAACGGAAGAAAGTCGCCATTCATGAGATTGTGTTGGATGACGTCATCGAATTTTCGCAGGGAAACCAAATACCTGTGGACTGTGTTGTTATTTCCGGCAATTGCGATGCCAACGAGTCGCTGTTGACCGGTGAGTCAGATGCTATCCATAAAAAACCGGGGGACATGATGTATTCCGGAAGCTATATCGTCAGCGGCAAGTGCGTTGCCAAGGCGGAACACGTAGGAGCCGAGAACTATGCCTCCAAGATCTCTGCACAGGCCAAATATATCAAAAAGGTCAACTCCGAGATCCTTTTTACTCTCAACAAGATCATCAAAGTGCTGACGTTCATCATCCTGCCGTTGGCTTTGCTGATGTTCTGGCGGCAATATAGTCTGGCACCCACAGAGGTCGGCAAGACGGGCTTGTCGGTGCTCGGTGTGATAGATGCCCATTTGGTGGAGGCAGTCGTCAGTACGGTGGCAGCGGTCACCGGCATGATTCCCGAAGGACTGATCCTTCTCACGAGTACGGTACTGGCGGTCAGTGTGATTCGTCTGTCACAGCACAAGGTACTGGTGCAGGAACTGTACTGCATCGAAACACTGGCTCGTGTGGATGTGCTGTGCTTGGATAAGACCGGCACGATCACCGAAGGGTGTATGGAAGTGGCGGACTACGTTCCGTATGGTGACAAAGCCGAAAAGGAAACGCTGGCGGATGTGCTGTGTGGCTTGGTGAATGCTTTGGATGATACCAATGCCACGTTTATGGCGTTGAAAGAACGGTTCAGCGGTTCCTCCGCCATGCAGTCAGACAAAGCAGTGCCGTTTGCCTCCGAGAAAAAATGGTCGGGAGCCCATTTTGTGAACGAAGGAAGTTATATCATGGGTGCCGCCGAGTTCATCCTCAAGGATGTGCCGGCGGATCTGAAAACAATGTTGGATGGCTACGCCAAAAACTACCGTTCCATTGTGGTAGCACATTCCGAACAAGACTTTAACGGACAGGAACTGCCTGAAGGAATTGAAGTGCTCGGAATTGTGCTCTTGAACGATAAGATTCGTGCAGAAGCTCCGCAGACCTTGCGGTACTTTGCCGACCAGAACGTAGAAGTCAAGATCATCTCGGGCGATAACCCGATTACCGTCTCGGATGTGGCTCGCCGTGCCGAAGTCAAAAACTACGACAAGTATGTGGACGCAACCACCCTCAAAACCGAAGATGACATCCGGGATGCCATGAAGAAATACACCGTATTCGGGCGTGTAACGCCTGCTCAGAAGAAACAGTTCGTTGTTGCCCTCAAAGAACAGGGGCACACCGTTGCCATGACGGGTGACGGCGTAAACGATGTTTTGGCACTCAAGGAAGCCGATTGCAGTATTGCGATGGCGGCGGGCAGTGATGCCGCCCGTAATGTGTCACAGTTGGTACTGTTGGACTCCAATTTTGCCTCCATGCCGAAGGTAGTAGCCGAAGGCAGACGCACCATCAATAATATCCAGCGGTCTTCGACGCTGTTTATCGTGAAGACGATTTTTTCCACGATCTTGGCGATCTTGTTCCTGTTCCTGACAGCACCGTTCCCCTTCCAGCCGATACAATTGACGCTGGTGAACGCCTGCACGATCGGCATTCCGTCCTTTATTTTGGCGTTGGAACCCAACAAAGACCGCATCAAGGGCATCTTTATCCTGAATATCCTCGAAAAAGCGATACCCGCCGGTGTAACGACCGTTATCAATGTGATGCTGTGCATCCTGACCATGAATTTGTTCGGATTGAGTGTAGACGAGTATAAAACGCTGTCGGTATGTTTGACGGCCATCACGGCATTCATGATCTTGTTCCAAGTGTCACTGCCATTCAATAAGATACGGACGGTACTGTTCGTGCTGATGGTATCGGGCATGACAATTGGTGTGCTGTGCTGTCGTGACATCCACCTGTTCGGCACACACTTTGACCTGTTCAATTTCGCTCCGTTCACGCCTACAATGGCAATTGCATTGGCGGTTCTGACGGTTATCGCTCTGGGAATCTTCGTACTGCTGACACTGCCTATGAAGAAAACCTTTGCCCGTTTGACCGACAAGCTGTCGGGAAGAACTTTCCGCCCGAAAAACACCTGATCGTGTCATATTTTCGCCCCTCCGGTCATAGTATCGTGATAAACGATCGAATCGGAGGGGCGATGTTTTTTATGAATAGCTGTCGAGTGACCGAACTGCGGCACAAGGAGGTCATCAACAATACCAACGGATGTCGTATCGGCTTTGTTGATGATGTCGAGGTCAATACCGAGACAGCCAAAGTCGTGTCGGTGATCATCTACGGGAGACAACGGTTCTTTGGCTTTTTCGGACGCCGTGAGGATGTGGTGATACAGTGGGAAAATATCAGTCTGATCGGGGAAGATACCATCTTGGTGAGTCACTGTCCCTTCACCTATCATCAGCACAAAAAGAACAAGCTGTCCTTCTTTCCATTCTTCCACTAGTGGAATGTACCACGATGTTCCCTCTTTGCACTGCTCGATAAAGAACATAATGAACAGGCTTTTCACGCAACAGGGTAGAAACGATGACAAGCTCATTTAGGGCGGGTGATTTGTGAACAGACAGTCGGGAAACGATCTGACGGATGTTCGATGACAAAACGGAAGTGTCAGTTCACAATGACAGAAAGACACGCACGAACATCTGATGGTGTGTGGAAAGCAGTGTGAAGAGCGGCGGAGACGTCTGCGGCAGCGTTTCGGGCGTTTTTGGTGGGAAGAATCCGAACAGGGAAATCAATTTTCAAAATCTGATGTTCACAAGCATTCCGATTCATTGGTTTTTACGTTTTTTTGAAAGCAAACTTCACGCGAATCCAGCGGTTTTAGGAAAGGGGTGCGGGGAATAA
>CACZZU010000174.1 GCA_902785765.1 uncultured Ruminococcus sp.
AAGAGCATACCCATTTTGAGTGTGCGGAAAAGTCTTACAGCAGCATGATAATACAGTGTCGCTGCGTGTTCCATGGCATACGCCAACGACATGGGATGGCTTGTGATACTGTGCAGGGAAGAAACACCGCAGTCGAAAAGCCCCTCTGCTCCTTCACCAAGCGAACCGGACAGGCCGATACAGGGGATGCCAAACCGTTGTGCATGAAGACCGACTCCCTGCATGACTTTTCCACAAATGCTTTGGCGGTCTGTGCGGCCTTCACCGGTGATAACCAGATCGACCTCCTTCAGCTTTTCATCAAAGCCGATGAGCTGCATGACACTCTCGATGCCGGACTGCATCTGACCGCCCAGAAACACTTTCAGGGCTATTCCCAGTCCACCAGCCGCTCCGCCGCCTTTGATCGCATCAACATCAACGTCCCACTGTGCTCGGATGACATCACGGTAATGGCACATCCCCTTTTCAAGCTGTTCCAGCATGGGTGGTGAAGCTCCTTTCTGTGGAGCAAAGGTATAAGTGGCACCGTTTTCACCGCACAGGGGATTATTGACATCGCACATGATCGTGATGTGGCACTTCTCCAAGCGGTCGTCAAGACCGCTCGTGTCGATATGAGCGACCTCGATCAGTTCACGTCCACAGCCGGACAGTTCTTTACCGTCCTTTGTGAGGAACCTCATACCGAGTGCCCTCATACAGCCCATACCGCCGTCATTGGTGGAGGAACCGCCAATGGCAATGGCAATTTCACGACATCCATGGTCAAGAGCGTCCACAATCAGTTCTCCTGTACCGTAGGTGGTCGTACACAGAGGGTTGCGTGAAGACACCGGCACGAGGGGCAGACCAGAGGCCGACGCCATTTCAATGACCGCACGATGTCCGTTTACGATGCCGTAAGTGGCCTTGATCTTGTTCATCAAAGGGTCGTGTACCTCTGTTGTGACAAGTGTGCCGCCGACAGCAGATACAACAGCCTGTACTGTTCCTTCTCCGCCGTCTGCTATTGGCACACCGCAGCATTCCGCTTCGGGAAAAACCTCCCGTGCCGCCTGCGTAAGAAGCTGAATCGTCTGTTCACTGGTCAGACTTCCCTTGAAAGAATCAGATGCAAACAAAAATTTCATGGAATGACCTCCGGCTTTTTCTCCTATTATAGTAGAACTGCCGCCAAAAGGCAAGAGAAACGACTCCATTGTCACGCCGACTCAATAGTCGATCGTATGGGCACCGTTACCAATACGGACAGGGTAGATGAACGGCGTGCGGTGATAACGCATTTGATAGGCATTTTGTATAGCTGACGCAAATGGCTCTGTTGTGTTCGGTTCCATTAAGTTGACCGTACAGCCGCCAAACCCACCACCTGTCATGCGGGCACCATATACACCGGACAATGATCGTGCGGTATCGACCAGAAAGTCTAACTCTTCGCAGGAAACTTCATAATCGTCCCGCAGAGACGCATGGGACGCATTCATCAGACAGCCAAAAGCGGCAAGATCACCCTGCCGAAGGGCTTGTGCACTCCGAAGGGTACGTTGGTTTTCAGTCACCACATGATGAGCACGCCGCCGACACGTTTCATCGGAGATTTTATGACAGCGGTCTGCGAATGTTTCTTCCGTCAGGGAACAAAGAGTTGGTACTTCTAAAGCGGCTCGTGCCGTTTCACATTCTCTGCGTCGATCATTATAGGACGAAGAAGCCAACGAGTGTCTGACACCGCTATTGACGATCACCAAATCCGCCTGTTCCAAAGGAACATACTGATAAGACAATGTGTTCGTGTCCAGCAGCAGTGCGTGACCGCTTTGACCCATAGCACAGACGAACTGATCCATAATGCCACAGTTCACGCCAATCAAGCGGTTCTCCGCAAACTGTCCGATCAACGCAAGCTCCTGCTGTGTCAGAGGCAGTGCAAAAAGCGACCGCAGTAATACGCCTGTGGCGACTTCCAATGCCGCCGAAGAGGACAGTCCGGCTCCATCGGGCAGATCACCGCTGAAATATACCTCCATTCCACTGCTCAACGGATAGCCAAAAGCGGCAAAGGCTCGTATCACACTCACGGGGTAATCTGCCCAACAGCCTTTCAGAGCAAGGTCATCCAAGGAATAGGTCACCATACCCGTGTGGGGGAAGTTGGCCGAGAAAAAGCACAACATTCGATCGGTACGGCGGATTGCCGCACCGTAAATGCCCAAATGGAGGGCACAAGGGAAAACATAGCCGCCATTGTAGTCGGTATGTTCCCCCATCAAATTCACACGTCCCGGAGCAAAGCAAACTGCTTCCGGCGAGTGTTGAAAGATGGCTTCAAAGCCGTTGATCGTGTGCAAGGGATTCATGGTTCCTGCCTCCGTTCGTTCAAATCGTTGACGTTCTGTGGTCAAAATAAATGCCGGTACAGGCGTTGAAACTATTTTCCTTCGGAAAATAGTTTTGGTATTGTATCCATCGTACCATGGTTGAGAAGATTTGGCAATAGCTAGTTAAAAACATAAAGGGACAAGTTGGGTACCCTTGTCCGACCTACCGATGGATGCTGTTTCAATTTCCATTGTCTATCCTGTAAAGCTATTTACTTTATAGGATAGACGGTGTTTTTTAGTCATAAATCGAGTTTCACAAGTTTCAACAAGTTGACAAACTCTCACCGCTTGTTGAGAAAACCGGCTCGTATCATTTCTCACTTCTATCATAAAATGTCTGTTCGGCAATAACTGTGAAGTAATTGTTGTGTTGCTGTAACCTCTTTACTGGAAACAAAAGGAAAAAGAGTGGAATGTTTCTCATTGATTGTGATAACAAATTGTTTTTATATTTTCATGTCTTTTTGTGCGTTTTATACAATATTCTCATGAATATTTCAACAAAATTCTATCTTGTTCTATCCTGCTTTATTTTATGAGGGTCTGTAAAATTTCCTGAAAATGGTGTATAATGGATGGGAAAATAGGGGAGGTGTGCGGTCATTGTTCACGGCACCTGCCCAAAAGAAAGTGAGGTGTTTCTGTATGAAAAAATCACGCATCAAGCTGTCCCACAGACTGACAGCTTTTCTGCTGACATTAGCTGTCATTGTCACGATGATTCCCTATCGCCGTGTAGGAGCAGACGATCAGACCCCCATCCTGTTGCCCGGTATCGGCATTCAGAACAATTTGATGACGGCCTCGGAAGACATACAGAATAACTATAAGATCACATTCTATCGGACGGAAGCGAGCAACGACGGTACGGTAGACGATCAGGGGAATCCTATCTACACTTACAGGTATGTGCCCCTGCCCGATGAGAAGACCCTCAAAACCCAAGACGGTACCAGTGTCTATCTGGATCTTGACGGTTCACTTCCCCTCAAGAGAGGACAAGTGATTTTCTTTACAGATAACGCCCAAAATTCGGAGATGCGGAATTTCCTGTTGGACAACAACATCACCCGTATTGTTATCGACCTGCAGGACACGACCGAAGCCAACCGTTCCTTTGAGCAATATCCGTCCCCTGCGGGCTTTAGCGGCACGGAAGAAGACTACGATCGTCTTTCGACAACAACCGGTGACCCTGCTGATGCTACCGACATTCCTATGAGTCGTGAAATTTACAAGATCAGCTACGCTGAGGACGAAAGCGGTAAAAAAATCATCAAAGATGAGCAAAACTACAATGTAAAGCAGTTTAACCTGACACCGATGACGGACTTTGATGTCAGCGTCCAATGGCGTGACACTAACAGCGGTCGTCCGAACATCGAAGAAGTTGCCTTTACCGTACAGCGTACCACAGATGACCCTTCCGGCACGGAACCTTCCCCGACCTACGAAAAATATGAACCCGTGAGACGCACCGAAACTATGGTTGACAGCAATAACTACCTCTACACTTACAGCGTACCGGAGTACTCCAATGACAATAAACCCTACCACTATCGGGCCACGGATGAGGTGAAAACTGTCACAGACCCGAGTGATGGCAGTACCACTACTACGACCATCGGCGACTACTACATTGATGAGGTAGATGACAGCCACTTTGCTAACTATAGCCTGCGGAA
>CACZZU010000175.1 GCA_902785765.1 uncultured Ruminococcus sp.
ATAGAGCAGCAGCTTTTCGGTCAAGGTGGTTTTACCTGCATCGGGGTGCGAAATGATCGCGAAGGTTCTTCTTTTTTCTATCAGGTCTTTGTTTGTGGTAGTCAAGGTTCTTCCTCCATCACTCATAGCTTTTTGTTCCAGCTATCTATTGTACCGCAAACAGCTGAAAGAATCAAGGGTTTCCATACATTATACAATCTGTATTTTTGTGAATATACATACTGTATAGAAAAACTTTCCGCTCAACGCTTGACTTTGGTCGTAAGATATGGTATAGTAAGGAAGTCGTTAGGAACGACACAGTTGAATAGTTGGTGTTGATGACGTTGAGGGTCCACCCGTTCCCATGCCGAACACGGAAGTTAAGCTCAATGGTGCCGAAGATACTTGATTGGTGACGATCTGGAAAAATAGGAAGACGCCAACACAAAAGCCACTCCATGCGGAGTGGCTTTTTTCATGCTATCCTGCCAATGTACATAAACAGCCGCCCATCCGCAAATGGGCGGCGTCATTTTATGGCTTTAGTAAGTGTTTCCCACTCTATCTGGAATGGATGGTCCGATGGATCGGGAAGTGTTTGTTCCGTGTGGCGATGGTCATTCGGGACAGACGCTTCTGGATTTGACGTTTACTCTTTGCTATTCCATCTGCGATAGATGGCGGCCAAAATGGCACCCGAGATGTTGTGCCAAACCGAGAACATTGCTCCGGGTACGGTCGCCATAGCGAGGTTCGGAAAAGCTGTCGTTGCAAGGCTTGTGGCGAGTCCTGAGTTCTGCATACCGATTTCTATCGAGAGTGCCTTTGTCTTTTCGGGCGACATTCGGAACAGTTGACTGATTCCGAAACCACAAGCATAACCAGATAGATTGTGAAGAATAACGACCACCAGTACCAATGCTCCGCTTGTGTAAATTTTCTCAGCATTGTGAGATACCACCGTTGCAACGGTCAGGCAAATACCGATAGTTGACACAACGGGCAGGAGTGCCACGATTTTCTGGGTGAATTTGGCAAACAGCTTGTTAATGATAAAGCCGAGCACGATCGGAACGAGAATCACTGTAATGATGTTGACAAACATCCCCCAAACATCGACCCTTACCGTTTTCTGTAACAGGAGATAGGTGATTGCCGGTGTCAGAAGCGGTGCGAGCAGGGTATTAACGCTTGTCATGCCGATCGAAAGTGCGACATCGCCCTTTGAAAAATAGGTAATCACGTTGCTTGCTGTGCCGCCGGGACAAGTGCCTACCAGGATAACGCCTGCCGTCAGTGCCGGGTCAAGATGGAACACCCAACATAGCCCGAATGCCAACAATGGCATAATGATAAACTGTGACGCACAGCCGATAAGGATGTCCTTCGGATGGGTAATCACCATAGCAAAGTCTTTGAACTTCATGGTGAGTCCCATGCCGAACATAATTACCATCAGAAGATAGTTGACCCACGAGGTATCTATCCACAGGGATGACTGCGGCACGAGCAGAGCAAGAGCCGCTACGGCAAGCACGATCAATCCCATAAACCTGCCAAAGCAGTCGCCGATTTTTTCTATCGTCTTCATATTCGATCACTTCCATACGAATGGATTGTTTTGGTTTCGTACCACTTTCCGATTTTTGAAAAAACCGCTCTGCCTTGTGAGGAACGGTTTTTTGTCGTGGTGTATGAGTCAGAAGTTGGAACCACCCATCCCCCAGTAAGCGATTTCGCTGTACTTGACGTAGATACGGCTAGAGGGCACGGACAGCACCGAAGACAAGATCTCGGTCAGCCGACCCGTGAGAGCATCATAAGCGGCAGAAGAGGCTTTGCCATATAGACTGACCTCCATGATAGCCGCTGGAGCATCGCTGCCCTTGAACCAGAGCTTGCAGTTGTCGTCAAAATTCAGCATGAGCCATGGCTCACTTTTGCCGATCAGGGTAATTGCCTGACCGAACTGTGTTTTGAGGGTCTGTTCCTGTTCTTGGCTGATGCTGACGTTGACCTTTGTATTGATGAACGGCATTTTGTATCACCTCCTTTACGCCGTGTGCGGCGGCTTATTGGAAACAAAAGGCATGGGTGGAGTGCTGCCTCCGCCTATAACAAGGAGTTGCGGACAGACTGCATACGGGCATCGAGGGCGGCACTGGCTTCGGCACAGTCAACAAGTTCCTGCGACAGTACTTCCAACGTCTGCGGCGGGAGATCTTTCTTGTACTTGAGCTTGTGTTCCAGACTGGCCCAGAAATCCATCGCAATAGTACGCAGTTGTACCTCCACCTTGACGCTGCGTTTTTCGTTCTCTAAAAAGATTGGTACAGCGATAATGAGGTGCAGGCTGCGGTAGCCGCTTGGTTTTGGATGCTGGATATAATCCTTGCGGCTGATGAGGACAACGTCGTCCTGCTGTAACAGACAGTTCGCCAACCGGTAAATGTCATCTTGGAAGGAACAGATCACACGCACACCGGCAATATCGTTGATATGCTCCTCGATAGCTTCCAGTGTGCGGGGCAGCTTCTTGCGGATGACCTTACGGATGATGCTGTCGTAGTCTTTGACACGGCTTTTGATAGACTCGATGGGGTTGCCGTCATAGATCAGTGAAAACTGTTCGTTGAGTACCTTGAACTTCGTCTCTACCTGCATGATGGCACAGGTATAGTTCGCAAAAAAACGCTCCACAGGCAGGATCTGTTCCTGCACAAGATCGAGTATCTGCTCTTCATCAAAGTGGAGCTGTTGGGTGAATTTCACCAGTTCCATAGCGACTTTTTCGGGCTGTTCGAGAAATCCTTCAGGGGAAGTGTGTTGAGACACCGCATGGTCATCTCCTTTCATAGGACGCACGGCAGGTCACTCGATGGATACCACCGTGTAATCTTTGTCTTCAACGGCCTTCTGCAGGACGACATTATCCACCTCTGCCGAGAGGGTAATGACCGCACGGTTGTTTTCGTGGCTGACATCGGCAGAAGCCACGCCGTCTACGGCTTCGAGTGCTTTTTTGACGGTTGCCTCACAGTGGGGGCACATCATACCTTCGATTGTCATGGTTTTTGTCATGGGAATGACCTCCTTTTGAATTAGTTGAGCTGCTAATGCGGACAGTTCTTCTTGTGTAATGGCGGTTGTCCGCCGTTTGTCGTGTCGGGCATCATACAAGCGGCAGCGGTTCAGCCGCAGGGCGTTGGTGATAACGAACACGCTGGATAAACTCATCGCTGCTGCCCCGAACATCGGGTTCATCGTCCAGCCCAGCGGGGCATAGACTCCCGCTGCCAATGGAATGAGCAGCACATTGTAGAACAGTGCCCAGAACAAGTTTTCCTTGATGTTGCGGTAAGTCTGGCGGGACAGGCGTATCGCTGCTGCCGCATCTGACAGGCGGCTCTTCATCAAAACGACATCAGCGGCTTCGATGGCCACATCTGTACCGGCACCGATCGCCATGCCGACTGACGCATAGGTGAGAGCGGGGGCATCGTTGATGCCGTCTCCCACCATGATGACACGGCCTCTTTCGGAGAGCTGCCGCACGATCTCACCCTTTTCGTCGGGCTTGACTTCGGACAGCACCGCATCTACACCGGCTTGTTGAGCGATCACAGTGGCAGTTCGGGTGTTATCTCCTGTCAGCAGGACGACCGATAAGCCCATGCCCTGTAGTTCACGGATCGCTTGGGCGGAGTCCTCTTTGATGGTATCTGCTGCGGCGATGAGACCGAGCAGTTGTTCGCCTTTGGCGAACAACAAGGGGGTTTTGCCTTCTTGAGCCAAACGGTTGGCTTGGGATACGATGGCAGGCGGAAGGGCAAGGTGTTGTGCCAGAAAGGACAGGCTGCCGCCGATGATGCTCTCTTCATGGAGCCGAGCCTGTACGCCGCTGCCCGTACAGGTGGTGAAATCTTGTGTCGGCAGGATGCGGACAGACTGTTGTGCGGCATAAGCGACGACTGCTTTTGCCAATGGATGCTCACTCTTGTACTCCAGCGAAGCAGCGATTTGCAGCAAGTCGCTGCTCTGTATGCCTTCGGCAGGCACAATATCAAAACAAAATACCGGTCTTATCGAGTACCACCACGTCTGCCTGACCGGTTTCCTGCAAGGCTTGAGCCGTCTTGAAGAGGATGCCGTGTTTGGCTCCCACGCCGCTGCCGACCATAATCGCCACAGGGGTGGCCAGTCCCAAGGCACAAGGGCAGGAGACGACCAACACACAGATGCCCCGTGCCAATGACACACCGATGGATGCTCCGCACAATAGCCAGACCACTGTTGCCAGCAGGGCGATAGCCATGACCGCCGGCACAAAAAACAGCGAAATACGGTCGGCGAGTTTAGCGACCGGTGCCTTGGTAGCGGCGGCATCGCTGACGAGGGCGATAATTTCCGACAGGGTGGTGTCCTCTCCGATACGCACCGCCTCACATTTCAGATAGCCTGAACGATTGATGGTGGCAGAGGACACGGGATCACCGATCGCTTTGTCCACGGGAAGACTTTCGCCGGTCAGGGCAGATTCATCGACCGATCCGGCTCCTTCCAGTACCCGACCATCCGCCGGAATACTTTCGCCTGCCCGTACCACGAACACATCGCCTTTTTGCAGGTCTTCGATCGGTATGATGACTTCCTGTCCGTTTTTCAGCACGGTGGCGGTTTTGGGAGCCAGCGACATCAGGCTGCGTAACGCATTGGTGGTGCGGCCTTTGGCAGAGGCCTCAAGCGTTTTGCCGATGGTGATGAGCGTGAGGATCATAGCCGCCGACTCAAAGTAGAACTCATGCTGCAGGTGCATGGCATATTCATGATGACCGCTGCGAACAACATCTGTCATCACGAACAAGATCACCGTGCTGTATAGGAACGAGGCTGCCGAGCCGATGGCGATGAGTGTGTCCATATTAGGTGACAGGTGCCATAGAGCACGAAAGCCGCTGAGGAAGAACTGTCGGTTGATGACCAGCACGATGCCCGACAACAATAGCTGCACCAGACCGAGTGCCACATAATTGCCGCTGAAAAATGGCGGCAGAGGGAAGCCGAACATCGACACGCCCATGGAGAAGTACAGCAGTACCAACAGGAATACAGCGGATGTCCACAGTCGCTTTTTCAGGCGGGGCGTTTCCTTGTCGGCGAGGGCATCCTCTTCTTTGGTGTATTGTTGGGCGGTGCTGGCA
>CACZZU010000176.1 GCA_902785765.1 uncultured Ruminococcus sp.
CACAGGCGTAAATTCGGGCTGAACCGTCCCTACTGTTGTTATAACAAAAAAGCTACGCTTTAGGCAACCTTAACCCACCGTCTAAAGCCAGTGGGATTGTGGTTGCCATTTTTTCAAGAACCGTTGTTCCTGACAGCCAGACGGGTATCAATACACCGTGCCGGCTTTTTGTGTAATCGAAGGGAGCGGTCTTCATGCACACGGTTCTTACCGTCCTACGGCACTATTTTATCACGAACCGTCCGATTTATCAACAGGAACCTATACTGGTTGATGGTCGGTGGGCGGTTGATGCAGAAACAGGTGGTTCGTGTGTTCTTTCAGGATAAAGGGTCATCCACAAAAAATGTCGGCTCCCTCTCGATAATGACTATGTGAACAGTTTACCAACCTGTCAAAACTTGACAGGGAAGTGGTCAAGAAATGACCGGATAACGGTCAAAAAATGACCGGAGGGGGTCAAGAAATGACCGGAGGGGTCAGCAAATGACCGTATCTTTGACCCCAACTAAAGAAAGAAAGAAGTATTCTTCCCCCCTTACGGGGGGGGAAGAATACGGCGTACCCGCCCGCTCGCCTTGGGGGCGGCGGTCGTGTACCGCCTGAACAGCCGGCAGCCACTATGCCGGACACATAGCCCATCCCTAGTGGGTGTATGATCCCCCACGATAAGAAAAGACAGCAGCCCAACAGGTCGATGGGACTCCCTTTTGATGCCAACAGACGGTGACATGATACCTGAACAAGTCTTTTTCCTGCTGCTGCAAAAAAACTTTTGGGGAAATTTTCCACAATTCGACCTCTGGAGGTCGAATTTTTGCGATTTGGGAGGGATGGGTGAAAGGGGTACGCCGCCCGCCCCGTATAACGCTCTGCTGTCACAGGTATGTCAAGAAAGCCGCCCGAGTAACACTGCCGTGATGATTGTTAACTACTGCAAAAAGCCCAAGTACACAGCGGCGGGACGCCGCCCAAGTACACAGCGGCGGGATGCCGCCCAAGTACACAGCGGCGGGACGCCGCCCGCCCGCCCGGTTATTCAAGTCATTTCGGACAAAGTGAATGGGAGTGCGGAAAATCTTGTTCAGCCGTTTGGAAGGACATAGGGCTGTCGAACAGGTCGATTGTCATGAATCTCTCGCATGGTCATCCGGTGCACCTCCTATGGTGGGGAATGTATCTATTCTGCCACAGAATCGAAGGATCGGCAACTGCGGTACACCGATGGCAGGGGGGCAATGCCTGAAAAGGCAGTGGGACTGCGTGATTGATGCAAATTTTTGATGTGATGCGGTTATAGTACATACAATAATTCATCGTTCGGGAGAGAATTTTGTTCAGCATATCTGAATTTTTGTGGGGGTTTTTTCCATTGGTCCCTTTAATTGGTTGTTCCATGGTGGAACGTTTTTATAAAATCCTTGCCTTTTTCCCTTGTTTATGTTACAATGTATGCGGGAACCTTTGGAAACCCTCTCCCGCCTGCCTTCAATCATGAGGTCGGTTTCGGTTCGGACTGTTGTGCTTCCGGAAGCAGGTTCTTCAAAATGTTCGGTTTGTTTCTTTGCACTGGCGAGGGGCAACCCGAAAAAACAAAATCTCTAGGAGGTAGTTCGTTATGTCCAAGAAAATTCTCGCAAAAGTTCTTGCTGGAGCCATGGCAGTTTCTATGGTAGCTGGTACAGGAATGGTTGCGGCGGCTGCAGAGCCGGAAACTCCTGCCACCCGTACATTGTGGTTTGGTAACCACGAGAGCGGCACTTGGTTGTCCGACTACATCAAAAACAACTTCGATGCAGACGCTGCAAAAGAAGTGCTGGCGAAGCTGAACGAAAAGGTAATGGCCGCCATTCCCGAAGAAGTTCTGCAGAAGCTGCAGGAGATCATTGCCACTGTATCACAGGAAGGCTTTGCCGCCAATCTGGTACAGGGACTGATCGCTGATGTTGTCGATCAGGTGTACAAGTGTGTGGAAGTTACGACCAGCTACACAATTCTGAAAGTGGATCGCATTTATAACTTCCTGAAGGGCAAGGTCGATGAGACAAAAGCCAAGATCGATGCCGCAGTAGCAGACATCAATGCCAAGCTTGACGCTGTCAAGCAGCAGTTGGAAGCTGTGAAGGCAGCTGTTGACGAAGAGTTGAGCAAATACCGTGTCGAGGATAACACTCTGATCCTGACAGAAGGCGACTTTGAGTATATCGTGACAGCAAGTCTGGAACGTGGACTGCAAGCGTCTGTTTGTGCATATAACGGTGAAGAGACCGAGATCGTGATTCCTGCTGAAGCCAACGGTATTCCGGTCATCAAGGTGGCTCTTTTCTCCGATGCAGCTGTTACCAAGGTCAGCCTGCCTGCTACGATCGAAGCTTTCAGTGCTATTTCACTGTATGGTGTTCCGACAGTAGAAGCAATCGAAGTGGATGAGGAGAACCCCTACTTTACGTCTGTTGACGGTGTTGTATTTGACAAAGAAGGTGCGACAGTTGTTGCTGTTCCGCCAGTGAAAGAGTATTCTCCCGAAGAGGGCGTTACAGCAATTGCTCCGTTGGCTTACTATAACAACGTTGCAACATCCATCACCCTGCCGTCTACGATGACCACATTGAGCAAAAATGCTCTTGCTGGTTTTACAAATCTGGAAGAGATCGAGATCATGCCCGGTATGGAGACGATCGAAGCCTATGCTCTGACCAGCTGCCAGAACCTGAAGAAGATCACTGTTCCGTCTTCTGTTACCAAGATTGCACCGAGTGCTTTCCCGAAGATGATCGATCCGGAACTTACCTTCTACTGTGACAGTGCTACTTCTTATGCTGCGAAGTTTGCGAAGAAGCACAACCTGAAGCTGGTAGCTCCGCTGGCTGTCACATATAGCTGCTCCGATCTCGTTTTGTTGGGTTCTTCGGCTAAAGTGACTGCCAATGCCTCCTGCGGTACCGGTGATTACCTGTATGCCTTCTATTACAGAAGAGTCGGCACCGAGAGCTGGAATGCAATCCAAGGTTTCAAGCCGAACAACAGTGTTAGCTTCCAGCCGGCTTATGTTGGTGATTACGATGTTTGCATAAAGGTCAAGGACAGCAGCGGTACAATCGTCAAGGAATACAACACCCTGTCAGTAGTACAGACCGGGAACAACTTCTCCACGCTCTCTGCTGAAGAGGTTGCTGTTGACGAGACGATCACGATCAATGCTAAATCTCTCCTGAAGGGCTGCACATTTGCTATGTACTGTCAGGAAGAGGGAGCTGACAAGTGGACAACACTGCAGGACTATGATGCCAACAAGACACTGGAGACCTCTTTTGACAAGGCTGGCACCTATTCGATCTGCGTGAAAGCCAAGAGCAAGCTCGGCTTCATCTCCAAGAAATACTTCACGGTGACTGTCACCGAGTGATGTTCACGGTTTTTGTCGTGAAAACGGCATTCACTGTGTATATTTGCTGCAATAATTGACAAACTGCCCGCCTGACCGCAGCACACGGTCATGTGTGCTGCGGTCGTTGACGGATAGGGTGTGGTGCCCTTTTCCCGTATTTTTCGGAAAGGTTTGTCACGGCTGACACTTAATAAAACGGGCGGGATGCCTTATCATAAGCCACAGCGAATGCTGCTCCCCCCAAAATTGAAAAGGGAAAGGAAAAAGAACGCCATGAGATATGAAGACCATTTCAATACCTGCAACATAAAGAGGAAGTTCCCCGAGTGGGCGAAAGTAGATCGTGTCATCAACGGACTGCCGATCTACAACATGAACATCTTCGACAATATCATGACTTTCAATCAGGACAACCTTGACGGAGATGCCTTCCACTACTTCGGTACCAGAATCACCTACGGTGAGATGCCTGCCTTGCGTGACGCTTATGCCAGAGGCTTGAAAATGGCGGGTGTGAAGGACGGCGATGTGGTAACGATCTGTCTGCCGGTCAGCATCGAGAATACGATGCTGCTGTTTGCCGTCAACTTTCTTAATGCCATCAGCAACAACGTCAACTTCCTGTACTTAAAGCACGACTTCCTTACTGGATGCTTTCTTGCCGTATTTTGTCGATCACCTCGATAACAGCGGCGTGGAGAAAGTAATCGTGATGAGTCTCGATGACTTTCTTCCCGAAAAGCGTAAGGGTCTGTTTATGGATACCTCTGAGATGCCTAAAAAGATGCAGGAGGTTTTCAACGTCGAACAGATCATGGCGTGTCTGATGAATTTGGACAAGATCAAGGGCGTAGAGTTCATCAAGCTGGATGAATTGAGAAAGGCAGGCGAGAAAAGTGACATTCCGCTGCCGTATGGTCCGACCAATCTTGACCGTGACATCAGCTACTATTACACCAGCGGCACCACAGGCAAGCCGAAATGTGTGGTCTATAAGGAGTATTCTCTGAATGCTTATGTGGAGCTTCATGCGGGTCTGGATACGAAAAACTATGTGGGTGAGCGTAACTTCCAGACCATCCCGCTGACGCACATGACCGGTGAGCGTGTCTGCACGATCATGCCGCTGGCCAGAGGCGGTATCCTCGTACCGCAGCCGATTTACAATAACAACACCTTCGCCCGTGACCTTGCAGCTTCCAAGTGTAACTGCGTAGTGGCTACGGCCAGCTTCTACATGAGAGCCGTCAAGCAGGGTGTGCTTGGTCCCGATGCCCTCAAAAACCTGACAAGACCGGCTTCCGGCGGTGAACCGATCACTACCAGTGCCGTCAAGAAGGTCGACAAGTGGCTTCGTGCCAACGGCTGTAACGTCCGTTACTCCCTCGGCGGCGGTGCCAGCGAAGAGGGTGGTGCGACCCTGCTGACCTACTTCATGGACGAGGAAACCAAAACAAACGAGACGGGCAAACCCT
Organism: uncultured Ruminococcus sp.; assembly: GCA_902785765.1. Lineage (GTDB taxonomy): Bacteria > Bacillota > Clostridia > Oscillospirales > Acutalibacteraceae > UBA1213. Next base: position 4,864 of record CACZZU010000176.1, read on the forward strand.
TGGAGCCGCACATCCATGTTAAATTGGTGGATGATGACGGTAACCTCATCACCGAAAACGAAGTGCTCGGCAATCTCCATGCTACCAGTCCGGCGGCGGCTGACCGTTATCTTGATAACCCCGAAGCAACGGCGGCCAGATGGTATGTGGATGAAGAGGGCGTCAAGTGGGGCGTGACAGGCGACATTGCCGTTCGTCATGCTGACGGTTCCTATAATATCCTTGGCAGAAAGTCCGATTCCTACATTGACGAAAACGGCAAGCGTGTTTACCTGTTCCAGATCGAGTACTCGTTGGACGAAAACGACCCGATTCTTGAGTGGGAGATCAGTGCCTTCAAGAATGAGTGCGGCGGTCATGACGTGGTCGGTCAGATCATCCTTGACCCGGACTGCACGACACCGAAGAACGAGCTGGTCGACTACTTCTGCAAGAAATATAAGCTGGATGCTATCAAGTTCTATCAGGAGTTCGAGATGGGCGAGATCACCAACAAACGTGACTTCGTGCTGCTGGCACACGACTATAAGGGCTATGTATCGCCCTGCGATAAAGACCACCACTATCTGGTAGACTATTCCGAAGATGGTACGGTCACCAGAAGGAAAGTGGCTATCATCCACTATCAGTACTAATGGCACCAAGGGAACGAGGTGAGCCGGATACACAAAAAACTGTCTGCTGCGGTCGTGTTCCGCAGGACGGCGGCCTCTGTGAAAAAATGGCAGCCGCAATCCCGTCGGCTTTAGACGGTGGGTTAAGGCTGCCAAAAGCGTAGCTTTTTTGTTATAACAACAGTAGGGACGGTTCAGCTGAAGCAGGAAGCCCATTGGCTTTAGACAATGGGTAGTTCACGAAAGTTTGTCTGCGTTCCCCTCTGCATACACAACACTACAAGGAGGCAAATACCCATGAGATTCAAGAGAATCTTGTCCGTAGCACTGACAGCCGCCCTGATCGGCAGCTCTTCCGTTTTGGCGGTTTCTGCCAAAACCAGTGCCCCGGACGACACCTACAACTATGTCGCTTTTGGCGACAGCATCGCAGCCGGTTACGGTCTTGGAGCGTCTGACGATGCAGCGAGCAAGGCACTTGATCCGGCACTGATTCTGTCACAGAAACTGATCGACAATCCCGTTAAGGAAGCGTATGCCGCTATTTTCGGAGAATATCTGAAAACACTTGGTGAAAAGAAGGGTCTGACGGTCAACGCTACGAACCTGTCTTCGACCGCTTATCGTGCCGAGGACGTGGCCGCTACGATTCTCACCGAAGGTTACAAAGGTGAGGTAGCCGAGTACATCCTCAATACTTTCGTGGCACCCGGTACCGGTGAGGTGTTGACAACTTACCATGGTCTGTACAACAAGTATCTGCCCGATGCGGATCTGGTCAGCATTCAGCTTGGCGGCAACGACATCATTATGGGTATCCTGTACCCGATGATTAAGAGCGATAACGTGATTTACCATGCTATCAGCACGTCAATGTCACTGGTGCTCTTCGGCTGTGATATGAAGACCGCTCTGGGTGCCGGTTTGCTGATGCTCCAGAACAACAAGGACAACATCACCTATCAGGATCTGGCTGAAACAGCCCAGTATTTTGCTGGTGTGCTGAAGAATGCTACGACGTATGTTGAGAACTCTGCTGCCAACGTAGGCGGCGTAGTGGATGCTGTCAGAGAGGTCAATGCCGATGCAGATATTGCCCTGATCGGTATGTACAACCCCTACGGCAACTCGCTGGTGTGCGATGGCACGACCTATGACCTGTCCACGGTTGTATCTGCCATCTTTACCAGAGCCGCTGAAGAACTCTGCGGCTGCCAGTTTGAGACACCGGACGTTGAACTGGTGGATGATGACGAGCTGGATGACAAAACTGAAGACAGTGTTGAGCACCTGAAAGTATTGAGCAAGCTGTCCGAGACCATGCACCTTGTCCGCGACTATGCCCAGTCTGTTGCCAAGTCTGCTGCGGACGCACTCAAAGCCAAGATCGTGAAGCTTTTGGACATTGTGAAGGAAGAAATTTCCTATCCGCTGCAGTATCTGACAGCCGGTAAGAATACTGATCCTCAAATGAAGCTGCTCAACGAAAAGCTGGCTGCACTTGCAGACGAAAAGGGTCTGACCTTTGTCGATGTTTACAACATCAGCAACGAAAACAACCTTGATCCGCATCCTCTTGCCAAGGGTCATCGGGAGATTGCCGAGATCATGGAAGACGTTCTGGCTGATGTAGTTGAGACAGGCATGAACGCTGACAAGACGCTGAAGAATATCTCGACGATTGCGGCCGATACCATCCAATTGGGCAGCAAGGTCAAGGTACGCGGCGTAGCGGATGGCGGTACTGGCGACTATCAGTATGCGTTCTACTACAAGAAGGCTACTTCCGAAAAGTGGGTAAGAGTCCATGACTTTAGTGAGGTACGCGCTGTCAACATCATTCCGGCCAAGGCCGTTGATTACGATGTACTGGTGAAGGTCAGAGACAATACCGGTAAGGTTGTCGAAAAGACCTTTACCCTGACGGTTACCAAGTAATCGCTTGCATTTTTCTTCCCCGTGCGGACAGGAAAATTCCTGTCCGCACTCATCGTATTTTGAAAAAAAATGGCAGCCGCAATCCCGTCGGCTTTAGACGGTGGGTTAAGGCTGCCAAAAGCGTAGCTTTTTTGTTATAACAACAGTAGGGACGGTTCAGCCC
>CACZZU010000177.1:0-4026 GCA_902785765.1 uncultured Ruminococcus sp.
CGCCTTTCTCCCCGCCTTGCCTGCCCTACAACATTTCACGTTGAATCATGGCGGGAGCGGGGCGTTTTCCGTTCCGTCAGCGAAAAGGCTGTCCGCCTTTCTCCCCGCCTTGCCTGCCCCTGCAACATTTCACGTTGAATTATGGCGGGAGCGGGGCGTTTTCCGTCCCGTCAGCGAAAAAGCTGTCCGCCTTTCTCCCCGCCTTGCCTGCCCCTGCAACATTTCACGTTGAATTATGGCGGAAAGTGTGGTAGAATGGGAGAGAAGTTTGTATTCCGAGAAGGAGATGCTCGTGATGTTGAGTGAAAAAGAAAGGAAGTTGCTCTCGCTGCCAACTCCCTGCTATGTCATTGACGAGGCAGCCCTATGCCGCAACCTTGCCATTCTGCAGAACGTGGAACGGCAGACCGGCTGTCATATCCTGCTGGCACAAAAGGCATTTTCCGCCTATCATGTCTATCCGCTGATCGCACAGTACCTCAGCGGCACAACCGCCAGCGGTCTGTTTGAAGCACGTCTGGCACACGAGGAAATGCCCGACCGGCAGGTACACGTTTACGCTCCTGCCTACAAGGACGAGGACTTCGAGCAGCTTCTGCCGATCTGCGACCACATCGTGTTCAATTCCTTCTCCCAATGGAAGCATTTCCGCCCGAAAGCTCAACAACATCCCGCCGTTTCCTTTGGACTGCGTATCAATCCGGAGTACTCCGAGATCGAAACGGACATTTACAACCCCTGTTTTGAAGGGTCACGGCTGGGGATTACCCTTGACAACTTCGAGGAAGACGAGTTGGACGGCATCAGCGGTCTGCATTTTCACACACTGTGTGAACAAGGAGCGGATACACTGGAACGAACCCTTGCCGTTGTCGAGGAAAAATTCGGGCGGTATCTTTCCCGCATGAAGTGGCTCAACTTCGGCGGCGGACACCATATCACCAAGCCGGACTACGACATTCCTACACTGGTACGCTGCATCCGCCGTTTCCAAGACCGCTATGGGCTGGACATTTACCTTGAACCGGGAGAGGCTGTCGCTATCAATGCCGGTTATCTGGTCTGTTCGGTACTGGACACACTGAAAAATGGGCGTGACCTTGCCATCGTGGATACTTCGGCGGCGTGCCACATGCCCGATGTGCTGGAGATGCCCTATCGTCCCATCATCATCGGTGCCGAAGAAGCGGAGGTATTGCCCTACACCTATCGTCTGGGGGCACCGACCTGTCTGGCTGGTGATGTCATCGGGGATTACTCGTTTGACCGGCCGCTGTCGGTCGGTGACAAACTGATCTTCACGGATATGGCAATGTATTCGATGGTAAAGAACAACACCTTCAACGGAATGCCGCTGCCCTCCATCTATCTGATGACAACGGACGGTGACCTGCGGCTGCTGAAGGCGTTTGGCTACGAAGACTTCAAAAGAAGGCTGTAACGCCTCCGCCGCCAAAAGCATAGGAAAACAAAAGGGAAGGGAAAAAGACATGGGAGAGAATTTTATCACGGTCGGCACACAAGTATTGGAGCTGTTTATCCTGATCGCCGTTGGCTATTTGTGCGGCAAGACAAAGATACTGAATGACAAGACCGCCAAATCCATCACGGATATTGTGCTGTACATCGTGTGTCCCTGCGTCATTATTGACAACTTCATCCGTCCGTTTGAGGTGGAAATGCTGGGCAAACTGCTGACAACCGCCGCAGCCGCATTGTGTATTCATGCAGTCTCCATCGTGATCGCGATGCTGATTTTTCACGACAAACAGCCCACACGCAACCGCGTGTACCGCTTTGCCCTCATCTTCTCGAACTGCGGCTATATGTCCCTGCCAATGCAGCAGGCGATTTTAGGGTCGGACGGTGTCTTCTTTGGAGCGGTCTATATCGTCATCTTCAATGTGGTGATGTGGACGTTCGGCGTGTGGCTGTCCAGCGGCGATAAAAAGTCTCTGTCCGCCAAGAAGATTCTGCTCAATCCCTGCATCATCGGTATGGCGGTCGGATTGGTGATCTTCCTCACCTCTCTGCCAGTACCGGAAGTTATCGCCAAGCCCATCACCTTTCTGGCGAACCTGAACACACCACTCCCGATGATGATTGTTGGCTACTATCTTTCGCAGACCAAAATACGAGATGCCTTCAAAGACGGCAAGGGCTTCATTTGTGTGTTGTTCCGGCTGGTTGTCATCCCGCTGCTGGCCTTTGGCGGCATGATGCTGTGCGGCATTCGTGATACGGTACTGGTGACCTGTGTCATTGCGGCAGCCGCTCCGACCGCCGCCGCCACAACGATGTTTGCGGCGAAATTCGATAACGATGCTCGTTTGTCGGTCAATCTCGTTACGCTGTCGACCCTGCTGTCGGTCGTCACTATGCCGCTCATCGTAGGCTTTGCCTGCAGTGCGTGACCGCACTGGCGGAGTGCCAACTCCGCTGCCGGTGCGTGACCGCACTGGACAACTCCGCTGCCGCTCCATACGACTTGCGGAACACACAGCAGTTGGCTATACTACCTACCCCACGGTCAGTTGGTGAGTGTCGCTTTGTCATCGTCATTCGGCACTTCCATTCCGTAGGAAAACATTCATCAGCGTGGTGTCCAACAAGTTCTCACGAACCACCACATATACACGTCACGAAAGCCGCCCGAGAAACACAACTGTTGTGGCTGTTGCTGACTGCAAATAGCCCAAATACACAGCGGCGGGACGCCGCCGGCGGGACGCCGCCGCCCGCTGGCGTTTCAGGAGGAATGTACAATGAATATCCAAGAACAGCAAGCCCGTGCGGAGGAACTCCGCCGACAAATCAACTACCACAATGACCGCTACTACAACCAAGATGCTCCCGAAATCAGCGACTATGAATACGACAAGCTGCTGCGGGAACTGGAACAGTTGGAAGCGGACTATCCTGCACTCAAAACACCTGACTCCCCTACCCAGCGTGTGGGCGGTGAAGCCTCGGTCAAGTTTTCGCCGGTCGAACACCTTGTACCTATGGAAAGCCTGCACGACTCGTTCTCACACGAAGAAATCATGGACTTCGACCGCAAAGTACGTGAAACGGCTGCCGAACCGGTGTATATCGTGGAACCGAAAATTGACGGTCTGTCGGTGTCTGCCGAATACCGCAACGGTGTGTTCGTGCGGGGTTCTACACGAGGGGACGGCCGTGTCGGTGAGGACATCACCGACAACCTCAAAACCATTCGTTCACTGCCGATGAAACTAAACAAGCCCCTCCCCTATCTGGAAGTACGAGGAGAGGTGTATATGTCTCTCGACAGTTTTGAACGCCTGACGGCACAGCAGGAGTTACGGGAGGAAAAACCTTTCAAAAATCCACGGAATGCTGCCGCCGGTTCCCTGCGTCAAAAGGATGCCCGCATCACCAAGGAACGGTCGCTGGACATCTTTGTCTTCAACATTCAACAGATCGAAGGCGAAACGCTGACATCCCATCAGCAATCACTGGACTACCTCCAAGCGTTGGGCTTCACCGTTCTGCCGTTTTACCACCGCTGTGAAACGGTGGAGGAAGTGCTGAACAAGATCGAAGAGATCGGCGAACAGCGGGGCGAATTGCCGTTTCAGATCGACGGTGCCGTCATCAAGGTGGACAGTTTTGCCCAGCGTACCCGTTTAGGCAGTACCGCCAAATTTCCCCGCTGGGCAGAAGCCTATAAATATCCGCCGGAAGAAAAAGAGACGGTTCTGCTCGATGTCGAGATCAACGTCGGCCGCACCGGTGTATTGACCCCGACCGCCATCTTTGAGCCGATCACACTCGCCGGTACCACTGTCAGCCGTGCTACGCTGCACAACGAAGACTTCATTCGGGAAAAGGATATTTGCATCGGCGACACCGTTCTGCTGCGTAAGGCCGGTGAGATCATTCCAGAAGTTGTATCGGTGGTGCGGCACCAAGAGAACGCCGTTCCCTTTACGATGCCGAAAGTCTGTCCGTCCTGCGGGTCACCGGTCGCTTATGAAAACGGGGAAGCCGCTTTACGCTGCA
>CACZZU010000177.1:4074-5452 GCA_902785765.1 uncultured Ruminococcus sp.
GGACATTGACGGTCTGGGCGAAAAAGTCCTGCAGCAGTTAGTGCAGAACGACCTGATCCACTCCCCGCTGGATTTGTACCGTCTGACACGGGAAGACATCCTCTCCCTCGAAAATAAAAAGGACAAGTCCGCCGATAACCTTCTGCAGGCTATCGAAACATCAAAGGGCAACGACCTTTACCGCCTGCTCTTCGCTCTCGGTATCCGTCATATCGGGCAAAAGGCCGCTAAACTGCTGGCAAATACCTTCCATACACTGGATGCTGTCGCCGCCGCAAAGGAAGAGGATATCGCCGCTATTGAAGGCTTCGGAACCATCATGGCACAAAGCACCGCCGCCTATTTTGCCTTGGACGAGAGCCGCAAGCTGGTCAAAGAGGTCAGGCAGCTCGGCATCAATACCGTTGACTTGTCGCCGCCTGTCACCGCCGCAGAGGATAGTCCTTTCTTCGGCAAGACGTTCGTCATCACCGGTACCCTGCCGCACTATAAACGCACAGAAGCGGCCGCTGTCATTGAATCGCTCGGCGGCAAAGTTGCCTCCAGTGTCTCGAAAAAGACCGACTATGTGTTAGCCGGAGAGGAAGCCGGCAGTAAACTGACCAAAGCCCAGACATTGGGCATCACGATTCTGGACGAAGCAGTCTTTGAAGAGATGCGAAAGACCGCACAGCGAGGCGAAGAAACTCCATGATAAAGAAATTTCTGCACGCCTATGGGCGAAAAGCCCTCCATCATTGTATGCGTTTCCTGAAATGGTCAGCAGTAGCCTTGGTTTGCGGATTGTTTGTCGGCGGCATCAGCACACTGTTTTCCTTTTTGATGAGCTGTGCCACCGATTTTCGGGAAAAAAACGACTACGTCCTCTTGTTCTTGCCGCTGGGCGGTATCGTGACCGTGTTCCTGTACAGTGTCTTCCGCTACAAAAACGACAAGGGCACCAACCTTGTGCTGTCCACGATTCATGCCAAAAGCGAGATGCCCTTCAAAATGGCACCGCTCATCTTCATCACCACCATTATCACTCACCTGTTCGGCGGTTCCGCCGGACGGGAAGGAGCTGCCCTTCAGCTCGGCGGCAGTCTGGGCAATCAACTCGGCCGCTGGCTGCGATTTGACGATGCGGACAAACGAGTCGTTGTCCTCTGCGGCATGAGTGCGGCTTTTTCGGCGGTCTTCGGTACGCCGATGGCGGCGGTCGTGTTTTCGCTGGAGGTCGGCAGTGTCGGCGTGATGTACTATGCCGCCCTCGTACCATGCGTATTTTCCTCACTGATCGCCTCCTATTTCTCCGCCTTCTTCGGTCTGAAAGAAAGTGCCTTCCTGCCGCTGACATTTCCTTCCCTGACCATACTGAACGCTTTAGAAATGGTCGGTC
>CACZZU010000178.1 GCA_902785765.1 uncultured Ruminococcus sp.
GAACCGTCCCTACTGTTGTTATAACAAAAAAGCTACGCTTTTGGCAGCCTTAACCCACCGTCTAAAGCCGACGGGATTGCGGCTGCCATTTTTTCAACATCAAGTAGCGTCGTCTTCTTCATCGTCGGAAGAAGTATCATCGACAGGGGCAGTATCTTCTTCGTGAGGTGCTCTGGAAATGGTAGCGATCTTACTGCCATCGTTCATCTTCATCAGGATGACTCCTTTAGAAGAACGGGAACAGATACGGATAGAAGATGCCTGAATACGGATAATAACGCCGCTGTCGGAGATCAGGATAATGTCATCGTCCAAATCTACTGCCTTGATAGCCGCCACTTTGCCGAATTTGTCAGCGTGGTAATTCCGCACGCCAATACCACCTCTGGACTGGATACGATATTCATCCTGCGGAGACAATCGACCGTATCCTGTTTCGGATACTGTCAGAACATACGCATCCTCCCGCAGGATAGACATACCGATCACACGGTCATCGTCACGCAGTTTGATAGCCTTTACACCATGAGCCGTGCGTCCCATGCTGCGAATCTCATTCTCGTTAAATTGGATCGCCATGCCGTTGCGGGTAGCAATCAACAGATGACAATGACCGTCCGTTAAGCGTACCCAAACCAGCTCGTCATCTTCATCAATGCTGATGGCGTTCAAGCCGATCTTACTGCGGGACTTGAACTCCTTGGTTGCGGTACGCTTGATGATGCCCTTCTTGGTGACCATCACAAGATACATGCCCTCATCACCTTTTTCCGGCACACGGATCATCGAAGTGACTTTCTCATTCTGTGCCAGCGGCAAAAGGTTATTGATGTTCATGCCCTTGGCCGTGCGGGAACCTTCAGGGATCATATAGCACTTCATGCGGTAGACCTTGCCCAGATTGCTGAAGAACAGCACATAATCGTGGGTACCCGCCACAAACATATCCGAAGCTACATCCTCTGCACGGCGGTTCATGCCCGATATGCCACGACCACCCCTTCGTTGGGTCTTGTAGTTATCGACCTTCTGCCGCTTAACATAGCCAAGATTGGTCATCGTGATGACACAATCCTCATAGGGAATGAGGTCTTCGATATCCACTTCACCGCTGATGGACTCGATCTGTGTACGCCGTTCATCGGCAAACTTGGCACGGATGGCGTTCAGTTCGGTCTTGATGATGCCGAGCAGACGCTCCCCGTTGCTGAGGATGTCCTTATAATCGGCGATCTTGGCAAGCAAAGCGGTCAGTTCTTCTTCGATCTTTTCCCGCTCCAGACCGGACAACTGTCCCAGACGCATAGACACGATGGCCTGCGTCTGTATATCGTCCAACCCGAAACGCTCGGACAGATTCTGTCGGGCAGTCGGCTGATCTTTGGAGGAACGAATAATGCGGATGACTTCGTCAATAAAATCAATGGCAACCTTCAGACCCTCCAGAATATGAGCACGTTCCTGAGCCTTCTTAAGATCGAAAATGGTGCGGCGGGTGATAACATCCACCTGGAAGTCAATATAATGCTGAAGGATGTCCTTCAGCGTCAAAATTTTCGGTTCACCGTTAACAATGGCCAACAGAATGATACCGTAGGTGATCTGCATCTGCGAGTTACGGTACAGGCTGTTCAGCACCACATTCGGCGAAGCCTCCCGCTTGAGAGTAATCTCGATGTGCATACCGTTTCGGTCAGAGTGATCGTCAATGTTGGCGATACCTTCCAGACGCTTTTCCTTCACCATGTCGGCAATACTCTCTACCAGACGAGCCTTATTCACCTGATAAGGCAGTTCGGTGACGATGATCTTGAAGCGTCCGTTCTTGTCCTCGACAATTTCTGCCCGGGCACGCACCGTGATTTTGGCACGACCGGTGGCATAGGCAGCCTTGATGCCGCTTTGTCCCATGATAATACCGGCGGTCGGAAAATCGGGACCCTTGATATACTGCATGATCTCGTCCAAAGAAGCATCAGGGTGGTCGATGAGGTAGTTCACAGCTTCCACCACTTCGCCCAGATTATGCGGCGGAATGTTCGTAGCCATTCCTACGGCAATACCCGTGGAACCGTTCACCAACAGGTTCGGAAAACGGGACGGCAGTACCGCTGGTTCTTTGCGGCTGTCGTCATAGTTCGGAATGAAGTCGACCGTTTCCTTGTCAATGTCGGTCAGCATCTCCACGCTGATCTTACTCATGCGGGACTCGGTATAACGGTAAGCGGCCGGCGGGTCACCATCGACCGATCCGAAGTTGCCGTGACCGTCTACCAGCGTATAACGCATGGAAAAATCCTGTGCCAGACGCACCAGAGCATCGTAGACCGAACTGTCACCGTGCGGATGATACCGACCCAGCACATTACCGACCGTAGTCGCACACTTTTTGTAGGGTTTATCAGGCGTCAGGTTGTCCTCGTACTGCGAGTAGAGAATCCGGCGGTGAACCGGTTTCAAACCATCACGCACATCGGGCAAGGCTCTCGAAACGATAACGGACATGGAATAGTCCAGAAAGGACTTTTTCATCTCCCGTTCAATATCGACATCAATGATTCTGGAAGGCTGTACCGTTTCTTCATGCTCCAATTGAATGCACCTCTTTTTCTGCTCATTTCCATCGGGAAAAGGGACTGTCGTTTATACTTCTGCGGTCAACGATGCCTGCAGCACCGCATAAAAAGCAGGCATCCGTTTTTTCAGATTGACCGGACGGAAGGTTTCACAACTCACAAAACCGTGGGTCGTGGTACCCTCTGCCATGAGCTGTCCTTCCAGCATCACACGATAATGAAACGACATCTTCGCATAGCTCAACCGTTCGGTTTCAGTGACGATTGTTACTTTGTCTTCGTAATGCACCGGACGGTAATAGCGGCAGGTCAGTTCGGCCACCGGCATCATGACACCCTGCTGCTCCAGTTCGGTATAGGTCATGCCCGCCAGCTTGATAAACTCCGTGCGGGCGGCTTCAAACCATATCGGATACACCGAATGGTGGATAACACCCATCTGATCCGTCTCGGCATAGCGGGCGATGATCGTCGTTTCTGCTTGCATGGGAACAACTCCTCTTACTTCATGATATGGATGACGGCGGAAGAGATTTCCGCCGGTTTTATTTTTCTTTCGGTTTGGTACCGGCAATCAGGATGGCTTTGAAATCGTTGTAAACCTCCGGTTCGATCACCCGTTCAGGAATGGCAAAGCTGCGGCCGTCCGAAAGAGAGATCAGGAAGATATTGTCGAACTCGGACAACTCACAATTGCCGTCCAGTTCAATACTCCAGGCACCGTCGCCGCTGCCGATGTCGATATGATCGGGATAGACCTCCGCTTCGACTGTTTTCCCGTTGGCCATCACCTTGGCCATGCTTTGTATATGGAGGTATGGCACCAGCCAGATCAGGGCAATCATCACCAGACTGAAAATGCTGAAAAACAGCTTGATAATAACTGGCTTTATGCCCTTCGGGCTAAAGCAGAAAACACTATAAATCTGAAAACAGTGACGAAAGTCACATCGCAGATTGACAGCACGAGATATTCGCTTCGCGGCTGGGTTTCTGTTCATGCAGGCAGCGATGCTCGACTTCAGACGGGGATCCATCTGGGGCATTTTTTCGCCCTCACGCACAACATGCCTGCGGAAGTGTATGCAGAAATGGTCTTAGGATTAAAAGACTGGCATGTGGACGGGAGACTTGGGTTGCGTTTTTCGCCTGTGCGTCATGTTTGGCTTGGCGTGGAAGGCAGCACTGAGGAAGAATCGAAAATGTGGTACCGGTTTCATGCTGAATTACCGCGATCAGGGTTTTATGGGTGGCTGCGCTACAGCAAAGATCATGATCTTGAGTCGGCTGTCGGGTACCATATGAACCGTTATATCTCGCTTGAGCTTTATTATGAAAGCAAGCACAAGGATCGTTTCAGTCTTCGTGCCTTGAGCAATTTATAACTGCTGAACGTGAGAGGGAGAGGAACGATGGATAAGTCCTACTCGTTATGTGAATTAGCTG
>CACZZU010000179.1 GCA_902785765.1 uncultured Ruminococcus sp.
AAGTTCTTACGGACCGACACAAATATGTCAAGAAAGCATCCGAGAAACACAACCATTTCGGATGTCATTGACTGCAAACAGCCCACGTACACAGCGGCGGGACGCCGCAAGAAAGCCGCCCGAGAAACACAACTGTTTTGTCTGTTATTGACTGCAAACAGCCCAACTACACAGCGGCGGGACGCCGCCGGAGGGACGCCGCCGCCTATGGGCGGCCGATGAATTTGACTTCACAGCACAGGTCAATGCCCTTTTTCTCCTTCACGACCTGCTGGATATGGGCGATCAACTGCCGCACATCTTCGGCGGTCGCATTGTTGTCGTTCACGATAAAGCCGGAATGTTTCGGACTGACCTGTGCTCCTCCGCAGGAATACCCTTTCAGTCCACATTCTTCGATCAGGGCAGCCGCATAAGCTCCTTCCGGACGCTTGAAAACACTGCCGGCACTGGGATGGTTGATCGGCTGCTTGGCCTTGCGGCGTTCCATCAGTTCGTTCATGCGTTCCTGGATCAGGTCTTGCTCACGCGGCTGTAACTGGAACGTGGCACTCAAGATGATGTTGTCCGTATCTGTAAAGCGGCTATGACGGTACGAAAGCTCCAGATCGTCCCAATAGCTGCGTTTGACCAGACCTTCGGCATCCATATAATCCACCGTGGTGACGACCTGCTTCATCTCGCCGTCATAGGCACCGGCGTTCATATACACCGCACCTCCCACCGAACCCGGAATCCCCCAGGCAAATTCCAGACCGCTCAACGACATATTCTTCGCAAACACGCACAGCTTTGCCAGCGTACAGCCTGCCCCTGCCCGCACGATGTTGTCTTCCATCCGTGCTACCTGGTTAAATTCTCCGCCCAACACAATGACCAACCCTTCGACTCCCTTGTCCGATACCAACAGGTTGGACCCCATGCCCAGCACAAAATACGGCACCGCATACGCTTTGCACAACGCCAGCACATTACGCAGTGCCGGAACGTCCTTCACTTCACACATGGCATCGGCACAGCCGCCAATCCGAAAGGTCGTGTGGTTTTTCATCGGAACATCCGTACTCACCTCCACCGCTTCCTGCCGGAGACGCTCTAAAAAGCTACTGTCTATCATGCACCATTACCCCTACTTTTCCTAGTATTGTATCCTGCCGCCATCAGAAGGCGATGGTCTTCACGCCGCCTTCTTCTTCGGGCAGATCGAGTCCCAACAGTTGGAACAGTTCCCGTGCCGCATTGTAGCCCATCTTTCGCTGACGGTTATTCATGGCAGCTACTTCAATAATAACCGCCAGATTTCGTCCGGGCTTAACGGGAATCGTCAGGATCGGCACCATGTTGCCGAGAATCTCGGTCATTTCGTTGCTCATGCCCATCCGGTCATAGACCTTTTTACTGTCCCACAGTTCCAGATTGATCACCATGTCGATCTTCTCGGACAGCTTTACGGAACCCATACCGAACAGGCGGCGGGCATTGATGATGCCGATGCCTCTCAATTCAATAAAGTGGCGGATATTCGCCGGCGACTGTCCTATCAATTGACGGTTCGAGATTTTGCGAATCTCTACGGCATCATCCGCCACCAAACGGTGACCACGCTTGACCAATTCGATGGCTGTCTCACTCTTGCCGACACCGCTGTCGCCAACGATCAGCAAGCCTTCGCCATAGACTTCGACCAATACACCGTGACGTGTCACACGCGGTGCCAGTTCGTTATTCAGCAGCGAAATCAGCGACGCCGACAGTACCGAAGTCGTTTCAACACTGCGAAGGACAGGAATCTTGTACTTCTCCGCCGCAGACATCAGTTCCCCATAGGGAATGATATTTCTCGTCACGATGATCGCCGGCGGCTGCAGGGAAAACAGCCGTTCGATCACATGATACCGCTGTTCGGTACTGAACCGGTTCAGGTAGCTGTTCTCGGTATTGCCAAAGATCATGATGCGGGTGTTGTCGAAAAAGTCCAGAAAACCCGTCAGTTCCAGCCCCGGACGGGTAATGTCACGGGACACGACCTTGATCGTTTCGGGGTCTTCGGGCATATAGGCGACTTCCAGCTCCACTTCCTGAATGATTTTTGCCAGTGTCACGGAAAACTTTGGTTCCATGGGAATTACACCTCCAAATAACTCTGTGATGGCGGCGTGGTATGTTTCGGTTCTTGGCGGTGCTTCACAAAGCAGACACACTGGGATGGGCTTGCCTGTCTTCGTTTGTTCGCACGTTTGTCCGCAGGATAAACTGCCCGCTCCGCACACACTATGGGTACACACGACTCACCATTCACGATGATTTGAACCGCCCGCAGCGGTTCCTTCGCTCGATGGTATATCCATTATATAGTATTTTTTTCGATTTTGGAAGGGTTTTAGCATATTTTTCACAGGATTTCAAAAAAGCCTTTTGCTGACGGCTTTGACGTGCTATAATATGGTCATCAACTACTAGGAGACAGCGGTGATACTATGCGTGTTTTGATCTTTAGTGAAGTGTTTACACCCCATATCAGCGGCGTGGCCAGTTATGTGGACGTGCTCAAAAAAGACCTCGTACAGTTGGGCAACAAGGTGATGATCGTTACCTCGTCCCCTACTATTAAGGATGTCTTCTATTCCCAGATGGAGTGCAACCTCTACTGCCCTGCCAAAAAAGCCGACAACAAGTATGGCTTTGAGTGCGTCAACATCAAGAACCCCAACCTGATCGACCTCATTATGGATTTTCACCCAGACGTGGTACATATCCATACCGATACCAAGATCGGTTATCTCGGACTGACCATCGCAGACAAGTGCAGCGTACCGGTCGTGTTCACGATACACGACTACTTCATGGATCGCTATGCCGCTGATTCGTCACGGATGCTCTGGGAGATCAAAACCCGCAAGGAAAAGGCTCACTTCTGCGATATGCTGGACAACGCCGATGTCGTGACCTCTTCCTGCAGCCGTGCCGCACTCTTCGTGCAGAAGGCGGAACGCAAACGCCGCATTCTGGTGGTGCGTTCCCATACCGATACCCACGAGTTCGACTATCACCGCACCACCGATGCCGCTATCCGCAAGCTGCGGGTACAATTCGGTCTGTCGCCCGATGCGACGGTGGCGGTGTTTGCCGGTCAGCTAACGATCGAAAAGAATCTGGAGTTCGTGCTGACGGCCTTCGCCCGTTACATCAAACCGGAAGATCACATCCAACTGCTGTTGGTGGGTGACGGCACCGAAACAGACTATCTCCACCGTCTGTGCCATACCCTCAAGCTGGAGGACAGGGTGTTCTTTACCGGCTCCGTAGCCAATAACCAGATGCCGGCAATTTACGCCTCCTGTGATGTCTATGTCTGCTCTGCCGAAGATAGTCTCATGTCGATGTCCTTCGTAGAAGCGATGGCTTGCGGTCTGCCCGTGCTGGTGAAAGAAGACAAGGAAATGATCGTCCACAAGACCATCACCCACGGTGTCAACGGTTTTGTCTACAAACGCAAACTGGGCTTCGCCGAGTATCTTAAACGCTTCTCCCGTCTCAATGAAGAGGAACGCAGCCGTATCCGTGAGGCCGTCCGTCATTCCATCGTCACGATGGATACCGACAACATGGGGCAGCAGTACCTCAAGGTCTACAACATCGCCATCAACAAGTACAAAAACAAACTCTACAAGTGAGTCTGTCCCCCCTGTATCATTCCCGATACAGGGGATTTTTGTTTCTTTCGGGTGTGAAATGGTGAAATGAGGTGCGGCAGATCACCGCAGCTACCCAAAACATCATCGTTATAAGTGCAATAAATGTTGGGACGCTGTCCCAAACCCTGCCAAGGGGCTGCTCGCCCCTTGAAACCCTCGGCAGGGACGCAGTCCCTGCACCCGTCATAGAAAACTTGAAGCGGGGCGTTTTCCGTCCCGTCAGCGAAAAGGCTGTCCGCCTTTCTCCCCGCCTTGCCTGCCCCTGCAACATTTCACGTTGAATTATGGCGGGAG
>CACZZU010000180.1 GCA_902785765.1 uncultured Ruminococcus sp.
GGATTGTAATCCATGTACTTGACATTAACTGTCGAAGGCTCGACCGTTACCGTACAGGTGGCCGTGACATCATTGTCACCGTTGCAGGTGGCTGTGATAGTGGCTGTGCCAACCGCTTTGGCTGTGACAAGGCCATTCGTGCTAACCGTGGCCACGTCCGCATCGCTTGTTGACCATGCAACGCTGGTGTCAAGGGCTGTGTCGGGGCTAACTGTTGCGATGAGCTGTAAGGTTTCGTTGTCCTTGATGGTCTTGCTTGTTGCGTTGAGGGTAATGCCGTTAGGCTTGATTTCCTGCCATACCGCATAGAGGGTGGCACCAAGGGTATTCATGTTGTAAGAAGCCTGATCCGCATAATCAACGGTAGTGCCGCCTTCTGTCGCTGTCCAGCCCATGAAGTCATAGCCGGTTCTGGTGTAGCCGTTGGCGGTCAGGTTCGCACTCTCACCAAAAGTGATGGTTTGATTCGCCATATTGCCTGTACCGCCGTTGCCGTCAAAGGTAACATCGTAATCATTGGCTGTCCATACCGCATAGAGGGTGGCACCAAGGGTATTCATGGTGTAAGAAGCCTGATCCGCATGATCAACGGTAGTGCCGCCTTCTGTCGCTGTCCAGCCCATGAAGTTATAGCCGGTTCTGGTGTAGCCGTTGGCGGTCAGGTTCGCCGAGGCTCCATAGTTGATGGTCTGGTTGGCCATATCGCCGGTACCGCCCTGTGCATTAAAGACAACCGCATAGGGGTTCGCATCCCACAGCGCATACAGGGTGGTGCTTTCGGTGATGGTGATAGCTGCGCCGTCACCATAAGCCTTTGCGCCGCCGGCGGTTTCTGCCCAGCCGGCAAAGCTGTGACCGGTCTTTTCAAAGCCGTTGGCGGTCAGAGCCGCTTCTACGCCTGCATAGACGTTCTGGGCTTCCATCGTGCCGGTGGCACCTTCGCCGCCGACAAACGTAATGGTCTTGGGTGCGTTGTATTCAACCGTGAACGGGCTGAAGCTGGTCACGCTGAACTTCACGATACCGGTTGCAGCATCATAGGTAAAGGTGACCAGTGTGCCGTTGTGCTTAACAGCCGTCAGGTTCAGGTTCTTGCCAACATAAACCTCAACATCATATTTTGTATTGTCGGTGTCCGGTGTATCCAGCGCAACGCCGTTCTTCGTGAGGGTGATGTCAAGGGACAGGGTGGATTTGCCTGCCGTGTCCGTGCTGACACCGCTGTTGTTAACGCTCAGTTCAAAGATATCGTTGACCTGTGCAGCAGAAGCCGGAACGGTGACCTGTGTCACGGCATCGGTATTTCTGTTGACCAATGTCAGGTCGTTGCCGACATTGGCACTGTCGTAGGTGGCCAGCTTGTCATACTGTTTGTCGAAGGAGTCGGTTTCTTCGGTGTACTGTGTCGCATACAGCACTACATCAAAAGTAGCATTTACCAGCTTGTTCTGATATTCGTTGCCGGCGGTTTCCTGCATTTTGAGTGCCAGTGTGAGGATGGCTTCCTTCTCACCGGCCAACAGGTGACCCTGTGTCGCCGCCGCCAAAACGGTGGTGTCGTTGAGAACCTCCCGCAGTGTGCCGACTCTGTTCAGCGTGGTGCTGACATCGTCACGGTTGCTGACCTGTACGGCAGGCGTTTTGGTGTAGACATCAATCACACTTGCTAAGTCTGCCACATCGTCTGCATTGCCGTTGGCCAGAATGGTCAGGTTGTACTTGAGCGCTAAACTGCCCTCGTTGCTGATACGGATATGTCGGGCGGCTGTGTAGCCGGGTTCCCATAACATTTCGGCATCAAACATCTTTTGGGCGTTGTCGCCCTCTGCTTCATACCAGACGATATCGTCTGTTTCGGGGTCTTCGTCAGACTCCGTGGTGGGGTCATAACGACCCTCGGCCCACTGCATCGCAAC
Organism: uncultured Ruminococcus sp.; assembly: GCA_902785765.1. Lineage (GTDB taxonomy): Bacteria > Bacillota > Clostridia > Oscillospirales > Acutalibacteraceae > UBA1213. Next base: position 1,917 of record CACZZU010000180.1, read on the forward strand.
ATCTAAGGTACCGGACTTAATAATGTTGCCCGATGAGGTCACGCTGTCGGTGAACCATGCGTAGGTGGTGCCAATGAGCATACTTGTGCAGATCGACAGCGAGAGCAGGCTCGCCACAATCGCACGTTTCGTTACTTTCTTGGCCATTTTCATTTCTCCTTTCAGGAAAATAATTTATCAAAAGGCGGTCACGCACCGCAATCCGCCAATCAACCAACAAAAAACACACCGTCAGGACGCTGTTATCGTGTCAGTGTGCTATTATGATATATATTCACCTGTGAAAAGAGGTACAACTATGGCTGTCTGTCTGAATATGCACGAACAGCTTCATTTTGTCAACCCCTTTTTTGGCTTTCTATCCAATTTCTATCATACACCATCAAGAAAAATTTGTCAATCCGTAAATGTGTCACAACACGGAAATCAACTTTCTTTCATGAAGGATTCTGATGATATTGGATGAATTCGGCAGACAATCGAACATTATTTTTGACAGAGCTTTTGGTAGTCTGAAACACGGTGGTAATATCCATCATATTCTCTGGCGATTTCTACTTCTTCGAAGTATTCTGTGATTTTTCATAAACTCTACTATATCGCACTTTCTTTTTTTTGAAAATTGATTTCCGTGAAAAAAGGAGTCCCCCCATTGGGGGGGTACAAAAAATCAGCTATCCCAAAGGACATCCCCCCCACCACCGTTGCCGCCCCCCCTTTTCCCGGATGGCGTGTCCCGGTTGTTTGGTTGATGTCAGAGGTCGGTGCAGGGTATGGTAATTTGTCCCCGATGGGCTATTGCCGTTTTGCTTGCAGGTGTGTGCTCCAGCACCATCGACCCATAATAATCATCAGCATCCAAAAGGGGCAACGATGTATCACAGGCGGGTCAGGTGTATCCTGCGTTGTTACCTATCTTCCCACAGTCATCCGACCGACAGGTGATGCCGCTCACAAACGCAGGCTTTCCGCTGGGTCTGTCGGCGAGAATTGCTTGTTGCAGTAATCCAGCAGAAGTGCTTGTATCTGGAAATCACCACTGCTTTGGGTATGTTCGATGGCAAGGGCGATCCACTTTGCTATATTCCGTTTGGTGACAAACCGTCCGCATTCCAACAAGCCCTTCACGGTATCGCAGTCGTTGATGCGGATAAAATACGGCAGTATCTTCGAGAGATTTTTCTTGATGAAGGATTCTGCTTCCGGCTGACAGTCTTTCTGGAAAATTTGAGTGACCAATGGAAATTTGATGGTACGGGATACCTTGGCGGTATAATCCTTTTCTTTCAGCATGGCTTCCACATCCCAATAGTATATACCCGAAAAATCGCACTGCGTCCCATCGAGCATACAGCCAAAAGCAGGCAGCTTTTTCATGCTGGTGCATCCCCAGAAGGCGTTGCCAGCCAAAGAAGTGACGCTGGCGGGAAGAGAAACCGATACCAAGCCAAGGCAATATGCGAAGGAAAGGTGCCCGATCTGTGTCACACTTTCAGGGATGACCACAGAGGTGAGGTGCCGACAGTGTTCAAAAGCACCGTCCACAATATATCTGACACCGGACGGGACAATGTATATCCCGCTCTGCTGCACCGGGCAGCCGATCAGCTCTGTTTTGTTCTTGTTCAACAATACCCCGTCCTGCGAAGTGTAGCAGGGATTGTTTTCCGCTGTGGTAACAGGACATTGAAATGCCCGTTTTCCGATGTGTGTGACATCGGGAGGAATGGTGATCGATGGCACGTTCTGTACCCCAACAAAAGCACTGTCCCCGACAGTCGTCACGCTGTCGGGGAGGGTCACAGAGGTCAGTTCTGTGCACCATCCGAAAGCATATTCTCCGATATGTGTCAGGTGTTTCCCCAAGTCTATAAAGGTCAACCCGTAACAACAGTGAACTACCCATTGTCTAAAGCCAATGGGCTTCCTGCTTCATCGTCCTCGTAACCTACTAACTCCACAGGCGTAAATTCGGGCTGAACCGTCCCTATTATAACAAAAAAGCTACGCTTTTGGCAGCCTTAACCCACCGTCTAAAGCCGACGGGATTGCGACTGCCATTTTTTCAAAAGCCATGCTGACGATGTGTGTCACGTTGGTAAGGGGGGTGACAGACGCCAGTTTGACGCAATGGGAGAAGGCAGCGGTTCCGATCTGTGTTACACTATCCGGGATGGCAACGGTTTTCAGTTTGGTGTTATTGGCAAATACACGGTCGGAAATGCACGTTACATGGTCGGGAATCCTGACGTGGGCGGCCTGTCCGTAGTAAGCGTGAAGTACCCCTCTGACGATGACAAACCCGTTTTTGTCAGCCAGTCCTTTGCACCGGTCAAAGGCACCCGGTTTGATCGTCTCGACACTATCGGGAATGGTCAGATAGGTAAGGTTGTCACACTCGCAGAATGCCTTCTCTTCGATCACCTTCACGCCGTCCGGAATGACAATATGGTGGTGCTCTTCTTGATAGCAGGCATACAATGTGTCTCTGATGATAACGAACCCCTGACTATCTGCAAGGCTTCGACAGCCGGTGAAGGCACTGTCTCCGATTCGTTGGATACTGTCCGGCAGGGTGACAGAAGCCAGTGCTTCGCATTGGTAAAATGCCGACTCACCGATTTCTGTCACCCGTCCGCCAAGGGTGACGTTCGTCAGATTTTCACAGAAAACAAACGCACCCTCACCGATAGCCGTCACGCTGTCGGGAAGGGTGACGGAGGTTATATGTTCACACCACGAAAAAGCACCACTGCCAATATGTGTTACCCCATCGGGGACAGTGATATTTGTGACGCCCTCTTCCTCGTGATATTTTTTCAAAGTACCGTTCTCGATTTCAAACCCCATCGTCAGCACCCTTTCACGCTCATCGTTCTATGGATGTTCGTTATTTCCATGCAGGTCTATTCTACCATATTTCCTTGGACGCCGCCTCCTCACGCCTTGCTGAATTTCTCCTTTCCCTGCCTGCATCGGGGACATTTCCAATCATCGGGCAATGCTTCAAATGCCTGCCCCTCATGCTCGGATGGGTCATATACATAACCGCAAACCGAACAGACATAGACACCCGTTGCCTTGCTGCTGGAAAAATCCACTTCCGCCCATACGGTGGGGAGCGGATGAGCCAAATCGATGATACGGGCGGCTTCCAGATTTTCGTATCCCTGCGGGGTATGTGTACCGCAATAGACAGTCGGGTGATGGCGGACAAATTCACGGACCCTGTCCAGTGTCTCACGGGCGGCGGCCACATCTTCAAACACCACCGACAGCTTGTTCTCATACAACGCTTCGTCTACATAGGTGATGTCGCCGTGCAGCATATAGAACAGACCGCCCCGCTCCACGATCACGATGCTGTTGCCGTTGGTGTGTCCCTTCGCCTTGATGAGATAAACACCGTCAGTGATCTTTTGGCTTTCCGGAAAATTGTAGTAGGCCCCATCCGTAAACGTAACCGGCACAAGATTGGACAATCCCTGCAGTTCGTCCGCCTGCATTTCATCGGCATTGACATAGATTTTCGCATGGGGGAAGGAACGCAATTCGCCGGAATGGTCGCTGTGTTTGTGGGTCAAAAGCACACGGGTGATCTGCTCGGGACGATAACCAAGAGCGGCCAGTGCGTCCATATAACAGCAAATATCTTTCCCCGTATAGGCCAGACTGGTTTCGTCCGGCACTTCTTCCGGTGTACCGGCTGGCAGACCGGTATCGACCAGGATCACCTCATCGCCGGTGTCGATCAGATAATTTTGCAGGCTGCCGCGATAGCGGAGCGTCTTGTCAAACCGTTCCATGCCCTCTTCCCCACCAAAGGCAAAGGGCTGTGTATAAAAGCCATCCTTCCTGAACTTGACTGCCTGAATGTTCATGGTGTACGTCCTCCTTTGTGTTTCATCTTGTCCGATGTGTATTTGTTGACCATTTCTTCCACAGAGGGTAAAGCAACAGCCCGTCATGGTGTTTCTTCCATCGCTGCCATCATTTTATCCAGCAGCGTTTTCAGGCTGACCATATCCTCCTGCGGCAGGCGGATACATCCCGCCACTTGTGCCGGAACTGACAGTGCCTTCTCTTCCAATTGTTTGCCCTGCTCGGTAAGAGAGATATAAAGACGGTTCTCACTGTCTGGGGGACGTGTACGGGTGACCAATCCCTGCTTTTCCAGCCGCTTGAGCAGAGGGGTCAGTGTACCGGAATCCAAATGGACGATCGTCCCCAGTTCCTTTTCTGTCATGCCGCCATGTTCCCAGAAAACCATCATCACGATGTATTGGGTATAGGTGAGTCCCAGCTTATCCAGCGGTTTGCGGTACAGCCGCACCACTTCTTTAGCACAGGCGTACAATGGAAAGCAAAGCTGATTCTTCAGGCGGACAGCACTGTACTGATCGGCAGTTGTTTCATACGTCATGTGACCCACTTCCTTGCCCATGCGGCCGCCTGCTGCTGTTGTGCTTCATCCGGCATCCCCTTCACATAAAAATACGCATCCTCCACAGGAATACCGACCTCTTTCAGACCGTTCCGAATGAGGTCGATCGCATGTTTGGACAGCCATGAGGTGGAGAAGACAGCCGCCCTTTTGACGGTATGGAGGGACAGCATCTTGAGGTACGTTCTGAGATGCTTGTCCAGACCGTAGGCATACAAAGCTCCGCCAATCAAGAGCAGGTCGATAGGCTCTTGAAGAGGGGCTTCGTCCGTATCTACCGATACCGCCCGCACACCGACCGCTCTGGCCATCGCCTCCGCTGCCGTTTTCGTATGTCCCAAACGGGAATAGTATCTGACCGCTATTTTCATAAAATACCTCTCACTCCGTTGTACTGAACTGTAATTAACCCAGACGAAAACAAAAATTACCGCCTGCGATAGATATGTCAGGAAAGTGTCCGAGAAACGCCGCTGTTTTGGCTGTCATTCACTGCAAAAAGCCCAAGTACAGAGC
>CACZZU010000181.1 GCA_902785765.1 uncultured Ruminococcus sp.
TAGGGACGGTTCAGCCCGAATTTACGCCTGTGGAGTTAGTAGGTTACGAGGACGATGAAGCAGGAAGCCCATTGGCTTTAGACAATGGGTAGTTCACCGCATCGACAGCGTTTTTTAAGAAGTGACCTTGCGGTGCACTCCGTTAAGAAAGAAGTGAAACGAATGATTCTTGATTATGTTGGCGTAAAGGAAATCAACGGTTCCCTGATCGTACTGGACAATGTGGACAATGCCTCGTTCGAGGAAATGGTCGACATCCGTCTCGACAACGGCACGATACGCCATGGAAGAATAGTTCAGATAGAAGGCAGGCGAGTGGTCATTCAGGTGTTTGAAGGCACCAAGTCCATCTCGCTGGACAACACCAAGACCCGATTGAAAGCACGGCCAATGGAACTGCCGCTGTCTCCGGAAATGCTGGGACGCGTGTTTAACGGTGCCGGCCGCCCCATCGACGGTCTGGGAGAAATTTACCCCCTCAAGCGTGCCAACGTCAACGGCACGCCGATGAATCCCGTTTCTCGTGTCTATCCAAGAAACTACATCAACACCGGTATCTCGACCATTGATACGCTGATGACCTTGATTCGCGGTCAAAAGCTGCCCATCTTCTCCGGCTCCGGTATGAAGCACAACGAGTTGGCCGTACAGATCGTTCGTCAGGCAAAGATCGCCGATACCGATAGTGACAACAAGTTCGGCATCGTGTTTGCAGCGATGGGCGTGAAAAATGATGTGGCAGACTACTTCCGCCGTAGTTTTGACGAAAGCGGTGTCCTGTCGCGTGTGGTCATGTTCCTGAATCTGGCCAACGATCCAATCATCGAAAGAACCCTCACCCCCCGCTGTGCCCTGACCGCTGCAGAATATTTGGCGTTTGAGTGCAATATGCACATTCTGGTCATTATGACCGACATGACTTCATACGCCGAAGCCCTTCGTGAGTTCTCGTCCTCTAAAGGCGAAATTCCCGGCCGTAAGGGTTTCCCGGGCTATCTGTATTCCGATTTGGCTTCGCTGTACGAACGTGCCGGCATGATTAAAGGCAGCAGTGGTTCCGTCACACAAATACCCATTCTGACGATGCCTAACGATGACATCACTCATCCTGTCCCTGACCTGACCGGTTATATCACCGAAGGACAAATCGTATTGGACAGACAGCTCGAAGGATCCGGTTTCTATCCTCCGGTATCAGTACTGCCCTCGTTGTCCCGTCTGATGAAAGATGGCATCGGTGCAGGTTACACCCGTGCCGACCATCAAGACCTGGCATCCCAATTGTTCGCATCTTATGCCCGTGTACAGGATGCCCGTTCATTGGCATCGGTCATCGGTGAGGAAGAATTGTCTCCGGTCGACAAAAAGTATATGACATTTGGTAAGCTGTTTGAACAGTATTTCGTCAGCCAAGGCTACCACGAGAACCGAACCATCGAACAAAGTCTCGATCTTGGCTGGAAGCTGCTGTCCACCCTGCCCCGTTCGGAGCTTGACCGTGTGGACGATGCCCTGTTGGACAAATATTATATCACCGACAGCGACAACCTGAACTTCCATACTTTTTCAGACGAGAAAGGCGATGGCAGTTCGGACGATGACGCCTGAATAACTGTGAGGTGAGGAAACATGGCGGTACAGGCAGTACCCACCAAAGGCAACCTGATGACTTCCAAAAAGTCGCTGGCACTGGCGAAGACCGGCTATGAACTGCTGGATAAAAAGCGGAATATCCTCGTGCGGGAAATGATGACGCTCATCGACAAGGCCGCCGAGATCCAGACCAAGATCGACATAACCTACAGCCAAGCCTATCTCGCTCTGCAAAGAGCCAATATCACCATGGGATACATCGACGAAATCGCCAAGTCTGTTCCGGAAGATGATTCCCTTCAATTAAGTTACCGCAGTGTCATGGGGGTAGAGATCCCCATCGTGACGCTGGACGAAAGTGACGAAGAATCCATGCTCTTCTATGGTCTTGGCAGCACCAATTCTGCCTTCGATGAAGCTTATGTACACTTCCGTGAGGTGAAGCATCTCACGGCTCATTTGGCCGAGATTGAAAATAGTGTCTATCGTCTGGCCGACGCCATTAAAAAGACACAAAAGCGTGCTAATGCCCTCAAGAACATCATGATCCCGAAGTTCGAGGAGACCGTCAAATTCATCACGGATGCTCTCGAAGAAAAAGAACGGGAGGAGTTCTCCCGCTTAAAAGTCATCAAAGCATGGAAACAGCAGAATGCTGAAGAAAACGTCTAAACAAACAGTCACCGCACAGTGTTTTGAAAGAAACACTGTGCGGTGACTGTTTGTCTGTCAGTTTTCCTGCTCTCGGAAGAGCACCAAATTTTCCCGTTCGTTGTGGATGAGCCGATCATGTTCAAAGGTGAAGGCTTCTGCTTCGCCATCTGTCAGCAAGGTCACTTGATTATCGGCGACCGTCCACCATACGTTAATGGCCTCGGCACCGTGAAAGAAATCTATGTTCGATATAACAGCGGCAGTACCATCTTCATTCAGCGTGAGTATCACATAGTCTGAACCAGCGTTGTACATCCAACGACCAGCCAGCATATCCACAGAAACGCTGCTGTTTTGGAGCAGGGTGTCATCACGCCGCCAGTAGAGGTGTTCCGTGGTACCCTGTTCTATCAGGTGATCGTCCCGATACGTCAGCCAAACCGTCTCCCCTTCTGCAGACAAACGCAGTTTGTTGTCCTCGATCCTCCAAAAGCCCCGAACAATCTGCTTGATATCTCCCGACTGATAGTACGCTGAAAACGTCTTATCGCCGTTCACCATGAAACCCGCATACAGGCTGCCGACATTATATTCCCAAATACCCATCACATCGTTGGCTGTGAGAACCATACCATTCTCGGATGGTTCCTCTGACAATACGGCAGACACTGCCTCGTCAGAACGCTCTTCCGGCTTTGAAACTTCCTCGGACGGTTCGACCACAGAAGGTGCGGACACCACCGATTCCTCCAACGGTTCCTGCGGAATATCCGCAGACACCACCGCAGCAGAGGATTCTATGTCGGATACTTCATCCGGTGAGGACGTGGAAACCTCTGTGACAGCACTTTGCTCGTCCTCACTTACGGTATCCGAAGTGACACTGCTGCTATCATCACTATCCACCGGAATAGAAGTTGTCTGACGGTCGCCAGACGAATCTTCCTGCCCTTTCAAAGGCACCTGTCCCTCCGGAACAGGCAGGCTTTGCGGTGAAAGACTTTCTTCCTCGGTTGACGGTGAAGAAACCACCGCTGCACGGCTGCTTTCTTGCGTATGGATGTCTTGACGAGCACATCCCGCTCCTACGCTGACTGCTAACGCCGCCATCATGCCTATCACTAACCACTTTCCCGCAGAAATATTCATCATTCAACGTCCTTTCCTCATCCACGCAGCATGGTTGTCTGCCATTCATTAGACTTCCTCGGAAACTTCCGAAGCACCGTCTTACTTGTCTCTTCTGCACCAGGCTTTGTGTCTCTCCCTTGCATTACACCAAGTAGTGCTGCGGTCGAGACGCTTCGCCCGGCACAAAATATCCTGCGTAATACGGCACTTCTCCAGTTCCCGAGGAAGTCTATTGTATCTCATTAGGACACATATCCTGTCCGGTAGGTTCATTATACTCCCCCATCGTTTGCCGGTCAAGACCCCTTTACATCTTTCCAGGGTTTTTGAATGAGTAAACAATTTATGAACAAAGCCATATTTCGTTGCTTTTTTCTTCACAGGCAAGCTGACCTATTACAAGACCGTATTCGGCTGAGAATGGGTGAGCAACGGAAGGCTGACCTCGTTCTCCAAA
>CACZZU010000182.1 GCA_902785765.1 uncultured Ruminococcus sp.
ACCGTCCCTACTGTTGTTATAACAAAAAAGCTACGCTTTTGGCAGCCTTAACCCACCGTCTAAAGCCGACGGGATTGCGGCTGCCATTTTTTCAAAAAAGACAACCTGCCCTCATCCTGTGCCGATGTTTTCTTTTGAGACGAAATCGACCACCCGCTCATGCGTTTTTCCAATGTTCTGTGAGAACAACCAAAAAGCGGAATCCTGCCGATTGCCGCAAGATTCCGCCACATGGTCGCTGTCCGTTATTCACTGTCGGTCGAATCGCCGTCTTCTTCGGCAACCGACTCGTCTGTATCGTCCAGCTCGTCCTCATCATAGTCAAATTCGAGGGTCTCTCCACAGGTCGGGCAGGTCATGCCGTCCTTGCTGATATCCTCTTCGGTCAGACCGATGACCGTCTGACAGGTCGGACAAGTCACCTCATAGGCGGCTTCCTCACTTTGACAGCCACAGCCGCATACGGCCATATCGTCCCCTTTATCATCCTCTTCGGAGAGCAGGTCTTCTACACCGGCCAAGTCTTCGTCCAAAGCGTCGATCTGGTCGCATACATCATCATAACACTGCTCCAGTTCAGCAATCATCTCGGACATCTCCTGCGTCAAGTCGATGAGAGCCTTGACGACCTTTGTCAGCTTATCTTTCGGATCCAGCTCCAGACCCTCTGCCAGCCCCTTGATATAGGCTGCCTTTTCTGTCAGTTTCATACCTTTCACAGACTCCCTTTTCCTTTTCAGCGTTGCTTATGCTCTGGACATATACTCGCCGGTTCTGGTGTCGATTTGGATCTGATCGCCTTCGTTGATAAACAGCGGCACCTTGATCTCCGCACCGGTCTCAAGCGTTGCCGGCTTGGTGACGTTGGTAGCGGTATCGCCTTTGAAACCGGGGTCGGTCTGGGTCACGGTCAGAACCACAAATGTAGGAGGTTCTACACCAAAGACACTGCCCTTGTAGGACAGGATCTTGCACTCCATGTTCTCCTTGACGAACTTGAAGTTGTCGCCCAGAACACTCTTGTTGATCGGAATCTGCTCGTAGCTTTCCATATCCATGAAATAGTAGAGGTCGCCGTCATTGTAGAGGTACTCCATATCCTTTCTCTCGATGAAGGCGGTCGGATACTTATCGTTGGGGTTGAATGTCTTCTCGACAACCGCACCGGTGATCACGTTCTTGATCTTGGTACGAACAAAAGCCGCACCTTTACCGGGCTTAACGTGCTGGAACTCGATGATGGTAACGACCTGACCGTCCATATCGAAGGTAACGCCGTTTCTGAAATCGCCTGCTGTAATCATAGTTTTGTCCTCCTGTTTCGGAAATAATAACACTGTCTCTTGTTAACAGCCCTACATACGCTACCCATTATACTACACCCCGCCCTAAAAAGCAAGCGTAAATTCGCGTGTTTCACACTTTCCTTCTTCATTTATGCGGAAAAACGGACGGCATCCAGCCGATCTTCCCAACTGAAACGACCGTCCCAGCCGGTGGTGTCGAAATATTTGCGGAGCAAACCAGAGAAAAAGCGGCACTTTGCCTGAAGATGTTCGCTTTCGTAATAGTCAGGCACAGTCGTGTTCCCCATCAGTTCACCCATCAGGTCGGCTATATCCTCGTTTTCGTTCACCTTGCCGTAAGCGGTAGAAAAATAAACACCATCGTAGGGAGGTTTTGCATCAGAAGCCAACGGCGTATACTCATCGGTTTGTTCCAGGTACTCACTGTACTCACATGAGTAGATAAATCCCTCGGGATTCATCGACATAAAATCCGTGTACAGTTCGTGGTTGCCTCCGTTCTCATCAATGAATCTATACAGCAGGTGGGTCGTTTCGTGATAGATGACAGAGGGAGTCGTTCTTATATCGGCAACAATGCAGAGTTCCCCCAAACCGGCAAGTCCAGATGCCTCTTTAATAAATTCTTCGGAGGTACCGGTGATGGCACCCGTGAGGTTCACGATCATAGAGCCGGATAAAGAATGAATCTGGCGAAAAATCCCCTCCGGATAATTCCGGTAGACCTTCTGCAGCATCTTCAGTACATTATAGATATACAGTTCGTCATCCGTGTGTTCCACATGATAACCGTAGGTTTCATAGGAAACCTCGTCATGGGAATTGACCACGATGCCAAACTCATCCTCCACCGCTTTTTCCAACGCTGCTGTATCCTCTTTGGTGATGTCAGGTATCTCATAAGGCGTCAGAGACAAGGTCTGGACGTCTGCTGTTGAAACTGCTTTGAGATTCAGCGACAAGAGCGTGACCTTTCCTGTTTGACTAGTGATGGAAAAAATCAGCCGTTCGCCGTTCACAGCATTAGGACTGACGTGAAGACCCTGAACATTGTTTTTCAGCAGTTCAGAACAAAGAGGCGATTCGCTGAAGTCAAAGCGGTAGGCACGGTTATCCTGTTCCGTGAATGTCAGGGTAGTGCCTTTTAGAGCAACACGCCCTTGGGAACTGACAGAACAGATGACTTCGTCTGTCGGTCTCTCTGCCGTGTAGTTCTCATCTTTATACATAAAAGGGTCACAGGCGTAATAGATGGTCTGCGGCTCACGCTGTCTTTCTGAAGCGGCACAAAGAAGGATACGGCCATCGTCCAATATACGGTCAACATGGTCAAAACGATGCGTAACATGAGTCGTATGACAGCATAAAGCATCCCGATAGTGTTCGCCGGATATCTCATCGTTCCGCTCATATATCTCATACAACTGACCGTCTGCCGTGATGCACCACATCCGTTCCCGCAGCATAAAACAGTCGGTTATGATGCTGGGAGCCTCAAACGCGACATTCAACGAAGGTTGGAAGGTCTCATGAGAGTCAGTGAAATAAAAGACACCTTGGTTCTTGTCGACCACCACCCCCTTTTGCGGGTCAACGATAGACAATTGGGGGGGTCTGTCAGAACGGGTGATAATCATCTCCCGCACTTGGCGGATTTCTCGATAGCTGCCATCGGACAGGTCTGTTTCGTAGAGCGAAAAAGACGGCGTGTTCGAGGGAAGTTCAGAAGTGTACAGCAGTATCAGATGTGAGCTGTCCTTGACAGCATAGTCGGCAAGGTGCATTTTCTCCACCGTCGGAACGAACAGCTCGGATAGAAGCTCCTCTTCCTGTGCAGAAGAGGCTGACGAGTCGTCCAGCGGTGCTGATATATCGGTCTGACTCACATCGGCACCGACCGCTTTTTGCGGAATTCCTTGCTGACAGGCTCCTCCCGTCAACAGTATGGCTGCCAATAAGAGGCTTCCTGTGATGCGTTTTGCAGTGTAAAAATGTTTCATCGTTATTTTCTCCTTGGTGTAAGTATTTTTGGATCGTATTCTGTGTTGATTGCAGTATATTTTTGTCAAGAGAATGTTATGAATAATTGAACACGAGAAGCGACAGGTTCGTCAAGCGTTGGCCGAACACACCCGCATGGGCGTATCCCGCTTACAGCTCGATAAGGTCTTTCGGGAGGGCAGCGAGATTGACATAGCCGTCTTTAGTGACCAACACCATGTCTTCAATGCGGACACCACATTCACCCGGCACATAAATACCGGGTTCAACTGTCACAACCATACCGCTGTGCAGTGTGAAATCGTTGTTCGGAGCCACGGACGGAGCTTCGTGAATTTCCAGCCCCACACCGTGACCGGTCGAATGACCAAAACAGCCCTGATAACCGGCAGCGTCAATATAAGAGCGAGCCGCTTGGTCGACTGTTTGACAGGAAACACCGTCCCGCACGGTCTCCAGTGCATTTTGCTGTGCCTGCTTGACGGTTTGGTAGATACGCCGCTGAC
>CACZZU010000183.1 GCA_902785765.1 uncultured Ruminococcus sp.
AGAGCGACACTCACCAATTGGTGTGGGTTTGGTAGTGATAGTCAACTGCTGTGTGTTCCGCAAGTGGTCGGGAGCGATAGCGGAGTTGACAGCGGAGGCACTCCGCCTACTTGACTTGTGGGCTGGGAACGATTATAATAAGGCTGTACCTTATCCTTGGACTGCGTCAGCAGAAGGAAAGATAACAATGATTAAAGAAGGAGATCACGATGAAAAACACTGTTGCTACGCTGATGTCACAGAAGCAATCGGGCGACAAGATCACGATGCTTACTGCCTATGACTACACAACAGCCAAAATCATGGATGAATGCGGCGTGAACACCATTTTGGTGGGAGATTCCCTCGGCATGGTCATGCTCGGTTATGAAAATACCCTCCCCGTGACAATGGAAGATATGATTCACCACACCGCCGCTGTGACAAGAGGAGCAAAAAATGCCTTTGTCGTGGCGGATATGCCGTTCATGTCTTACCAAACCAACGTGTACGATGCCGTCCACAATGCCGGTCGGCTCATTAAAGAAGGCGGTGCTCATGCCGTCAAATTAGAAGGCGGTGCCGAGGTCTGTGAACAGATACAAGCCATCGTCAATGCCTCCATCCCCGTTGTCGCTCATCTGGGACTCACCCCACAGTCTGTCAATGCCTTCGGCGGTTTTAAGGTACAAGGCAAGAGTGCAGAACGTGCCCAAAAGATTCTGAACGATGCCATGAAAATTCAACAGGCAGGAGCTTGTGCGGTCGTGCTGGAAGGCATTCCGGCGGCGTTGGCCACAATCATCACCAAACGTCTGACCATACCAACCATCGGTATCGGAGCCGGTAACGGCTGTGACGGTCAGGTGCTGGTGTATCAGGATATGCTGGGACTGACGACCGACCACATCCCGAAATTCGTGAAACGCTTTGCTTCTGTGAAAGACATGATGTGTCAGGGCATAGAAGCCTACATACAAGAAACAAAGGCGGGCACCTTCCCGTCAGAAGAACACACCTACAGTATGCCCGAAGATATACTGTCGTCGCTGCAAATGGAGGACTGAACACATGAAGATCGTATCAACCGTAGAAGAAGTACGCCGTCAGGTAGAAGAATGGCGGCAGCAGGGACTCACCATCGGTCTGGTGCCCACAATGGGCTATCTGCACGAGGGACACGCCAGTCTCATCGACCGTTCTGTCAGCGAAAACGACCGCACTGTCGTGTCGGATTTTGTGAACCCGATGCAGTTCGGTCCCACCGAAGATCTACAAACTTATCCCCGTGATCTGGCACACGATGCCGCACTGGTCGAAGCCCACGGCGGTGACCTGATTTTCCACCCCGAACCCGCTGAAATGTATCACGAGGGCTTCTCGTCCTTTGTGGATATGACCGTACTCACCGAAGAACTGTGCGGCTTGAGTCGTCCTGTCCACTTCCGTGGTGTCTGCACCGTGGTGACAAAGCTGTTCAATATCGTCCAGCCCGACACCGCCTATTTCGGCAAGAAAGACGCTCAACAACTGGCCGTTATCCGTCACATGGTCGATGACCTGAACATGAACCTACGCATCGTTGGCTGCCCCATCGTGCGGGAAGAAGACGGCCTCGCCAAAAGCTCCCGCAACACCTATTTGTCTCCCGAAGAGCGGCAAGCCGCCTTGGTACTTTCACAGGCCATCCGTCTGGGCAGTGACATGGTACGTCAGGGTACTACCGAATGTGCCGCTGTCATTCAAGCGATGAGCGATCACATTGCTGCACAGCCATTGGCAAGGATCGACTATGTGAAAATCGTTGATGCCGCCACCATGCAGCCGATACCGGTCATTGACCGTCCGGCACTGTGTGCAATTGCCGTTTATATCGGCAAGACCCGTCTCATTGACAATTTCTTCACCGAAGATGTCTGACCGACCGTTTTCTACCTTTGCGTCCCTCTGACAGGAGGGCTATTTCCGGAGGGATACTATGACCATTTCCGTACTGAAAAGCAAGATCCACCGTGCCGTCATCACCCAGTCCGAACTGAACTATGTCGGCAGTATCACGATCGACCGCACCTTAATGCAGGCAGCCGGATTGTATGAATATGAGCGTGTCCATGTCGTGAACATCAACAGCGGCAGCCGCATCGAAACGTATGTCATCGCCGGCGAAGCGGACAGCGGCATTATCTGCCTGAATGGAGCTGCTGCCCGTTCCGGTCAGAAAGGCGACACCATCATCATCATGTCCTATGCCGACATGACGCCTGCCGAATTGAACGAGCATACCCCGAAGGTCGTGATCGTTGATACAAACAACCGTCCTGCACAGATACTTGCCTGCGAAAAGCACGGTCCCTTCCCGCAGGAATAACGAACAGCGGTATCTTCCCTATACGGTCGCTGCCTTTGACCGCCCCACAGTCAGGCAGGCATCCTGCCGTTTTTTTACCAAACAGGACTTTTTTCCGCCCCATCGCTTTCATCCGAAAGCGGTGGGGCGATTTGTCTGTCAGCCGTTCAGATAGCAAAAGCACCGCCTTTTCCCGCCCAAAAACAAAGGATTCCCCCTCAACCGACAATCTCTTTCCCTTTTTTCACCCCGTTTTGTGTGGTATCATACATAGTACGCCAAGGAAACCTACCCTCGTATCTGTGCAAAGGAGGTCATTGAGATGATGACAATAGAAAAACTGCGGGAGAGCATGAAAGACCCCATCGTGAAGGATCGTGCTCTGGTACGCAAAGCTATCGAAGAAATGGCACAGCTTCCCACCGCCAAATGGTGCAAGGCTTCGGTCATCCTCACCAAGAGCAAAGAAAAGCTGGGAACGCACATTCTGAAAAATGTTGCCGATGCGTTGGGGATCCTTCCGCAGGACGAACGGATCGACACGCTGGGAAAACTGGCTGGCGTTGATGGACGTGGACATGCTCTCGCAGATTTTCCCGTCCTTGACCAGAATAGGCCCGAAGTAGAAGGCGTTGATGATTTTATGTTCTTTCATCAGTTTGTTGACGTCTTCCTCCCTGGGGGTTGCCAGGCAATGGAAGTCGCCGTTTTCATCGATCAGGCGAACCTCTCTGTCGCGGATCCGCTCATTGATGAACAAATCGTCTCTGTCCCTGCCTCTGTTATTATTATTTACTCTCATAATCCCCTTGCGCTCTTGCGCAGAAAAAAACAGTGATGCAAAGCACCACTGTCATAACCATGAACACATCCCTTCCGTGCGCTTCCATCCTGAACTCCTGTCAACAGGATTCCGGAAGCCCGTCCGGGATCAACCATAGATGAACACCAGAAGCCTGCGCCGCTGGGTGAGAGTAATGCTCTGCTTGATTGTATGCAAGTGTCTCTCGACACAAAGGATATACTACCATTACAGCTGCCGGATGTCAACGTCAAAAAGAAAAACTTTTTACAGCCGGCTTTTTCCTGGCCGCGGGAGCCACAGGGCCGGCTCTCCCGGTTCCTCCCGGCCGGTCACTTTTCGTGCCGCGGGAAAGCTTGTCCGGGTTCTTTACAAGTCAGTTTTGACCCCTGCTTCTCTCTATTTCTTTCGAGACCGCCTCCTCCATCCTGGCGCGTTCCTCCGGATTGGAGTCCAGAATGTCCAGGCTGGCCATGGATCTTTTGTGACGGAGATACCCGACGCACCAGATCAGGACCCAGAGAAAGATCGGCAGAAAGATGGTCATGCCGAAGCAGAAACGCAGAAGCTGTATGCTGCGGGCATCCCCCAGGATGGCCAGAAAGAAGGTCACCAGGTAGAGGGCTGCCAGCAGGACGACGCCTGCCAGGGCCAGGATTCGTTTCAG
>CACZZU010000184.1 GCA_902785765.1 uncultured Ruminococcus sp.
GGAATGGATATCGCCGAGGGTGACTACATCACCGCTATTGACGGCAAGTCCCTCAAGGATGTTGACAATATCTACAAGTGCCTGATTGGCAAGGCTGACAAGCTTATTGAGCTCACCATCAACAAGAAAGCCGCTGAGGGAGGCCGTAAGGTAGTCGTCAGGCCGATTGACAATGAATATCCTCTCGAGCACTACGAGTGGATCCTGAAGAATATCAAGACCGTCGAGGAGAAGTCCGGAGGCAAGGTCGGTTACATCTATATTCCTGATATGGGTGCCGAAGGCCTCAATGAGTTCGCCCGTTACTGGTATCCCCAGCTCGACAAGGAGGCCCTCATCATCGATGACCGTGAGAACGGTGGCGGAAACGTTTCCCCGATGATTATCGAGCGTCTGCAGAGGGTCGCGTACAGGATGAACGCCGGCCGCGGATCTGATAGGGTCAGGACCATCCCCGATGGTGTACATGTCGGACCTAAGGTGTTGCTGATCAACAAGTATTCCGCTTCTGACGGTGACCTCTTCCCTTGGGGCTTCAAGGCCAATAACCTTGGTACCGTGATCGGCACCAGGACTTGGGGAGGAATTCGCCGAAGAGGAGGAGGACGAGCGTGGTGAGGGCGGCGGCGGCCGAGATGCCCGCGCTGCCGAAGGGGGCGCCCATGTCGGAGGCGAGCGTGGAGAGGATGACGCTCATGAGGTTGCAGCCGACGAGCGTGGTGCCGAGCAGCCGATCGGGCTGGCGCAGGTAGCCGCTGAGGAGCTGCGCGTTCTTCGACCCCTGGCGCGCCCGGTGGAGGAGGCGCAGGGTACAGGCACCTGAGGCATGGTCCCCCTTCCATCCCGAACACAGTAACCTGTCCCTCAAACTGGTATATGGCGGTGGGGAAAATGCCAAGCTGTATTATCGTGATACCACCGAGCAGGGTACACGCAGCAAGCGGAAAATTTACATCGTCCCGCAAGAGGCGGTCACCCGACTGAAGGAAATCTATCGGAAACATTGTGTTCCTGTGTTGTCAGATGCTCCCCAACGGGAGGAATTTGCGTTGGATGCTCCGACTACGTTGGTGTGTTTTTCAACGGCGGAGGACGAGGAGCAGAAAAGCTACACGGTCACAACCAGTCAGGAATTGCCTGCCGAAAATCGTGGGCTGTTTCATGAAGTGGAAACGCTCCTCCGATCATATCTCCCACATGACCGCCGTTCCGCTGCACAGGAAAAGTGAGTGTCCTGCCCGTACACTGATAAACGAAAAGGAGATGTCACCACATGGGTATTTTTGACAATTTGAGAAACGCCATGAATGCGGCTGTGCCGCAGACCGCACAGGGTACTAACCGTTCGGTGAATGTTGTATTCCCGACCCTGCCCGATACACTGGAACAGTTCAAGGCTTTGCCGCAGGCCGCTTTGTCCAACCCATTCGATACCGCCGCCCTGACCGTTTTGGCGTTCTGCTTCTATCCGCAGGATAAAGAAACCAGTCTGGCGATGGTCGACTACCTGAAAGGCCCCAAGCCCCTCAGCGGCTATGACAAGTCCTTTATCGCCGACCGTTTTAGAGACAGCGACTATGTGCCGCGTTCGTACTTTAACGGTGCGACCCCGCAGAATGACTATTTGCCGTCACAGCCCTATACCGTCACCGTGTCGGAGAATCCCTATTCTTATCAGAACGCCGGTTATGCGAAACTGTTTATCCGTTCAGGCGGGGCAGATAGTCCGCGTGAAGTTCTCCTGCGTCAAGCGAAGGACGGCAAGTGGTATTTGTGGGAACAGTTCATTCTGGTGGGTATTCGTGCCCCCGAGAGCAGTAATCCATGGGCATAAACGGAGGAGCAGACATGGACATCATCGGCAAGTGGAGCATACAGGAAGTTTTGCGTTTCAACGACAACTTTGAGCGTATCTGGGTGGATCGGGAGACGATCTTGTCAGACGACACCCTGAACGACTCCGAAAAGCAAGTGCTGCACATGGAGATGATCTTCACCGAAGACGGCAAGATCAAGACCGTTATGCCTCTGCCGGAAAGTATCCCGCAGGAAGAAATCGACGAAGCAATCGCTTCCGGTGAGATTTCTTTGTATGACGAGAAGACCATGTTGTTGGAAGAACATCCATGGAAGCGTGAAAACGGCAAGATCATGTACGATACCGGAGCAAAGATCGAACTCTTTGGGGAACCTGTTTCTTCGTGGGAAGAACTAAAGGAAGAAGACGGACTGCTTCGTATGATGACCTTCCGTTTGAAAAAAGTATGACTATCCCATCACCTCCTTTCATATTTTGTGGCAAGCGGGTCTGTTCTTTTATAAGAGAACAGACCCGCTTGCCGCTGAAAGGGAATATATCAATGGAGATAAACGAGAGTAATGGTCGGCATACGACCGTAGAGGGGCAGGTGAAGACGTTTAGGCACAGAGTTTGTTTTTCAGGCGGAGACGGTCGGAAATCATGGCGATAAATTCGCTGTTGGTAGGCTTGCCTCTGCCGTTGTGGATGGTGTAGCCGAAGTAAGAGTTCAGCACATCAACATCACCCCTGTCCCAAGCTACTTCAATGGCGTGACGCACCGCACGTTCAACACGGGAAGAAGTGGTGTCGTAGTGTTGAGCGACAGCCGGATATAATTCTTTGGTGATAGCGTTGATGACCTCCGGATGTTTAACCGACATGACGATGGCACTCCGCAGATAGTGGTAGCCCTTGATGTGAGCGGGTACACCGATCTGGTGCAGGATACCGGTGATAGTCATTTCCAATTCATGGTCGATGCTGTAGATCTGTCCTTTTTGTACGACCGGCTGTTCTTCACGGTAGCAGGTGATGAGTTCGGCGATGCGGTCAAGCAGGTCGGTCATGCGGAAGGGCTTGATGACATAATAGGCGGCACCGGCACGCAGTGCTTCCTTTTCCAACAGAAGGTTATCAAAGCCGGACACGATGACAAAGATCGGCTTACTGACACGGTCACTTTCTTTAATGGCACGCATCACGCCTACGCCGTCAAGACCGCTCATAAACATATCCATCAGGACGACATCGGGACAAAAGGCGTCTATGTTCTCTAAAAGACGGTGACCGTCCTTTTCGCAAAATTGTGCCTCAAAGCCCTTTTCTTCAAAGAGATGACCGGAATCCGCCGCAAATTCGTTTGCATTCTCTGCAATCAGTACCTTGATAGTGTTTTTCATAACCAATCCTCCATCAATATTTTGTTGGTGTCTTAATATTACCATAAATTGGTAAATTTGGCAATAGCTAAACTGTCATTTTGTGAAAAACGGAGGTTTTCACAAAATATTTACCAAAAGTCCCCTAAACCTTGTTGGTTATTTTTGCCTGTTTGCAGGCATATTTTTCTTTTTACCCGCATAGCGAGCCTGAAAGGGGAGGCGTTTTTGAGAAGGAATGGTCGCTTTTTGGGCGGAAAAAAACAGAAGGCAGGAAATACACGGCAGAAGCAGGAAAAGCATAACAGAACCATGAAACGAAGGGCAAAAACGCAAAACAGCGGTGCCGTCAGAAGATGCTCCCCCTCACAGAAGGAAACCTTGTCCGCTTGCGTTGTGATAAGGTGACGGAGTGGTATCCCTTTTACTGGTGCTTTTTGGAAATCGCTCGAAAGAAGGCAGGGAAATCAATTTTCAAAATCTGATGGTCACAAGCATTCCGATTCATTTGTTTTTTGAAAGCAAACTTCACGCAAATTCAGCGGTTTTAGGAAAGGGTGCCCCGACAAAATTGATTTCCGTGGAAAGAAGGGAAAAAACATTGACAAAAAAGCGGGAATGCTGTACAATAAATTTATGTGTTTTACAAAAAAACATAACACTTGAACGGGAAAGGAATGGGTAACCATGATTACTTTTGAAGCGAAGATCAGAGAGCAGACGGTCAGAATGTATGCGGACTTTCCGCTGAAAAATGCGGCAGGTGCCATTATGAATGTATTGACGCAGGTCAGCCACAAGACCAATATCTTCAACAACAAGTTTGTACTGTGCTTTGGTTGGTCGTTCTTCTATCTCACCGAAAAGGTGGATGAGAAGGGTGAGAAGTTCTGGCTGATCGAAACAAGCGATTACAGCAAAAATCCCGCTAGAGACAGAACCGATAATGCAACTACCTCTCTCATCACACAGAATATGCAGCGAGAGTGTGTACAGGTGGCTAACGTCAAGCCGGAGGGCTGTACCTTCAAAGATACCGTACTGGTGTTGAAGGAAGCCATTAACGCCGAAGAAGTCTATATGCACCGTAAGGCTGCTACCAAAGACGGCGATTCCGGCTGGTACTTCGGCTTGTTGGATGACCCGAAGGAAGAAGATCGTCCGTTGTCGGATTTTCAGGTGGTACCGAGTTGGGAACTTTTGAAGATTCGCATGGGTGCGATCCGTGTTTTGCAAATGCCGGTAGGTACAGTAGCGGTTTTCAAGGGCAACGAGATCACCGCAATGGTAGACGGCGAAGACAAACCGCTGAAGTTTACGACCGAAGAGGAAAGAAGACGTTTGGGCGAACAACAGAGAGCCGAGTTTGAAGCCGAAGTCGCCAAGGCAAGAGAAGCCGCTTTAGCACAGCAGAAAGGTAACGGCAGCGGAGAAGTTCAACTGGAAGAAGAACTGCCGTCCGGTGACAAGAAATAATGTATACACTGCTGAAACAGGCGGGGCGTGCCCGCCGCGGCACGTTTGCCACTCCGCACGGAACCATCAGCACACCTGCTTTTATGAATGTAGCAACATGTGGAGCTATCAAAGGGGCTGTGTCAGCGTTAGACTTAAAAGACCTGCGGTGTCAGGTGCAGCTGTGTAATACTTATCACCTGCATTTGCGTCCGGGGGATGAAACGGTTCGTCAGTTGGGCGGTCTGCACCGCTTTACCCGTTGGGAGGGACCGATCCTGACTGACAGCGGCGGCTTTCAGGTATTTTCGCTGGCAAAACTGCGGAACATCAAAGAAGAGGGCGTGACCTTTGCCTCTCATATTGATGGCCACCGTATTTTCATGGGTCCCGAAGAGAGTATGACCATCCAATCAAACCTCGGTTCGACCATCGCCATGGCATTTGACGAGTGTATCGAAAATCCGGCGGAATACCACTACACCAAACATTCCTGCGACCGCACTTACCGTTGGCTGTGCCGCTGTAAGGACAAGATGACCGAACTGAACGGGCAGGAAACCACCATCAATCCCCATCAAATGCTGTTTGGCATCAATCAGGGAGCGACCTTTGACGACCTGCGAATCGAACACATGGAGCGTATCCGTGAGTTGGATCTGGACGGCTACGCGGTGGGCGGTTTGGCAGTGGGAGAGACAGCCGAAGAGATGTATCACATTCTGGATGTGGTGGAAGAATATATGCCGCAGGACAAACCCCGTTACCTGATGGGGGTCGGAACGCCGGTCAACATTCTGGAGGCAGTCTATCGTGGCATTGACCTGTTCGACTGTGTGATGCCGACCCGCAACGCCCGCCATGCGAATGTTTTCACATGGAGCGGACGGCGGAACATGATGAACGAGAAGTATACGCTGGACGAGCGTCCCATAGATGAAGAATGTGACTGCCCTGTGTGCCGAAATTTCACCCGTGCTTATATCCGCCACCTGTTCAAGAGCGGCGAAATGTTGGCGATGCGGCTGTGCGTCATGCACAACGTGTGGTTTTACAACACCCTCTTGATAAAAATACGGGAAGCCCTTGACAGCGATACCTACGAAACATTCTACCGTCACTACCGTGACATCCTCGACAAACGAATCTGACAACGACATACATCCCCGCTCTGCTGACAGCGTTTTGCTGTTGGTAGGGCGGGGATGTTTTTGAAAATAGAATATGTACAGAATGTAGAATTTTATACCAGAATTGTGTATAAAATGTAGAAAATCTCCCCATTTGTTGACAGGATATAGTGAGTATGCTAGAATATTATCACAGAGCACAAAGGATGTGATACCGATGTATTGGTGATCTGTACGCCGAGCCGCATACGTTTTTTGCCAGACAGAAAAGGAGGAACGAACTTGAAACAGAAAAAACTGAAGTATGTACTTTCGTGTTTGCTGTCAGCTTGTTTACCTCTCTATGATGGGAGCATCATCTGCTTATGCAATCACATCGTATGACGAACTGCCCGAAGTAACTAACACAAGTACATCACAAATTTTCGTCCTGCCGGATATTGTTCCTGCCGCCGAAGCCGAAGAAAACGGTTATATCGACCGTGACTATGCGGCGGAGCGTGACTTGAGTACGTTCGTTTTCAAAAACGAAGACGGTACCGGCACCATGAAAGTGTATTCTCACCCTGTCAAGTATTATGACGAATATGGCAAGGTGAGGAACATCACGCTCAACTTGATGAAGTCTTCCGATGGAAAGATTATGACCGCTGACAACAGTATTAAAACGACCTTCCCGCAGGAACTTTCAGTCGGTGAATTTGGCGGCGGGTAACCAATACTTCATATTGGTGTATAATGATGCCATTCATTCGATTTATACCGTTACGTTACCTAGTTATTTTTATGAAACGCCAAAATATACATTAACTATTGTTTAGGAGGAATTGACATGAAAAGAAGCAGATACTTGTTAATAGCAATAGCGGTTGCATGTGTGTTATCGCTGACCGCCTGTGCGAAAACACCGGAGCAGGCAACAGAATCGAAGGAAGATACTGCCGTTTCACAACCATCGGAAGTTACTTCTTCGGACACCAAAATAGAAGTTCCTCCTGCCAGTCAAATAGAAGCGAGCCAGCCCGAAGCGAGTCAGCCGGAAACAAGCCAGCCCGAAGCGAGTCAGCCGGAAACAAGTCAGCCCGAAGCGAGTCAGCCGGAAACAAGCCAGCCCGAAGCGAGCCAGCCGGAAACAAGCCAACCCGAAGACCTCAACCCGCTCACGCTGGAACAGGTCAAGACCATCATCCAAGAGAGTGAAGGGCAGGGAGGGTTCTCAACGATCTGTGTAGCGTTGAATACTCTCCAAAAACCATCCATTAGTAAGCGTGAGGATTATGGAACGCTATTTACCTACCTGTTGTCTGATAATACAAGTTCCACACATGACAGCATAGTGGTAGACAACTTCACTGGCTATGTTTGTTATCAACGCCGTGATGACGAAGGACATTTGATAAGCGAAGAAGTGTTGTATAATTCACTAGCAGATTTTGATACCGGAGGATTGACTTTGGAACGAGTGCGAGAAATCCTCACGCTGTCAGAAACAGAAGCCGCCAAAGAGGGCATTACACAGAGC
>CACZZU010000185.1 GCA_902785765.1 uncultured Ruminococcus sp.
CAATATGCTGCCGAACATCTTTCCGGCCTTTCCGGGGCGGCGGGAGTTTGAAATCTTCGCCTCTATGGATCCGGCCAAGGAAGTCGGCGGTGACTTCTACGATTACTTCCTCATAGATGATGACCATTTGTGTCTGGTGATGGCGGATGTATCCGGCAAGGGCGTACCGGCAGCGTTGTTTATGATGGCTTCCAAGATCGTGCTGTCCAACTTCGCCAAGATGGGCAACAGTCCCGCCGCTGTGCTGCAGGCGGCGAATGATGCTATTTGCTCGAACAACAAAGAACAGATGTTCGTGACCGTTTGGCTGGGGATTCTGGAAATATCGACCGGCCGTTTGACGGCTGCCAATGCCGGACATGAATCGCCGTGTCTGAAACTGCCGAACAGCCGCTTTGTTTTGTATAAAGACAAACATGGCGTGGCGGTCGGCACCATGGAAGGTATGCGGTACAGAGATTATGAAGTCCACCTGTCTCCCGGTTCCAAACTGTTCCTGTATACGGACGGCGTACCGGAGGCAATCAACAGGGATCAACAACTGTTTGGCAGTGACAGACTCTTGGCAGCACTCAACGAACAGCCACAAACTGCTCCGGAACAGATTCTGAAGAATGTACGCCGGTCGGTAGACGACTTTGTGCAGGAGGCAGAGCAGTTTGATGATCTGACGATGCTGTGTCTGGAATATCGCGGCAAACAGCCGACAGAGGAGGGGAGATGAGATGTTTAACAGAATGGTTACACAGGCGGACAAACGATGCTTACGGCAGGTACAGTCTTTCGTCCAGGAGCAGCTTGAGGGGATTCCCTGTTCCGAGAAAGTGAAAATGGCGATTGATATAGCTGTGGAGGAAATCTTCGTCAACATCGCCCTGTATGCTTATCCGCAGCACATCGGAGAAGCCGTGATCGAAACCGAGACAGCAGAAGACGGCTCCTTCCTCGTCATCACCTTCCGTGATGAGGGTCTGCCGTATGACCCGCTGAACAAGGAAGAACCGGACGTGACGCTGCCGATCGGGGCAAGACCCATCGGGGGACTCGGCATCTATCTGGTCAAAAGACTGATGGACAAGGTGAGTTACCGTTATGAGGACGGTCAGAACGTGTTGTGCGTTCAAAAGTATCTGAAAAAAAACTAGAGGTTCAGGGAGGTTTATTCCATGGGATTTGATATTCAGTATCTATTGTTTCTGCAGAATTTGAGAGAATCGACAGGCGGTGTCTTTGATGAATTTTTCAACGCCCTGTCGAAGTTTGCGGTCGACATCCTGCCCTTTTTGAGCTACATTATCTTTTGGAGTGTCAGCAAACAGTGGGGCTACCGCTATATGACGACCGCATGGTGCGGCGAGGTGGTCAACGGGGTCGTCAAGCTGACTGCTTGTGCCTATCGTCCGTGGATACGCTCCGATCGTATCAATCCGGCCGGCGACTCCAAAACGGCCGCTACGGGTTATTCCTTCCCCAGCGGACATACTGTCAAGGCGACGATGCTTTACGGTACCACCCTTGTCTGGCAGCGAAAACAGCGAAAATGGCTGGCCATTACCTGCGGCGTATTGATTTTCCTGACGGCTTTTTCACGGAATTTTCTCGGCGTACATACCCCACAGGATGTGTTGGTAGGACTGACGGAAGGGGCACTGGTGATTGCTGTCGTTGGGCTGGTTGGTAAAAAGCTGGAAGGCAACAGCAAGGCAGTCGATATTCTGACGGTAGTCGGGGTTTTTGTGGTGATCGGCGTTCTTGCCTATATCATGCTGAAGTCCTACCCGATGGACTACGATGCCAATGGTCAACTGCTGGTTGACCCACAGAAGATGATGAACGACTGTTTCAAGGCCTGCGGTGGTTTTCTGGGACTGCTCATCGGCAGTTTTATCGAACGACACTGTATCCATTATGAGATCCCCACAGGTTCTTCTGCCCTTCCGGTGCTGACCTGTGTAGGCTTTGCTCTTATGCTCGCCTGGAAGGAATTTTTTGCTCCCGCTACGGTTGTAGCGGCGTTTGGCGGTCATTGGGGCAATATGCTGGCATACGGTCTGCTGGTGCTGTTTGCCATTGCGGGATGGCCGCTTGTCATCCGTAAGGTATGACAACCGCAAAAAGTGTCGGGCAAAGCGGAAAAGATGGTTCCTTGACGCAGACGGAAATGAGGGATGAGTAAGATGAAGATAGCTGAAAGCAACAATATGTGCGTATTCTTCCTCGAAGGAAGGGTCGACTCCAACAATGCCCCACAGCTCGAAGAGGAGATCTTCGAGGTGTTGGATCGCAGACAGAACGATGCTGCCCCTATCTTTTTTGATGCCGAACATCTGCTCTATATCTCCAGTGCGGGACTGCGTGCTCTGCTGAAGGTTATGAAGAAATATGACCGACCGGTCAAGGTGGTGAATGTATCCCGTGAGGTGTACGAGATCTTCGATACCACCGGCTTCACAGAATTGATGGAGGTCAGGAAGGCTTTCCGTCGGGTCTCGGTCGAGGGAATGAATTTGATCGGGCGGGGGATGTTCGGCTCGGTTTACCGTGCCGATGACGAAACGGTCATTAAGGTGTTCACACCCAACAGCAACTTCAACCTGATGATCGCTCAGGAAAACCAAAAGGCGAAAAACGCCTTTATTTCCGGCGTACCCACTGCCATTCCTTATGACATCGTACAGGTTGGCAACTGCTATGGCACGGTTTACGAGATGCTGAACGCCAAAGATCTGGTGACCGTGATGGCAGAGGACAAGGCACACATGGATGACTACATCCGCCTGTTCGCCGACACCGTTAAAGAGATGCACACCATCAAGGTCAGTCCGGAGAAGTTCCAGCAGCAGAAGACAGCGGCCATCCGTGCTCTTCCCTATCTGTCCTCCATGATGAGTGAAGAAGAGACGAACAAGGTGCGGGCTTTGTATGAGAACATCCCTGATCGCAGTACCTTTATCCACGGAGATTGTCATATCGGTAATGCCATGCTGCAAGAAGGTCAGTTGATGTTCATTGATCTGGCCACAGCCGGTATGGGACATCCCATCTTCGACATGACGAGTATGCACTCTCTGTTCTGTGAGAGAGCGAATGACCCGCAAGCCATCGCAGCCAGTCCGGTGCTTAAACACTTTACGAGGGAGGAACTGTTCCATATCTGGGACGTGTTCCTTCGCACTTACCTGAGTACGGACAATGCCGCTTTGCTGAAAAAGGCCGAACGGCAGATCGGTGCTCTTTCGCTTGCCAGACGGCTGTTTATGCTGATTGCCATACCCGGTTCCCTGACGCCGGAGGAGTTTGCTGCGATGAAGCAGGCGATCATTGACTATTGTGACCAAGGCTTGGAGCCGATCTGCTTTTGAGTGACTGTATCCAATGGCCGCCCGCCATTAAAAACGCCGGCGGCGGTCATCCCTCCCATCAACGTATTACGGCGGTCGGTGTATTTTTGCTGTCACACAGTGAGACTTTTCTTCCTCTTTGTGCGGTGTTCATCGGGCGGAAGCGGTTTTTCCTCCGGTATCCCGCCAATAGCAGAGACGTCCGTTCCGTTCGGCAGGGCATTGTCCGTATGACAAGGACGAGAGACCGCTTTTGCGGGGACAATGTGCTGGGTCATCGAAGCGGGTGAACTACCCATTGTCTAAAGCCAATGGGCTTCCTGCTTCATCGTCCTCGTAACCTACTAACTCCACAGGCGTAAATTCGGGCTGAACCGTCCCTA
>CACZZU010000186.1 GCA_902785765.1 uncultured Ruminococcus sp.
TTTTCATATGGAAAGTTGACAGGCACTACCATCCTTTTAAGAGCCTGTGCCAAGCTGAGGGCTGTTTGATTTTTCCCAGAACTACTTGACACGATCCCCTCTGACATTTTGTTTGACATCAGACGGCTTTTGTACTATGATAGTGCATATAATCTGCCGCACGGCAGAACAGAACCGGCAACGATGACAAGGATAAAGGATAGGGAATACTATGACAGAGAAAAGGCAAAAAAGGGTTGCCCTCATTAACGATTTTTCGGGCTTTGGACGATGTTCACTGATGGTGTCGGTACCGATCATTTCCGCAATGAAAATACAGTGCTGTGCACTGCCAACCGCTGTTCTTTCCAACCATACTGGTTATGAAGAGGTCTTCTTCGATGACTATACTGACAAGATGCGGTCATACTACCAGAAGTGGCAGCGGCTTGGACTGCACTTTGACGGGATCTACACCGGATTCCTCGGTTCGGCACGGCAGGTTGCCATTGTCGAGGACTTTATCCGCCAGTTCGCCGAACCGGAGACGGTGATCATTGTCGACCCTGCTATGGGGGATAATGGACGGCCATACGCTACGGTCGATCGGTCACTCTGTGAAGAAATGCGGCAGCTTTTGCCGCTGTCGACCATCATCACTCCGAATGTTACCGAGGCTTGTTTGCTGTCGGGCGTACCTTACCATGAAGCACCGTTCAGCGAACGAGAACTTTGCACTATGGCACAACGCCTTCATGCTCTCGGTGCCCGACAAATCGTTATCACGGGTCTTGTGGAAGGGGAGCAGATCGGCGACTTTATCAGCCGACCGGACGGTACCTGTCGGATGCTCCGCCAGCCCGTTTCCGGCACGGCTCATGCCGGTACGGGTGATGTGTTCGCCTCCATCATCGCCGCCGATGCGGTCAATGGCGTTCCGCTGGAGGTATCGGTGCGAAAGGCGTCCGCTTTTGTGGGCGAAGCCATTCGGCTTTCGGACGAGATGAATATTCCCGCACAGGACGGCGTATGCTTTGAGGAAATCCTCTGTACCCTGCGGTAAAGCAGGAGACGAGGAGCCTTGTGCAGATAGGATTCCTCCTGTGGAACGTGTACGGCAAGCGGAGTCTCCGCTTAAAATGATTCCCCGTCCGTTAGGTACTTTTGTCCAAGGAAGGGTGATGTGCGGCATGGCGTTCCGATCATTTCATGGACTTCCTTCCGCTTGATAGATCACACGGAAAAGCTATGGTAATATTCCACATAATAGGTCGGAAAAGGCGGAAAATAGTCTAAAAAAGGCAGAAAAATCAAAAACCTGTTGTCAATCGGCGGGGGTTATGGTATGATAAATACGGTAAAAAAGAGGCGGATAGCCGGTGCTTTTCCAAGGAAATGAGGGATACCATGCAGAAGAAAAAGGGGTCATCAGGTTGGCTGGCGATAATCCTGGCGGGAGCAATATGCTTGCCCGGCGGGTTGTCTGTCTATGCCGAGCCGGGTGAGACGTTTCCAACGGAACAGTCGGTTTATGAAGAGTCGACGGCGGTAGACCCGCCTGCGGATGTGTCCATGGAGCCGACCGAACCGGTCTCACCGATTGAACCGGTCGAACCGCCTGTGGTGGAGTCTTCGGACGATGTTCCGACCGATTATGATATACCGACCGAGCCGTCTGCCATAGAGTATCCGCCTGAACCATCGTATGAGCCGCTTGACGAGCCTTCGTTTGTTCCTTCCTATGAACAGCCGGACACGCTGGACGAACCGTATACACCGCCCGCACAGCCATCCTATGTGTGGCACGATCATACTGTCAGCCATGAGTATGACGACAACGATCCCTATCGCTATACGCAGGAGGTTTACGGAGAAGACGATGACAGTGATAACGAGGGAACGGATGGTGAGGCTAACGCCACCGATGAAGAATCGTATGCTCCGCCGAGAGATACTTCGGCACTGGATATTTCCGATTATGAGCTGTCGGACGTGGAGACGCTGACTTCACGGGATTGGGAAGAACTGAAACGGGCTCAACAGGAGACTTCTCACTTTGAGATGGATCCTACTCCGACAACGCAAAAGAGCGGAGCGTTTGAACGTCTGAAGCAGGACGGACGAGGCGGCAACGATGACTGGCTTTATCTGGCGTGGGGTATCGGATTGATCGTACTGGGAGTGGCGGCAATCGTGGCGGTTGTTTTGACCAGCCGATACACCAAACGGAAGAAACGATAACCGCCTGCAGCGGCAAAATTGATCATTCTCCCGTGCGGGAGAATGTTGATATACATCGGTCATTATCAAGGAAACGATTTGAAACGGAGGAAACTGTCAGAATGGAAAATCAGGAACTGTTGGAAATGAAGAAGAACGCCTGCAAGGTGAGACGGTACATCATCGAGGGCGTGTTCAATGCCAAATCCGGTCATCCGGGTGGCTCGCTGTCGGCTGCCGACATCATCACCTATCTCTATTTCAAAGAGATGAACGTAGATGCTGCTCATCCCGATGATCCGAACCGTGACCGTTTTGTGCTGTCGAAGGGGCACTGTTGTCCGGCACTGTATGGTGCTTTGGCACTCAAGGGCTATTTTTCAGGTGAAGAGATCAAGTCCCTGCGTCATATCGGTGCGATGCTGCAGGGTCACCCCGACATGAAGGGGACTCCGGGTGTGGATATGAGCTCCGGTTCACTGGGACAGGGCGTTTCCGCTGCCTGCGGTATGGCTCTGGCCGGTAAGTATGACAAGGCGGACTATCGTGTCTATGCGATGCTCGGCGATGGTGAGTGTGAAGAAGGTCAAGTATGGGAAGCTGCCATGTTTGCGGCACACCGCAAGCTGGATAACCTCTGCCTGATCGTGGACTTCAACGGTCTGCAGATCGACGGTCATGTGAATGAGGTGGCCGGTCTGGAACCGTTGGATAAGAAGTTTGAGGGCTTTGGTTTCGAGGTCATCAAGATTGATGGTCATAACTATAACGAGATCGAGGCAGCTTTTAACAAGGCAAGAACCGTAAAGGGCAAACCGACGGTGATTATTGCCACGACCATCAAGGGCAAGGGCGTTTCGTATATGGAGAACCAAGTCGGCTGGCATGGCAAGGCTCCGAATGCCGAAGAATATCAGGCAGCGATGGACGAGCTGAACGCACAGTTGAAAGCATTGGAGGCGTAAATCATGGCAGAGACAAAGAAAATTGCAACAAGAGAGAGCTTTGGTCTGGCACTTTGTGAACTGGCCAAGGAACACCCCGAAATCGTGGTGCTTGATGCCGATCTGGCGGCAGCTACCAAGACAGAGATTTTCAAGAAGGCTTATCCCGACCGCTTTTTTGACTGCGGTATTTCTGAAGGCAATATGATCGGTGTGGCGGCCGGTCTGGGCTTCACCCTGTCTCTTGTCCTCTTTGCGGCGATCCATCTCGCGGTAAAGGTTATGGGAAAACTTCTTCTCCAGTGCGCCGGACAGTGCTTTCCCAAGAAAAAATCCGACGATAATCGACACTGCCCACAATGCAAACGGAAACCAGGTGCTGATACTCAGCATTGCGCTTCTTGTTTCACTGATCATGCTCAAAATCACCATGATCAATCCAAACAGGACCGGAACCAGCACCGGCAAATAATCCATCAGCAGGATTTTTTTCCTGCAATCCTTGCAGACTGAGATCTGAACAGGGATGATCGTTCCGAAAGGAGCGGAAGAATCTTTGAACAGTTT
>CACZZU010000187.1 GCA_902785765.1 uncultured Ruminococcus sp.
GATCGCCCTCGTGCCGGCGAAGGAAATGCTGGACTTCGCCAGCAAGGTACCCGGTGGTCAGCGGGAAGTGATGTGGGCGTTCCGCAGTGCGTTTGAATCATCCGGCACCCGTATGCCCGTGGAGTGGCAGGACTTTTATGTGCGGTTTGCCGCTGCCGACGTCTTCCAGCAGGACGCCTTCCTGCAAAAACTCAAGGCGGGCGATTACCGTGAAAAGTGGGGTGTGCTGGATGCTGACACCTGAAACAACATTGGCGTACCAGTTCATCGGGTCGCTGATTTACGGCGGACAAGAAGTCCATCAGCGGATAATGCAGTCGGTGCAGACACCCATCAGCGGATAATGCAGTCGGTGCGGGACACCAACGATTCACACCTCAAATGGGGTAGTTCTCGATGGCGGTCACCAGTGTGCCGATGCCCTTTTCGGCCAAGAGGATGAAAGGCAGGACGGTTTCGCTCCAACCGGCGATCAGGTTGAAGCGGTCGCCGCAGAACTGCTGTGTGCCGTAGCCCTGCAGGTCTACGCCGTGCACCCAGAAGTGCGGATTGTACTTCCGGCGGTAGGTATCGACATCTCCCTCTACGGTCTTTTGCAGTCCACCGCTCCAACGGCTGTTGCACTCGTTGTCGCTGAAATAGATCACACGGTCGAAGGGCTTGATGTCACGGGCACCGTCCTCTTCCAGAGCGAATTTCATCGGCAGGGACAAATCGGTACCGCCGCCGGCGATGCTGTTTTTCTCGCAGATGTCGAGGATTGAGTCAAACTTGCCATAGTGGACGATGCGGTAGCCCTTTTGCTTGTTCACATGACTCCACGAACCAACGCAGTCGAAGTAACAGACGGCGGCATCTTCGCACAAACGGCTTGCCATCGCACCGAACAGTGTGCCGATGTCGCAGCAGCGAACCGTGCTTTTTTGGGAGAGGGGCGATTTCATTGAACCGGACACATCCACAGCAATCAGGGTACGACCGGGAATCGTTTCCATGTTGCCGATAGACGCAGTGAGGGCGGTTTCTAATGCTTGACGAACGGCAGGTGTGAGTATGTTGTCCTGCGACAGCATACGATAGGCACTAAAGAAACGGAAGGGAAGCTGACGGCTCTTTTTCACCTGTTCAGGGTCGGAGAGCGTAGTCAGTACCGGTGTGACGTCCGCACCGCTTTTGATAATGTTCCGCAGATTACGGAGCAGTGCCATATAACCGACCTTGCCGGAAGCAATCAGTTCGTCCCAGACCTCTTTGGTGTTGCCCTTGGCGGATAACTCCGTTTCCCATGTGTAGGGCGTTTCGAGGGTATCGTCCAGTACCTTGCGGAAGAGGACTTCCTGCTCGGCAGACTGCGGCACGGGGTGTGTGATCCGCAGCACATCACGCAGCTTGAGACTTTTGTTGCCGCCGTTGTACTTGGCGAGCTGATATTCATCAAATCGCTGGATGACAGCGGCAACCTCACGCTTCATGGCGTTGGGGAAAGGCTTACCGTACAACGCCTGATAGCAGGACATGATCTCGGTAATGTCATCGGGACGTACTACGACATTCCGAATGGTACGGCGGGTATACGCATGGGCTTCACGGGCAATCACGGCGGTCAGCACATGGCTGATGGAACGCATATTGCCTACGCTGCGGGCATAGCACGTCAGCTTACACAGGAAAGCCGGATCGTTACCGGCACACGCTGTCGCCAGACGGATAATATCGTCATCGGTGCTGCCGTAGAACTTCGGTTCCCCGAACATGGTAGTGAGTACAGCGGAAACGAGCCGTTCCTTGTCGCTCATTTTGTAAGCAGCATAGCCGGAGCGGTTCGTGGTCTTGCTGCTGCCGCTGTTGGACAGGTTGAACTTTGACATGGTGGGATACTCCTTTCTGTATCTTCTAAAAATGCCCGTTCCGTTCGGGACGTACTACGACATTCCGAATGGTACGGCGGGTATACGCATGGGCTTCACGGGCAATCACGGCAGTCAGCACATGCCTGTGCTGCGGGCAGCTGATGGAACGCATATTGCCTACGCTGCGGGCATAGCACGTCAGCTTACACAGGAAAGCCGGATTGTTACCGGCACACGCTGCCGCCAGACGGATAATATCGTCATCGGTGCTGCCGCAGAACTTTGGTTCCCCACACAGGACAGTGAGTACAGCGGAAACGAGCCGTTCCTTGCCGCTCATTTCGTAAGCAATATAGACGGAGCGGTTCGTGATCTTGCGGCTGCCGCTGTTGGACAGGCTGAACTCTGACATGGTGGGATACTCCTTTCTGTATCTTCTAAAAATGACCGTTCAGGGTCAAACAGGACTGCTGGCTCTTTCACGCAAAAAGACTGCCAGACCCTTTACGGTCTGACAGTCTTCTTCATGCCATACAGAGAAAAAGGCGACAACGGTACTGACCGATCAGCCGAAGCTGCGTGTTCCGGTCGGCTGATTGCTCTATCCAACTGAGCTACCGTTTCCGAAGAAACGAGAGGGACTTGAACCCCCGACACACCAGATGACGAAGTAACCATTGTCTATCACTGCTGTATGGAACACCCATAGAGGAATGTACTGTGACTGCGGATGAACCGTGTCAGCACACGCCAAATTGCGTTGCAGCGGCAAGAACCTTTCGGATGATAACATCCGCAAAAAGATGCGGCAGTTTGCCGCTGTGACGGTATGGGATAAACAGAACGCATCACAAGCTACCCAGAAAACGAGACGATGGGACAAGATTCAGGTGGTGAAACAACGAAAGGCAGACAGCGGGGCTGCCGCAGCCAGATGGAAGTACCGATCGGGCACACACTTTGTCTGGTATTGCACCTTTCGTCCTTTGCACAGACTGATGGTTTAGATGATGAAAGAAAAGGTGAAGCAGCCATCGTCTTCACTGCGGTAACGTGACAAATGTCAGACCGAGAATCGTAGATGCCGGTCAGATGGCAAAGCATCTGCTTCCAATCGTGAAGTAACCCACATCTGCACTGCGGTCAAGAGTTTTTAGGAGGGGTATATCATCACACGCCGAGAACACATCGACAGCGGGACTATATGGGGTTCTGTTGACTTGAACTACCGTTGTCGAAGAAACGGGGAGGACTTGCACCTCCGTTACCATATCCCGAAGTAACCGCTGTCAGCACTGCGGCATGAAATGACCATGAAAAGCGGGTGTGTCCGCGATATATCATTACACACAGAGAAACAGGCGATAACAGCACATAATGCTCTACCAACTGAGCTACCGTTTCCGAAGAAACGGGAGGGACTCGAACCCCCGACCTTTCGTTTAGAAGACGAAGTAACCGTTATCTATCACTGCTGTGTGGAATGATTGTAGGGAAAAGTGCGGCGGCTGGCGTTTGTGCTAAAGCACAGCGTGCGAAGGCACAGCGTGCGAAAGCACAGCGTACAAAAGCACAGCGACAGCCAAGTGAAAGGTGTGTCCGTAACACACGGGGGAAATATATCATCACACGCCGAGAAACGGCGGCAGCGGACTATCTGTTTCCGAAGAAACAGGCGGGACTCGAACCTGCAGTGACATACTCCCGCCGCCTACGCTAACGCTTAGAGGCGGGGGCTTCTCGCTCAAGTACGGCAACCCGTACAGTATCAACGAGCTATCCCCGTGTGTCCCACGGTTCTTGTTTTGATTTTATGCCAACGCTATTTTCATACCTTCATTTCGTATGTTGATAATCTCTGTCATGATGTGTCTGACAGCAAGGGCAAATCCATTCTCTGACAGACAAGTTTTCCGTATCAGGATTCTGAAATCCGCAAACATTGCAAAGCTGTGAGCTTGCAAAAAACTTATCTGTTTTTACAAGTCTTTTTCCATGTTCCTCTAACTTGTATTTCAGAAATGCTGTGAACATAACCCATGATTCCAGTGCCTTTTGGATTCCTCATATCTTGATACAATCGTTATGAATTGGCTTTGTTCATAAATTGTTTACTCATTTAAAAACCCTGCATTATTGCTCACAACCCAATGTGACATTCTTGTCAAAAAATATGAAACCTGCGTGAAAATTAGCACTCTCCCCTTGACAGTGCTAATCAAGAGTGCTATAATATAATCAGAACAAAGGAACAGAGAAGCACCAAAGGATCCGGGTGCTGAA
>CACZZU010000188.1 GCA_902785765.1 uncultured Ruminococcus sp.
CGCCGCTGTGTACGTGGGCTGTTTGCAGTCAATGACATCCGAAATGGTTGTGTTTCTCGGATGCTTTCTTGACATATTTGTGTCGGTCCGTAAGAACTTGTGGGTCATCACGCTGATAAATGTTCGCCTACGGGCGGCGTCCCGCCGCTGTGTAGTTGGGCTTTTTGCAGTCAATAACGAACAAAGCAGTTGTGTTTCTCGGGCGGCTTTCTTACGGCGTCCCGCCGCTGTGTACGTGGGCTGTTTGCAGTCAATGACATCCGAAATGGTTGTGTTTCTCGGATGCTTTCTTGACGTATATGTGGTGGTTCGTGAGAACTTGTGGGACACCACGCTGATAAATGTTCGCCTACGGAACGGAAGTGACAGATGATGATGACAGAGCGACACTCACCAATTGGTGTGGGGCGGGTAGTATAGCCAATGGCTGTGTGTTCAGCAAGCGGTCGGGAGCGATAGCGGAGTTGTCCAGTGCGGTCACGCACTGACAGAGCGACACTCACCAATTGGTGTGGGGCGGGTAGTTTAGCCAATGGCTGTGTGTTCAGCAAGCGGTCGGGAGCGATAGCGGAGTTGTCCAGTGCGGACACGCACCGGAGGCACTCCGCCCATATAGGAAAACAGGCGTTTAGGTGGTTGAGGATATGGAGTTTATTATCATTACAGGATTATCGGGAGCGGGTAAATCGGTCGCCATGCGGAGCATGGAAGATATTGGCTACTACTGCGTGGATAACATTCCGCCAGTCTTGCTGACGACCTTTTATGACCTGTGCGAGAAGTCCTCGGACGAACACATGAAAAAAATGGCTATCGTGACGGACGTGCGTTCCGGAGAGGTGTTTACCGACCTGTTCACGTCCCTCGATCGTCTGAAAGCAGAGGAGAAGCCCTGCAAGATTTTGTTCTTGGATGCACAAGACGATGTGCTGCTGCGGCGATACAAAGAGACTCGCCGCAAGCATCCGCTCGTTGAAGTCGCCAAAGGCTCGACAGAAAATGCCCTGCATCTCGAAAGACGGCTGCTCATGCCGGTCAAGGCACGGGCGGATTACGTCATCGACACCTCCCTTCTGGCACAAAAACAACTGCGGGAGCGTATCGCTTCCCTGTTTTTGGGGAATGTCAACCTCGGCATGACCGTGACGTGTTTGTCGTTTGGCTTCAAGTATGGGATTCCATCGGAAGCCGATCTGGTGTTTGATGTGCGGTGCCTGCCGAACCCGTTTTACATTCCAGAACTCAAACACCATACCGGTCTGGAGGCGTGTGTGTTCGACTACGTTATGCAGTTTGAACAGTCCAAAGGCTACGCCGAACGAATGTTGTCGCTGGTAGATTACTCCCTGCCGCTGTATTTGCAGGAGGGCAAAAGCCAGTTGGTCATCGCCGCCGGCTGTACGGGCGGCAAGCACCGTTCTGTCACGATGACAAGAGTGCTGTACCAGCATATTCTGGAGTCGGGGCAGAAGGTGATCGTACACCATCGGGATATTGCGAAGGAATAACGGTGAGAGGGTATGTCGTTTTCAAAAGAAACCAAACAAGAACTGTGTGCGGTCGGTGAACTGACCGAAGAACAGCAGATCGCCATGACCTATGGGATGCTGCTGTTCGGCAAGAATTTTAGTGCTTCGGCTATCACCTTTACGACCGAATCCCGTGCGGCAGCGTCTATGTACGCCGAACAGTTGACGGCTCTGACGGGTGTGATCGTGGAAAGTCGTGTCAAGCTGACGCATCGGCGGGGAGAGAGCAGCGTTTTCACCCTGACGGTACCCGATAAAAACGACTGTGCGGCCGTTTTTGACCGTTTCGGGCATCAGCCGTCCCAGCCGAGTTTACGCATCAATCGGGCCAATATGGACGGCGAAGACGGAACAGCGTATTTTCTGCGGGGGGTATTCCTGTCCTGCGGCAGCGTGACGAACCCCGACAAGGACTACCACATGGAATTTTCTGTCCCGTTCAAGAATCTGGCGACCGATCTGGAGCGGGTCATTTCCGAAATCGAAGAGATTCGTCCCGAGCCGCATACTGTCCAGCGACAAGGCAGCTATGTCGTCTATCTCAAGGGCAGTGAGACGATCGCAGATATACTGACCTATATCGGGGCACCCATGGCGGCGTTGAGCATGATGCAGAGCAGCATCGTGAAGTCTGTTCGCAACCGTGTGAACCGACAGACTAACTCCGAGACGGCTAATATCAGAAAAACAGCCGAAGCGTCTGCCAAACAGCTCATCGCTATCGAGCAGATACAGCAGAAACAGGGCATGGCTTCGCTGCCGGAAGACCTGCAGGAATTGGCAGCAGTGCGTCTGGAACATCCGGAGTATAATCTGCGGGAGTTGGGAGCCGCCTTATCTGTGCCGATCAGCCGTTCGGGCGTGAATCACCGCATCCAGCGGCTGATGGCTATTGCAGAGGCGTTAGCCGAACCATGACCCATCTGTTGGCGTATCTGGTACAGTTTTTGGAGGAAGGTACACCGTGGCTGTTGTGCATACTGCCGCTGTATGGTTTGTGGCGGCTGGCGGTATGGTACGATCCGGTCATTCCCCTGTGGAAACACACCGCTGCCGATCGGCTGCGGGAGGCACGGCTGGTACTGCTGACCGGCTATCTGGTGCTGTTGTTCACACAGACCTTTGAGGACTACGGCACGGAAAGTGAACTGCGGCTGGTGCCGCTGCAAATGATTGTGACACAGACCATGGAAGCCGTGAAAAGTCCGACAGGTGTCCGAGCGTTTTTGTTCAATATCGTAGGGAATATGGCGGTCTTCGTTCCGATCGGATGGCTGACAGCGGCACTTTGTGACGGAAACTTTCGCCAAACCGTTCTGACAGGTTTTGGCTTGTCGCTGTTCATCGAGACGGTGCAGCTTCCCCTGAACCGTACCAGTGATGTGGATGACCTGCTGCTCAATACGTTGGGAGCCGCTATCGGCTGCGGCGTTTGGCGGATGATAGAACGCCTGCGGCAGCGAGACGTGAAACATAAAAGGAGGCAGTAAGATGGCACCGATACAATGTGAGGTATGCGGCAGCAATTCGATGACGAAGCGGGACGGGTTCTTTCAGTGCGACTACTGTAAGACGAAGTACACCCTGCCGGAAATGCAGAAAATGCTTGTCTCGGGAACAGTGTCGATTCAGGGGAATGTCTCTGTCCGGCAGGCGGATTTTTCGATACGAGCCGGCGTGTTGGAACAATACAATGGCACGTCGGGCGAGGTTGCCATACCGGAATCGGTGTCCCTCATCGAACGCAAAGCCTTTGCGGGCTGCCGTGGTCTGCGGAGCGTCAAAATCACCGGCAGCGTACAGCGAATCGAAGGCGGTACCCGCAAGAAAGTACGCCGTGCGACCCATAACTGCTACGATGGTGCCTTTACCGGCTGTGAAAACCTGCGGACGGTAGAGATACAGCCGGGCGTGACGGTCATCGAGTACGATACGTTTCGGGACTGTCCCCGACTGACTACCGTGCGTCTGCCGGAAGGTCTGACCATCATCGAAGAGGCGGCTTTTGACGGCTGCTTGTCCCTGAAAGAACTTTTACTGCCGGACGGTGTGACTTCCATCGGCTCCTGTGCTTTCCGCCGCTGTACCAGCCTGACACGTCTGACCATTCCCGGTACCGTGACCGAGATGGGCGGCCATGCCTTTGCCTACTGCGATCA
>CACZZU010000189.1 GCA_902785765.1 uncultured Ruminococcus sp.
CGTCAAGGATGCCAAGAACAAGGCTGCCTATAAGTACGCCAATCTGGTCGTTAAGTAAGGCTGTCCATCATCGAAAAATCATGTCCTTCCTTTCCGCACCGACTTTTGACACCTGATTCAACCATCACAAGCCCTCCTGTCGCTTCATACCCGAGCGGCAGGAGGGCTTCTTTCGATCATTCAACCGCCAACCGTGCGGCGGATAAGTTTTTGTCAAAGGGAAAGAAAAAAGCCGTCCCATCGTATTCATACGAACACAGTGGAACGGCTGAAAAGTTATCGGAAACGTCAAAGGAAGCGACTGAAAAGCGTATCCTTGCGGTGAATTCTCACCGTCATCGCTCACTTGCAACGCCAGATGTGACCGGAAAGGGGAGCAAGCTGACTGCCTCCGCCGAAGTCATGGGTCTGACCGGTCACAAGGTCATCAGCCAGACCATAACCGGCATCAAAGTGAGCGGTAAAGGGCTGGTCATCCGCATTGATGGCAACAAAGACACGTTCGCCTTCAAAATCACGCTGAATCACGCACTGCTTGTTGGTGAGCACGGGAATCTTGAGATCACCATAACAGAGAGCCTTCGACTCTCGATGAGCCTTTGCCAGACGGCGAATCAGATCCGTCAGCTCGTTGTTTTCGGGAGCCTCAAAACACGGACGCAAGGCGGGGTCGCCGTCCTTTTTGTCCGCCTTTACGCCCCATTCACTGCCGTAGTATATACAGGGAATCCCCGGCATACCGAACAACATCGTATAGACAAGCGGCAGGTGTGCCGGATTCGACAGAATACTCGCAATACGTGTCACGTCATGGTTATCGGCAAAGCACAGCAGGTGCATCCCACGGTACATACACCAATTTTCGGGTCCGAAACGGTTTTTCAGCGAGTGGCAGATCTCGAACATATTCATCGAATTGAAGCTGGAGAACAAACCCTTGTAGCACTCGTAGTTGGTAGCGGAATGCAGCATCTCGCTGTTGACCCAACGGGAGTAGTCACCGTGCAGCAGTTCACCGATGAGGAAGAAGTCTTCTTTCAAGTCATCGGTAAAGCGGCGGAGACGCTTGAGAAAATCAAAGTCCAGACAGTAAGCCACATCCAGACGGATACCGTCAATGCCGAAGGTATCGACCCAGAACCGGACGGCCTGCAGCAGATGGTCAACCACCGCCGGATTCTTCAGGTTCAGCTTCACAAGGTCATAGTGACCTTCCCATCCCTCGTACCACAGACCATCATGATAGGGGCTGTCGCCATCAAAGTTGACGTTGAACCAATCCTTGTAGGGGGAGTCCCATCTCTTTTCGCAGACATCACGGAATTGCGGGAAACCTCTGCCCACATGATTGAACACACCGTCCAGTACCACACGGATCCCCTTGCTGTGCAGGGCATCACACACTTGCCTGAAGTCCTCGTTGGTACCCAAACGACTGTCGATCTGACAATAATTCCGGGTGTTATAGCCGTGTGTATCCGACTCAAAGACAGGGGAAAAGTACACTGCGTTGCAGCCCAGTTTTTCAATATGATCTACCCAGTCCAGCACCTTCAGGATGCGGTGTTCCTGCACACCGTCATTCTC
The DNA here is from genome assembly GCA_902785765.1 of uncultured Ruminococcus sp. Taxonomy (GTDB): domain Bacteria; phylum Bacillota; class Clostridia; order Oscillospirales; family Acutalibacteraceae; genus UBA1213. The sequence continues at coordinate 1,588 of CACZZU010000189.1, forward strand.
GAATGGTGCACCACAAAAGCCCAGCGGATAAATCTGATAAAAGACCGCCTCGTAACCCCAATGTTTCATGTCTCATGTTCCTTTCTTGGTTAAGAATCGCAAGGCTCATTATACTACAAAATAACAAAGAGTTCAAGCCCTTTCCACCATCTTTTTTGCCAAAATGCACAATTTTTCGTATGTTTTCTGCCCATCTCACGAATCAGAACCGTTGTTCACAGCCACTCGTGTGATGCTGTGCCTGTCATCAGCCAAACGGGCAGCCTGAACAAAGCAATTTCACGCAAAAGCAGCCGCCTTCCCTTGGTGACAAGAGAAAGCGGCTGTCTTATACGAGTGTATCAGAACAACATACCCAATACCTTAATCGGTGTACTGAACCGCCTTGTCGTAGAGGGCTTCAACCTCTTTGGCGGGCTTTTTGGTGATGAGCGTGACGATGACGGCCGCCAGCATACCGGCCACGAAGCCGGGCAAAATCTCATAGATGCCCGTATCCGCCAGATAGAAGTTGATAATATGGCTGTTAGTCATCAACAACAACCATGCGATGTCTACGATCGCACCAACCGAAATACCGGCAATTGCTCCGGCGAAGTTGAAACGTTTCCAGAACAGACTGAGGATAATGGACGGACCAATCGCCGCACCGAACAGTCCCCACGCATTCGATACCAACCCCATGATGGAAGAAGAATTGGGGTTGGAAGCAATCATCAAGGCCACTACCGCAATAGCCAGTACCACAATTCGACCGACCCACTGCATTTCTTTGTCGCTTGCCTTATTCTTGCGGAAGACCGGCTTGTACAGATCACTGGCAAAGGACGAGGAAGCAGAAAGAAGCTGACTGTCGGCGGTACTCATCGAAGCCGCCAGCACAGCTGACAGCAGAATACCGGAAATGATACCCGGGAAGATCTTTCTCACCATCACGATGAACACCGTGGAATCCTTGCTGATTTGGTCGTCATATCCCAAGAACAGCAGACCGATCACGCCGATTGCCACCGCAAAGAATACAATGAAGAACGTCCACGAAATGCCGATGATAGCGGACTTCCGCATATCCTTCTGGGAACGCATCGACATAAAGCGGATGATGATGTGCGGCATTCCAAAGTAACCCAAGCCCCACGCCAGACCGGATACGATCTCTCGCCAATCGGTGAAAGCGTTCCAGAAATTCGGGTTCGAGGCAGTGACCTCGGACATTTTGGACATATCGACCATCGACATGGCAAACAACGGAGCGATCAGCATACCGCCCAGAATCAGCAGCCCTTGGAAGAAATCTGTCCAGCACACGGCTGAAAAGCCGCCCAAAAAGGTATACCCTACGATGATGATGGCCGCCAGATACATCGCCACGGTTGCGTCCATACCGGTCACCGTATTGAACAGCGTACCGCAGGCCTTAAAGCTGGAAGCGGCATAGACCGTATAGGCCAACAGGAACACGATGGCACAAATGATCTGCAGGACATTGGACTTCTCCAGAAAACGGTTCTTGAGGTATTGCGGAATCGTAATGGAGTCGTTCGCCACGATAGAAAACCGCCGCAAACGCGGAGCCTCCACAATCCAACTGATGGCATAGCCGATAAGCAGTCCCACCGGGATCCACACCTGACCCATACCAGACGCATAAATCGCTGTCGGCAAGCCCATGAGCACCCATGCACTCATATCGGAAGCACCCGCCGAAAGTGCCGTGACCCACGGTCCCATCTGACGACCGCCCAAGAAGTACGATTTTTCACCGCCGCTCTTCGTCTTGATGAAGAAGAACACGCCGATGCCCAACATGAACATCAAATAGACGATGAAAACAATGATTTCAGACCAGTCCAAACCAAAAACCTCCCTGATATTCGGAATTGTGTGCACAAGCCTCTTTTTGGTGATTTTGTCGACTCTTTTTGCACAACTGTCCCTCATTATAGCACAACTGGAAAGCTTTGTAAACCCCTTTTTTGATGTGGCCACGGAAATCAAGTTTGGTCGGGCAGTTACATGGGGAAAACCCTTTTCTAGCGGAAAAAGGGTTTTCCCCATGCCCCTTTCCTAAAACCGCTGCGTTTGTTGGTGACGGTTTGGTGTCGGTTCGCTCGTTGCCGTCCAGCCACTTGGGATTCGTCATGGTCTGGTGGAAATCAGCGGCAGCCGGATCCGTATCGAGTACCAGCACGGTGATCTGGTTGTTGGGCTGGTCGGAAGTGTACCGCCATGACCAGTTTGTTTGGGTCACGGTATAATGTCCTACGGGCAAACGCGTCACGGTTTGGGAACCATTGCCTTGTATCAAAACACGCAGATCGACCCAGTGGTTGGTCGTGTCGATGCCCTGCACACGGTACTCAAAGCACTGCACCAGATTGATCGGTTCGGTCAGACACCCCTCTGTCGTAATCGTCAGGTCACCATAGAGGTAGTCATAGCGGGCATAGAAGGTATGATCTATGGTCGGCGTGATATTGGGCAAGAGCACCGTGCCATTTTCGGACAAAAAGTCGGGATGCTCTTCTTTCACCGGTTTCGTGCACGCCCAGTCTTCGTACCAACCCACAAAACGATACGGCGGCACGGTGACATTATCACTCAAAGTGATCCGTTCTTCCGGATCCTTTTTAGCTGTTACGGGCATTACCGGCAGTTCTCCCAACGCCACACATTCCTCGTTCACGTTAAGCAAGCCTGATTCGTCGGGAGCCTCGATCACGTCTGCCCCTTTCGGAATAAGAGCGACATAATGGAACATGATCTGATCGACTTCGGTGTAGACAAAGCTGATGCGGTTCTTCGCAAATACCTCGTCATGGGCGATGACGATCGTTTGCTCTGCTTGACCGGACAAACGATACTTATCCAGTTCTTCCGCATAGGCGGTATAGGAATCTCCGAACCGCTGGTTCTCATCAATGCGATAGAGCGTCTTGTAAACGCCATTCCCTATCTGCGTGGAAGGATCGGGCTGCAGGTCGGGATAGTGTTCCTGCATGAGACGGCACCATTCTTCAACAGCAGTAAGGTCATCACTGGCAAGAGAGTAACTGACCTTGACAGGGTAGGTCTTTTTGACATACAGCAGGTGCACTTCCTTACTGAAGATCATCTCCCGCGTACAATCCAGACAGAACGAGAGGCTGTCAGGCTTTGGCTCTCCGGAACAGGGCTGGAAGCCCGAGGACATACTGCGCTCGTGTTCACGGTCGCCAAAGTAAACGACCTCGTCCCAGCCGACAAACTCGTAGCCATC
>CACZZU010000190.1 GCA_902785765.1 uncultured Ruminococcus sp.
TTTAAGAATATTAGCCGATGGATATTGTATTTTTTATAATAAAAATGTGATAAATATACAGCCTGTTCATAATTTGTTCACTCATTCAAAAACCCTGACATCTTTCTGCCATAACAGCTATCTATCAACAAGTGTGAGAGACGGATTGGAACGATCACATTCTGCGAACAACTGTCGGCACAGATACCGTACTGTCACAAGGTAGGCCACGATATTCAAGACGGACAATACAGCGATGGGTACTACATAACAGTTCGTCAGAAAGTGCAGGTAAGTACACAGTGTTACGCCGTGTAACAGAATCACCCATCCGGTCAGTCTGGGGTAGAACAGCACCAGTACCAGTGAAAGTATCTCATAGAGGTAGCCGTAACGTTCGTGCATGGCCGGCAGCAGAATAACGCAGGTATAGGTCAGGACAAACGCCATGATGAGCATATTTTGCGGCGAGAATGTCACCTTCTTCCGCATCCAGACGAACATATATCCGGCCAGTACCGCAACCGCCAACAGTATCGCCGGATACTTCACGATGTGATATAATGCTGCGGAGGACACGATCTCTTTTCCGCCCAGATAGTTCAGCAAATGTCCGGCATCGGACACCAACCCCCATACAGACGGATAATTCAGTGCCGGTGACAGGTAGCTGTTCGTTTGCTCAAGATAGATCGTGAACACCTCTGTCACAGAACGACCGAATACGAGTCCTGCGGCACTGAGTGCGACCATCACCACGGGGATCAGCAGAATATAAAGCAAATGACGCTTTTGACGGCAGAAAACCGTGAACAGGAACACCGGCATCAAAAAGATTGCCTGCAGTTTGAAGGTTATCGAGACACCGTAGAGTAAAAAAGCTGCTGCGTCCCGCTGCTTCATCAGACAGCAGTAGGCAGCAATGCCGAAAAAGGTGTAGATGGCATCACACTGTCCCCACCAAGCCGAGTTGAACAGCACAATGGGTGACAGATACACCAAGCCGAAGACCGCCAACGCATACAGCAGACGGTGTTTTTTCGCCATACGGTACACAAGGCAGGCGACCAGCACCGCCAAAAGTCCGTCAAAACAGCAAGACAGCAGTTTATAGGCATACAGCGGCCTCATCGGTACATAAGTGAACAGAGCGATGAGGGTCTGATAGAGGATATTATAGTCCCCGACCTGATGACCAAGATAATACACCCCACCGCCGTTCTTGATCTCATGGTACCACGGCACCAAAAATTCTTCTGAATCAATAGAAGGCAGGTCACGCAGTGTCCAGCGGATCCAACTGCCCAGCATCAACAGCAAAAAGCCCATCAACAGTACGATGGGCTTTCGGGCGAGTGCCCTTTTGACAATCCTTTGCAGACTGTCTATGGTCTTCCTACACATTGAAACATCCTTTCTGTTGCATGACTTGCCTGTCCCGAAATATCTGACCGTTCCTGTGCGTTCCATATCCTCCGGACAGGCTTGTTTTCCCTTTCGGTATGCTGACATTTGTGATGTCTGCGTCAGATTTCCGGCGTTCCTCGGACACATAACACCGCTTTACGCCATACTGATTTCAGAGAGTTGTCCGAACTGATACCCCATCTCTTCCCACTTCGTCAGCAACTCATCGAGTATCTCGCAGTTGGTCTGTGAGGTACTGTGCAGAAGGACAATGGCTCCGTTATGGATACGCGGCAGCAGCTTATCAAAGGCTTCTTCGCGGGTCGGCTGTTGATCGTTGAGCCAATCGGCATAAGCCAGACTCCAAAAAACAGTCGTGTAGCCCATCTTCTGTGCCATCTGCAGATTCTCACGACTGAATTTTCCCTGCGGCGGACGGTAAAATTTTGCCAGTTCTTTGCCGGTGACTTCGTGATAAAGCTGTTCCAGCCCTTCCAGTTCCTCACGGAAAGCACTTTCTTCGGCAATCGAACCCATATCGGGATGGGTCATAGTGTGGTTGCCGACCGTGTGACCTTCCTCCGCCATCTGCTTCACGAGATCAGGTGCCGTTTTCAGATAGTTGCCGACCAAGAAAAAAGTCGCCTTGACGTTGTGCTTTTTCAGTGTGGCAAGGATCTCCGCCGTGTAACCGTTTTCATAGCCGGCATCAAACGTCAGGTAGATGGTCTTTTGGGCAGTATCGCCCAAGTATAGAGCGTGATACTGCCGCAGTTCCTCTGCCGAAGCATTTCCTGTGGGAATCCCATCGGTCGTTTTGAAGTTCAAGCCCCAGTTATCGCTTGCGGCGGCTGTCGGGACTGCCTCTTGTTGTGAGAGTCCCGTACCGATGATAACCGCCATACACAACACCAACACGCAGGAAATAATCACTGCGATCGTCTGCTTCTTGATGATCCAATACAAAAGCACCGCCCCTTTATTTCATATAGATGTGCTACCAATATATGAAGGGCATTGCCAACCTAGAAGCGGAATCACTTCCTGCGATGACCAAACAGCTGTGACGGAGCTATCTGACTCGAAATGACAGAGAGAAAAAGCAGACGTGTGTCTGCCAACCGATCAAAACTGATTCGGTCTACCCATTGAGAGAACGCAGACGCTGACGGTAATGTTCAACCGTATCGGCCGCCACCGACAGCATATAGGCGTAGTCATCCGCCAACGGTTCACTGTTGTAAAAGCTAACGGTCAGTTTGAAGTACAGCAGGCTGTTTGCCATGTCTATACAAAACGCCCCGTCAGACAGTCGGTGATTCAGCATACACACCGCCAACGTCATATCCGTGAGCCTCTGCTCCGGAATGTGCCGCACGATCGGAGCGTACAGCGTGATAAGCATTTTGGAGGGGTCTACCGTAAAGTTCAGGCGAATGTCGCCTCCGTGTCCGCCAACCAGACAGGTGACGCACCAGTCGTCAATACGTTCGTAGGGGATGTCGTTGTGGGTCAGTACATCGCACAGCAAGGCATAAGAAGCGGCTGAACGAGAAGTCAGGGATGTCATGGAAGTGCCTCCTTCGGGAATGGTTCATATCTCGTGCGTCTTCAAACGCTATCCTTACCATACCATGTGCCCGCAGAGAAAAAAAGCGATAAGTGTCAGGTGGGACACCGCTCATTTTCACCATAAAGACCCCTGTTGGCTGTCAGAGAGAAGGATGGTCATCCCCCTATTGCTCTGCCGAGAGCACCGACAGAATCACCGGACGCATGGCAGAAGCCAGATACAGCGAACCGCAGACAACAATGGCTGTCGGTGCGTCAAAAGCAGCAGCTTGCCGCTGTGCCTCCCGAAAAGCGGCTGTATAATCCTCTTCCGCTTGCACCGGTACACCATAGACCGCAATTTGTTCCGCCAAATCAGCAGCCGTCATGGCACGGGGATTCGGGGGTGTTACGGTGATGACCCCTGCAAACAGCGGCACCAACTGTGACAGTACCGTGCTGACATCCTTATCTGCCAGCATCCCGATGACAGCGATGATGCGTGTATCGGCGAGGTGTTCCCGTATGGCCGCCGCCAGTGCAGACGCTCCGCCCGGATTATGGGCACCGTCCAACAGCACGGTCGGTACTTCGCCCAATCGTTCCAGACGAGCCGGAAACTGTGTGCGTGCTAAACCTTGACGCACCGCTTCTTCTGGAATTGTCAGTCCCTTGTCACGCAGTACACCAACGGTGTATAGAGCAGCCGCTGCATTATAAAGCTGGTGCTGACCAATGAGCGGCGTGGTGTAGACCCGTTCCCCCCCTTCTGTCACGCTGTCCGCACAGAAAGCAAAGACCGAACCATCCAAACCGGCGGACAACAGCCGTACCGCTGACGGTTCTGCCACAACGAGCCGGTTGTGACGCTCTTCTGCCGCCTGCCGTACCACTGCCAACACCCCCTCTGGTTGGTCGCCATACAATACCGTCGTACCACCTTCCTTGATGATGCCGCACTTTTCAAAAGCAATCTGCTCGACTGTATCGCCAAGGATCGCTGTATGATCGAGAGAGATCGACATGATGACAGAAGCCAGCGGCGTATCAATGATATTGGTCGCATCAAAACGACCACCCAGACCGGTTTCCAGCACAACCACATCACACTGTTCTTGTGCGTACCATTGTAATGCCACCGCCAGCACCATCTCAAACTCGGTGATGATCTTTCCCTCGTCCTTCATCGCCTGCACGACCGGATACACTTCTGCAACAAGACCGGCCAGTGTCTCTTCAGGAATCATCGTTCCGTTGATCTGGAACCGTTCCCGAAACTCCAACACATAAGGCGAGATAAACAGCCCCGTCTTGTAGCCGGCGGATTGCAGAATACTTGACAGATCGGCACAAACCGACCCCTTCCCGTTGGTGCCGGCCACATGAATAAATCGTAACCGCCGATGCGGTGAACCAAGGCGTTCGACTAACTCCCGCACACGTTCCAGTCCCGGCTGACTGCCGAACACCAGCAGTGAATTGATGGTTTCGATGGCTTCCTGATAGGTCATACGATGTTCTCTCCTTTGATGCGGCACTTCGATATGCCGATAGGCTGTCCGCTGTTGACCTGCTTCGTCCTCAAGCAGTCACTCTTTGCTAATAATCTTCTTTCAAAGCGGCAGCTTCGCCTATTATACTGTATTTTCCGCTATTTTGCAACGCTTGTCAGCGATAAAAAAGTGTGGTATCATGATGTAGGTGAAAGGGACAGCCGCAACGCCGACCGGCGGTGTTCTTACTGCCACATTTTCTTTCCCTTGAGGGCAGGACTTTCCCCCACACCATCTATTTTATGCCGCCGCACTCTGCGGCAGCCGTTATGGAGCTGCTTATGAATGACACATCACTCTATCAAGCCCTGAAAGCCCATCAGCAAAAGGGTTTTGCCCCCTTTCATACCCCCGGACATAAGCAGTCCGGTTTTTTTCCGTCTGATCTGTTGTCACTGGATTATACCGAACTGCCCGACACCGATGCCCTCTTTGAAGCCAACGGCATTCTGCATCAGGCAGAGGAAAAACTGGCACGTCTGTTCGGTGCCCGCCGGACGCTGATCTCTTCCGGCGGCTGTACACTGGCCATTCAGACCATGCTGTCATTGGCCTGCCGCAAAGGACGCAAGATGCTTTTGGCCCGCAACAGTCACCGCAGTGCGGTGAATACCTGTGTCCTGCTGGGTATTGAACCGATCTGGCTGCTGCCCTCTGACGGAGGTTGTTTTACCGGAAGCATCTCACCTGATACCGTGGAACAGGCTCTCTCCGAACACACGGATATTGCTGCCTGCTACCTCACCAGTCCAACGTATTACGGTGAACTGTCAGATATTGGTGCCATCGCCGCTGTCTGTCACCGTCATGGCGTATACTTGCTGGTAGATAACGCTCATGGCTCGCATCTGGCGTTTTTGCAGGACAATCAACATCCTATCGCACGGGGAGCGGATGCGTCCGCTTGTTCTCTGCACAAAACATTACCCGTCCTGACCGGCGGAGCCGCCTTGCATATCGGCTGTGACGACTTCACAGAAGGCACCAAAGAAGCCATGGCGTTATTTGGTTCGACCAGCCCTTCCTATCCTATCATGGCATCCATTGACCTCTGTCGTGAATATATGGAAAACAACGGTATCAACGCCTATCGCCGAACCGAAAAACGGGTAACCGCCCTGAAACAATTGGCTGCCGCTCAAGGTCTTCCACAGCCGCCGGGACGCTGTGACCCTCTGCGGTTAGCCATCAACACGGCTTGTGCCGGACTCATTGGTGCAGAAGCACAAATAGACTACTGTCACGCCCACGGCATTGAGCCGGAATTTTGTGACGGTCAGAATGTCGTATTCATCATCACCCCCTTCAATACCGACCACGATTTCCGAAAACTCCACGAGGCTCTTTCCGGTCTGACCGGACACGATACGCCTATTCCGGCACCGCCCCTGCCGCTTCCTCAACAACAGCTATTGCCGCGGGAAGCAGTGATGTCTCCGACCGAAACGGTGCCATTGGAAGACAGTGAGGGGCGTATTGCTGCCGACAGTGCGTGTCCTTGTCCACCCGGCATCCCTGTGATCGTCCCCGGCGAGGTTATTGACCGATCGGTGATACAACGGTTATCCGCCATTGGTCAGACGACAATTTGCTGTAAACAATGAGCCGTGGTGCTATCCGTCAGTTCTGTTCCGGA
>CACZZU010000191.1 GCA_902785765.1 uncultured Ruminococcus sp.
TATTTTGATGCCTATACCTATATCGCCCGCGGCGGTGTGTTTGCGAATGCCCAGACGGGCAATATCGTTTTGTTCGGGATCCATCTGGCCGAGGGCCATTGGGACAGGGCGTTGTCCTACTTCATCCCGATACTGGCATTTGTGCTCGGTATCTTTACCGCCGAACTGGTGCACAAGATCGAGACAAAAACGCCCCTGCACTGGCGGCAGTTGGTGATCGCATTGGAAATACTGACCGTGGTAGCGGCAGGATTCCTGCCCGAATCGTCCGATGGACTGTATTCCTTCAATATGGCGGCGAACGTCATCATCTCGTTTATCTGTGCCCTGCAGGTACAGACTTTCCGCAAGATACACGGCATCACCTGTGCCACGACCATGTGTACCGGCAATCTTCGCAGTGGTACTGACCTGCTGATGCGGTATACCTCTACCAAGAACAAACAGGACTTGAAGGACGGTTTGAAGTACTACTTCATCAACGTCATTTTCCTGCTGGGAGCGGTCATCAGCGTTTTCTTGACGCAGGCCTTCGGCGGGGTATCCGTGCTGTTCTGTCTGTTTCCGCTGGTGCTGGTGTTTGTGTTGATGTTCATTAAATAACGGCTGTCAGCAAGGCGGCAAGTATCGCAGAAACTCTCCCTGCGGTGCTTGCCGCTTTTTTGTGTGGTGTGTATATGTTGGCGGGGAATGTCCGGAGAAGGATGCTGCTGTGAGCAACGGCAGAAAAACCGCCCCGCCGCTTTCGTCAGAAAGTGGTGGGGCGGGATGGTGGGATGATGAAGAAGTCATCCGATACGCGGCTGACAGCGGGTCAGGTGGCGGCTGTGGTGAGAAACTGCGAGTTGTAGAGGTCGGCGTAAAAGCCGCCTTTTTCGAGGAGGGCGGTGTGGGTGCCGCTTTCGATAACATCGCCGTCCTTCAGCACCAGAATCAAGTCGGCGTTGCGGATGGTGGACAGACGGTGGGCGATGACAAACGAGGTACGGTTTTCCATGAGTTTATCCATCGCTGCCTGAATTTTCAGCTCGGTGCGGGTATCGACCGAACTGGTCGCTTCGTCCAGAATGAGCATGGGCTTATCGGCGATCATCGCACGGGCGATGGTTAACTGCTGTTTCTGTCCCTGTGACAAGCTCACGTTATCGTTGAGTACCGTGTCAAAACCGTTGGGAAGGGTCTTGATGAAATGGTAAAGTCCCACGGCCTTGCAGGCTTGCTTGAGTTGGTCGTCCGAGACGTTTTCGGAGCAGTACACAAGGTTCTCCCGCAGGGTGCCCTCAAACAGCCATGTGTCCTGCAGCACCATGCAGAATTGGGCGTGTACCGTTTCACGGGTCAGCTCCTTGGTGGAGATGCCGTCAATGGTGATGGTGCCGTCCTGTATCTCGTGGAACCGCATCAGCAGATTCACGAGCGTTGTTTTGCCGGCACCGGTGGGGCCTACGATGGCGATTTTCTGCCCGGGCTTGACCTTGACCGAGAAGTCATGGATCACCGTGCGGTCGGTGCCCTCATAGCCAAACTTGACGTGAGAGAACGACACGCTGCCTTTGCTGTGAGACAATGCAGTGGTCTTGCTGCTTTCGTCCTCCATTTCTTCAGCTTCAAGGAAGGCAAAGACACGCTCTCCGGCGGCCGCAGCCGATTGAAGGGACTGCATCGCTTGAGCGATCTGTGACAGCGGGGACGTGAAATAGCGGACATAGATCATGAATGCCACGATGGTGCCGAAGCCGATTTGTCCGTCCAGTGCCAGCAGTCCCCCTACAATACACACGGCAACATAGCCGAAGTTACCGATGAAGTTCATCATCGGCATCATCAAACCGGACAGGCATTGTGCCCGGAAGCTGCTGCTGCGGAGGTCGTCATTCATCTTGTCGAAAGCGGTCTGTGCATTGGCTTCGCCGTTGTAGGCCTTCACCACCGTATGACCGGCGAAGATTTCTTCGACATGACCGTTGATCTGTCCGAGGTGCTGCTGCTGACGGGCGAAATACTTCTGGCTCTTGCCCATGACCACAAACATGAAGATGAAGCCTATCAGACTGGCACCAATGGCGGTCAGCGACAGGATGACGTTGGTCTTGAACATCATAAACAGGCTGCCCAGCAGCAGAACGACTGCTGTCAGGAGGGTGCCGATACTCTGGTTGAGGCTTTGACCGATGGTGTCGACATCATTCGTCACACGGGACAGGATGTCGCCGGTGGTGGTCTTGTGATAGTACCACATGGGCAGGCGGTTGATCTTACGGGAAAGATCGCTCCGCAGGCGTTTGGAGACACGTTGGGTGACAGTTGCCATTAAAAAACCTTGTGCGGAAGACAGCAGATAACTCAAGACATAGATCGCTGCCAGAAACAGGGCAACGGACAGTACCTTATCCATGTCGATGCTTTTGTTGAGCAGGGGAGAGATGCTGGCGGGAATTTGACGAAGCTGGGCGAGTGTGTCTTTTTGGTCGGTATGTTCTGTTTCTTGGGATCGTTGGAGATTTTGGAGCAGGGACAAGAACTGTTGTTGGTCGGCAGCGGGGATCACCTGCCCGTTGAAGGTGATGTCGTTGTACAAAGCCTGTACCGCAGACGGCGGCCAGCTTTGCAGCACCGTCTGGAAGGAGGTGGAAAAAGTGGTGGTGCCGGTGTCGGTGGGGGACGTGGTTCCCTCTGCCTCATCGGGGGTATCTGCTTCGGTATATTGGTCGGTAGAGGGAGTCTGACCACTCTGTGCCAGTGACGCAAACACAGCGAATTGATCGGCAGAGGTCAGGGTCGAACCGTTGATGGTGATGCTGTCCAGCAGACGCTCCTGTATACTGGTCGGCAATGACAGCAGTGCCGGTCGGAGGGAATCGGTGTTGCCGTAGGTCTGTAAAGATTCCATCGTGACACGCAGGGCGGCACGGTCTTCGGCGGAAAGACGATTGTCAGCGGCCAGTGCCGCTGCGTTGCGGGACAGTGTTTCGGTATCGGAGAAATTCTCGTTGATATGGGCGATAAGTGTGGCGGTGTTTTGTGCCATGTTTTTGAGTATCGTTTCCGAAACGGCGGCAAGCTGGGTGGTATCAGGGGCAAGACCCTCCGTGATGGTGTCGGTCAGTTCGGACAGCTTATCAGGACCGATAAGTGTGAATACCGTACCGATGACGGCACACAGGAGCGAGATCGCCATGATGAACAAGTACCGCTTGCAGTAGATCAGCAGCTTCTTCCAGGTGCCTTTGAAGTCGTTGGGCTTTTCCGCCGCTCCGCGACCACCGGGTCCCATCATGCCGCGGCCTCTGCGTGCATTTCTTCCTGCATTCATTGTGCCAATTCCTCCTTTGAGAGCTGCGACAGGGCAATTTGTTGATACGCCTCGCAGGTCTTGAGTAAGTCTTGGTGCCGTCCGCTGCCGACAAGGCGACCGTCTTCCAGTACCAGAATGGTATCGGCATCTAAAATCGTGCCGATGCGTTGGGCAACAATGATCTTCGTGACATCCGCACAGGCTTCCTGCAGTTGTTTCCGCAGCCCTTCCACGTCTTTACTCTGGCTGAGTGCCAACGCCTGCTGCCTACGTTCGTTTCTGATATACCCAAGGTCTCG
>CACZZU010000192.1 GCA_902785765.1 uncultured Ruminococcus sp.
CTGCGTTTCTGGACAATTCGTATTGTAAGGGATTCTCGGCTCTGAGTCCACTTTTTTTTGCTTCACCTCCTCTGTTGCACTTCTATTGTAAATTCAAGCCCTATCGTACAAAACACGTTCCATAGGAGCGTTATTGTACCAAAAGCTGCTGACCATTCCAACAATCAAACAGCGGACGGTCTCTCAAAAACCATCCGCTGTTTACCACTGCTATTCTCTTATATCGACCCATACCTGCGGAGCAGACATCCGTTTGTGTTTCGGAACCGTCTTGCCTTGGCAGGATGCAGGGACAACGGTTCTTACGGTGCCGGAGTCTGTGCCGAAGGACTTTCAGCGTGGGTGCTGCTGTCCTGTCCGACAGGTAGCAGTACGGACGCCGCATCACCTGCTACTGTGGTCGGCAGCTGACCGTTCCACTTTTCGATATAGAGCTGACGGAGAATGTTATCCGTCAAAGACTTCTCCAACAGATCATTGGCCTTCGCTTCGGCTTCGGCCTGTACGACCTTGGCTTCGGCTTCCGCTTTAGCTTTGGCGATCTTCGTCTCATTCTCGTAGTTTGCTTTAAGCTGCTGCTGTTCCGCGATCATCTTGTCTTCGACCGCCTTCTCAAAAGCATCAGAGAAGTCGATGTTCGTCATCGCTACGGTCTGGATATCCACATAGAACTTCTCGTCGATCGCCTTCTTGATGGCCTCTTCTACCAACGGTGACATAGACGCACGGTCCGCGATGATGTTCATTGCTTTATACGCTGACAGTGTGGCCTTTGTCTTTTCGACAGCCACCGACTCGATACGGCTTTGCAGGGCTTCCAAGGCACCGTACTGTTCAGCGATCTTGATCGCTTTGTCCGGCATGATCTTGTACTGTACAGTCATCTGAATATCCATCGTCTGGGCATCGGAAGAATAGGTAGAGGTGTTGATGTTGATGGTCTGCGTTTTGGTGTCGTATTTCTGGAAGGTGTTGGTGATCCAGAAATCAAAGTAGGTGCCCGCATAGCGGACATTATTCGCCTGACCCAAAAACTTCACGACCGCTACTTCACCGGTATCCACCGTATAGACGCTCATCGGCACACAAATCAGACCCAGTATGATGACCAATGCCCCTGCGATACCGGTCACGATCAAGGGCTTTTTTCGCCGGGTAAAACCTATGTACGCAGCGGCGATACCTCCTGCCAGCAGCAGAAGGAGAAGAACGACTAACAGAATACGAATGCTCATACAAACAACTCCCTTCATTCACACACCGTGTACGGTCACTCAGACCATTTTTATCCACACAAGAAACGGCGATCTGTTCATCAGCAGCGACCGTTCTTTTGCGTGCAGGTCTTCTGCGACCTGTCTTTATTATAGCACAAGCGTTCGGAAAAAACCATCGGGTTTTGCAGACGTTTTTCCCTAAAAACATCTGTCCCTGTCAACTTTTTCATCGGAGGTATCCAACCCTATATCACAAGCGTTTTGTGACGTCCCAAAATGACGCTGCCGCCGATAGATTCGTCATCAGCGAACAACATATCGATCCACTTGTCCTCTGTGTGGGACACCAAACGATCGGCGTCTGTTCCAAAAGTATCCTCCACTCTGTCACCGCATAGGAACAAGCCATCCCTCCTATCTCACAGTATGTTGTGCCGTCCGCCGACACCCTGAAAGAAAAAAATCTCCGACAGGCGGTCAGCCTATCGGAGACAGAGTCGCTGCTTTCGTATTAGTCAGCGAAGTTGAAGTCGTCCTTGTACTTCTCCTTGAAGATCTCAAACACAGCCGTCAGTACTTCTTCATCGTCAACGCCGATGTAGCTTTCTTCGTCATCGCCTGTTTCTTCGAGCTGCAAGATCACAACTTCATCGGAATCCTCCTCTACGGGCAGGAGTACGACATATTCGTTGCCTTCGTATTCGATCAGATCAAGGAACTCAAAATCGACTTCGCTGCCGTCTTCATCGGTCAGCGTGATGATCGAGCTTTCCTCTTCTTCTTCTTCATTAGCGTTAGGCTCTACATAATCTTTCACAGGACATCCACCTTTCTATATTGGAGTTACGTCCATTGTACCAAATCGTTCCGCAAAAAGCAAGGGATTTTTGGGAAAAATAAAGGGGAATCTCCCCCCTGACGGACAGAAACCGCATGCCGGAGTACCGTTCACCGGCAGCCAAAACCTCACTGGCTTTTCTTCGCCTTTTTCTTGGTGTCATTCAGGCTGATAAGCTGCCGATAAAGAGCCAGCATCTTGTCAGCAAAGGCTTCTTCGCTGAAATTGGCGGAGCGAGCCAGAGAGTGCTCGGACATCTCCTGACAAAGAGCCTCATCCTGCAGCAGCCGGAGTGTCTTGGTGACAAACTCTTCCTTGGTCTGGTAGATATAGCCGTTGAAACCGTCTGTCAGCACACCCTCCAGACATGGATCATCCCGACAGATCAACGGCAAACCGCAGGCCATCGCCTCCAGATAGGTCAGGCTGTGCATCTCAAAGGTAGACGCACTGAAAAAGGCTGTGCCCAGTTTATAGCAGCGATACGTCTCTTCCGGCGGCACAAAACCAACGAAAGTCACCTTCTCGGACAAGCCCAACTGCTCACTGAACTGTTCCAAATGGCGTTTATCGGGACCGATCCCAGCAATCAGCAAGTGCAGCTTTGGCTCTTCCTTCAACAAGGACGGGAAAAACTCGATGATCTCGCTGATGTTCTTCTCGGTACTCAAACGGGAAACGATCACCAACACCTTGCTGTCCTGCGGGATGTGGTACTGCTCCCGCAGTTTAACTTTTTCGTCATCGTTCAAAGGCTTCTGGAAGCGTCCCAGAATGATGCCGTTCGGGATCACCACATTCGGATGCTTCAAACCGTAGCTGTCCAGCAGCCGTTTGGCTTTGTAGGACGGAACGGTAATGATGCTGGTGCCGTGATAAGCGGCCTTCATCAGGTTCTTGGCCGAAAAACGTACAATACCGGCAGAATAGTGGTTGTGAAAGGCAAACTTTGCGTAGTCGGTGTGCCACGTCATCACAATGCGGGCACCTGTTGCCTTGGCGATGGACTTTGCCATACGGGAAGCCGACGCTTCCGAGTGGATATGCACGATGTCGGGTTTCCATTCCTTCAATTCGGTCAGGAACGGGTGACGGTGTACCAGACTCATACGCAGGTCAGGATACAGCGGCACTTTGATAGACGGCATATAGAACACATCGCCGTCCCGATGAGCACTCCTGTCACCGGATACTGTCAGAACACGCACATCATGTCCCTTGGCACGGAAGGTATTGTATAGTGTTGCGACCACGACCGCCACGCCGTTGGTCAAATGTGTGTAGGCATCTGTCACCAGTAATATTTTCATCGGTGGTTTCCTCCCCTCATTTACTGATAATAATCATACTCCCTTTGCGGTCAAATGTCAACGCCGCTGACACGCCCTGCACGGAAATCAAGTTTGGTCGGGCAGTCACACGGGGAAAACCCTTTTCCGGCGGAAAAAGGGTTATTCCCCGCACCCCTTTCCTAAAACCGCTGCGTTTTTGTAACAAACATTTGCAAA
>CACZZU010000193.1 GCA_902785765.1 uncultured Ruminococcus sp.
TCCACGGAATGTGGGCACTATTGAGGATGCAGACGGTGTTGGAGAGGTCGGCAACGTTAAGTGCGGTGCCATTATGAAGATGTACCTGAAGATTGACGATGATGTCATCACAGACGTGAAGTTTGAGACGTTTGGCTGTGCCAGTGCGATCGCTTCCAGTTCGATGGCAACGGAACTCATCAAGGGGCAGAAGATCGAAGATGCCATGACCTTGACAAACAAGGCCGTAGCCGAAGCACTGGACGGCTTGCCGGATTACAAAATGCACTGTTCCGTACTGGCAGAAGAAGCTATTCAGGCTGCACTGGAAGACTACCGCAAGAAAAACGGTCAGGAACAAGGCTGACCAACGATGATACCGCAAAGCAGTCTCTCTTTCTTCGTTGTATCATTACCCCCTCCCCCTGTCGAGACTTTATTCCCCTCGGCAGGGGGTTTTCGTGCTTCATTCTCCCCGAATAGACAAAAGGTCAACGTGATAAAACTGTCCGACTTGAAACGTAGCGGACATTCTTCGTATCAAGGATCCCTGATGCTGCGAAAAGTGCATGAGCGGGACACCATCGTAAAAAAACGCACAGCGATATTGATTTTTTCTATAAAACCTATTGACAACATAGGAATTATATGCTATGATAGTCTCGTTCCCGAAACGAGAACATCACACCAACACTACTGCGAAAGGAGCAGGCTGCTATGCTGACATTGATTCCAACAGCGTCTCGCTGCCCCCTATCCTGTCGAATGCGATACTCTCGGACATTTCAGAGTAGGGACTTCAAAAAGGCTGCTGTGCCTTGTCAACGCTGTACGACCGCCTGATGAGCGTCAAGCGTCGCCGTCATTTGCCCTGTCCTTTTTGTTCGAGAGCATCAAAGCACACGGATTTTTGTCTGTGTGCCAACAGGCACGACTATCAGCGGCTGAAAAACCGCTTCACCATTGATTTTGATACTTGAAAGGAAGATACACTATGTCATATCGTTTTGAAACCCTTCAGCTCCATGTTGGTCAGGAACAGGCCGACCCGACAACCGATGCCCGGGCCGTACCGATTTACCAAACCACTTCCTATGTATTCCACGACAGCCAACACGCTGCCGACCGTTTTGGTCTGGCCGATGCCGGCAACATCTATGGTCGTCTGACGAACTCCACCCAAGAGGTGCTCGAAAAGCGTATTGCCGCTTTGGAAGGCGGTTCCGCAGCATTAGCACTGGCTTCCGGTGCCGCTGCCATCACTTATACGATCGAAGCTCTTGCCGCTAACGGCGGTCACATCGTAGCCCAGAAGACAATCTATGGCGGCAGCTATAACCTTCTGTCCCATACGCTGCCACAACTCGGCATCACGACGACTTTTGTCGATGCCCACAACCTTGACGCAGTAGAGTCTGCTATTCGGGACAACACCCGTGCGATCTATCTGGAGACACTCGGCAACCCCAACAGTGACATTCCGGATCTGGACGCCATTTCTGCTATCGCACATCGTCACGGTTTACCGGTTGTTGTTGACAACACCTTCGGCACCCCTTATCTCATTCGTCCGATCGAGCACGGTGCCGACATCGTAGTACACTCTGCCACCAAGTTCATTGGCGGTCATGGTACGACACTAGGTGGTATCATCGTAGAGTCAGGAAAATTCGACTGGAAAGTCAGCGGACACTATCCGCAGATCGCCGACCCGAACCCCAGCTATCATGGCATTTCCTTCTATGACGCGGTCGGTTCTGCTGCTTTCGTTACCTATATTCGTGCCATACTCCTGCGGGATACCGGTGCAGCGATTTCTCCCTTCAACGCATTCCTGTTGCTGCAAGGTGTGGAAACACTCTCCCTCCGTCTGGACAGGCACGTGGAGAACACCAAAAAGGTTATCGATTTCCTACAGCATCATCCGTTGGTCAAAAAGGTCAATCACCCTTCTCTGCCAGATCATCCCGATCACGCTCTCTACGAGAAATACTTCCCACAGGGCGGTGGCTCCATCTTCACCTTCAATATCAAAGGCGGCCGCAAAGAAGCCTGGGCATTCATTGATCGCCTGAAGATCTTCTCTCTACTGGCGAATGTTGCCGATGTCAAGAGTCTCGTCATCCATCCGGCTTCCACCACCCATTCCCAGCTCACCGCTGAAGAACTGGCTTCGCAAGGCATTTTCGAGAACACTATTCGTCTCTCCATTGGCACCGAACACATTGACGATATTCTCGACGACCTCTCGCAAGCTTTTGGGGAGTGAGCTCTGTCAGATTCATTTTTTCCATATCATCCTACAAACACTGCCCGCTGTCATCGGCTCTTTCGAGTGATGACAGCGGGCAGTACTCTTTTATACCACAACCGGAAGTATGTACACCAGCAGGACAGCCACCATTGACACAAAGCCTGTCAGCAATTCTGCCACCGTATACAGCCACCCCGACAAGCGAATTTTTCTCCGTAAGAGGACAAACATCACTGCTCCGGCAATACCTGTCACCGTCAGCAGGACACCTTCGGTGAAACCTTTTGGCACCATCAATACTTCCACATGATTCTCCCCTGCCGATACCGTGAACGCTGACCAATCCGACAGTACCCGATAAACCGGTACCCGCTCTCCGTTGACCTTCACGATCAAGCCAGATTGATATGGCACAGACAACAGGCAGACCTGTGTTTTTTCACCATGTATCGTTCCTGTCAGAACGTGACCGTTATGCCGCCATTCGCCGCAGTGAGCTTGAGCAATTGCTTTGGACAATACCGCAAGGTCAAGTCCACAAACACCAAAGCTATAACAGGAAAAGGTCTTTTCGGCGGTGATCTCCACGATCACTTCTTCGTCCTGAAAGGTGCCCAGCCACAGCAGACCGTTCTCATCTGCGGCAGGATAGTGACCACTGACAGTTCGCCCGTTCACCTTCACGGACACACTTTCGAAGTATTCCTCCGATAGAGCATGGGAGAAACGGTCATACACATCCGCATACAGACTTTGTTGTCCCGTGACCGCTATCCGGTACCGGACAACCGTTCCCTTCGGCAATCGGTATTGTCTGTCCGAAACAGTGACATCGCCGCTTTTCTGCGGGTCATAGTCATACAGAGTGACCAACCGCCGGTTCGTATCAAACACCTTCTCGAACAGATATTGCTGTACCTCTGCCCGCGTCAGTCCGGCAGGAATATCCGTGCAGTTCAGCAGATCATCTCCGCACAATACGCCCAGATCCAGATACGGTGACAGAGTATGGATACGATACCGTCCGTTTGTATACACTGTTCCCTCCCCTTGACTGCCTTGACTGATGCCGTACCGGATGCTGTACAGGGCATTGGTCAGTTCCGTGCCGCCGCTGCTGCCGGATTTCATCCATACCGTACTGTAGCCCAATAACCGCTGCATTTGCATGAAACGGCTGTCTGTCAACGAAGTATAGTGGCTGATGGAGGGATAGCCAAGTGCTCCGACCATGTTGTAGTCTGCCGCCTTGAAGTCTGTCTTGACACGATAGAATCCCTCGTCCATGATGTTGTCACTCAGTTCTG
>CACZZU010000194.1 GCA_902785765.1 uncultured Ruminococcus sp.
AGAAACATTCTTTACGATTATTACGGAAATGATAGTGAAATCACCATTCCCGACAGCGTGACGAGTATCGGGGAGGATGCGTTTTACTACTGCCCCAGCCTGACCTCCGTCACCATTCCCGACAGCGTGACGAGTATCGGGGGGGAAGCGTTTTGCGGTTGCACCAGCCTGACCTCCGTCACAATTCCCGACAGTGTGACGAGTATCGGGAACTATGCGTTTTGCGGTTGCACCAGCCTGACCTCCGTCACAATTCCCGACAGTGTGACGAGTATCGGAGATAGGGCGTTTGGCGAATGTGAAAATGTGACCATCAAGGGCAAGGCGGGCAGCTATGCGGAAACCTATGCCAAAAGTGAAGGGATTCCCTTTGTAGCGGTTACTTTCCCGCTTTCCAATACATCGAAGCTGTCCGCTGACAGCGTGATTCTCGGAAAGAGCATTACCGTTAACTGTGCGGCAAAGGAAGGCACCGCACCCTATACCTACGCCGTCTACTACCGCAAGGCAGGCACCACCAAGTGGTCGACTGTACAAGCTTACAAGACCAACAGCGTCGTGAAGATTACTCCAAAAGCGGCGGTGGCGTATGAGGTGCGGGTCGCAGTGAAGGATGCCAACGGCAAAATCGCCCGCAAGGACATGACCCTTGCCGTGAAGAAGCCCTTCACCAATACATCGAAGCTCAATGCCGACACCATCAAGCTGGGCGAGAAGGTCAAGGTGCGGTGCTTTGCTGAAAACGGCGAAAAGCCCTATACCTTCTCTGTACTGTACAAGAAGTCCTCCTCCACCAAGTGGACGAATGTTGCCGTCAACAGCACCAACAACATTTTTGTCCTGAAGCCCGGTGCGGCAACTAACTATGATATTCGTGTAACAGCGAAATCCCCTGACGGTCAGGTTTCCAAGAAAACTCTGACGCTGACCGTTACCAAGTAACCTTCACCATATCCTCACATATAACAACGCACCCACCGTTTTGTGACGAAAACGGTGGGTGCGTTTTGTGTTGGTTGATTGGTCAATATGGCGGTCAATGCCATGTGATGACTTACAGCGAAGCCTTGAGAACGGTCACCACGTCATCTCGGGTCATCGTCTTGTAGCCGCCGGTCAGCAGGATAGTCGCATCGGCGATACCCTCGATCATGTCCTCGGTCACGCCCAACTCCTGCAGGTTCATCACCAGACCGATCTCCTTCATCCAGCTTTCCAAAGCGGATAAACCGGCTGCGGCAAGTTGTTCGTCTGTCTGACCGTTGGGGGAGATGCCCCATACTTCTGTCGCAAAGCGGGCAAACTTTTTCACGCCGTAGGGCATGATAAAGCGATAATACGGCAGAGAAACCGCCGCCAATGTCATGCCGTGGGTAGCATCGGTATAGGCACCGACCGCCTGACCAAGCATGTGCACCATCCAGTCGGTGGTTTTGCCTCTGGATACGAGGGTGTTGAGTGCCCATGTTGCCGTCCACATGATATTGGAACGGGCTTCATAGTCCTGTGGGTCTTTCACAGCGATGCGGGACGCATGAATAAGCCCACGCATCAGCCCTTCGCTGAGGTAGTCAGAGGTGTTGTCGTCTTCACCGGAAAAATACTGTTCGCAGATGTGGTTCATGATGTCGTAGATACCGGCGATCATCTGATAGCGGGGCAGTGTCATGGTATAACGGGGATTGAGGATGGAGAACTTGGGCATCACGTCATCTCCGAACACATGACCGATCTTGAGGTGCTGGGCGTGATTGGTAATGACGGCACCGCCGTTCATTTCCGAACCGGTACCGGCCATTGTCAGGATACAGCCGACCGGAATGATCGGGCAATCGGGTTCCTCAAAGCGGATGTAGTATTTCTGCCACGGGTCGTCACCGCAGTGTACCGATACCGACAGGGCTTTGGCATAGTCGCAGACAGAACCGCCGCCGACCGCTAAAATGAGGTCGGCACCGTTTGCACGGGCGATGGCAACGCCTTCGTTGAGTTTGTCCGAAGTGGGATTTGGCATGACACCGGCGATCTCGGCAATATTCTTGCCGTTTTCGTTCAAGACGGTCACGATCTGGTCGTACAGACCGCTCTTTTTAATGGAGCCGCCGCCATAGACCAGCAGGACGTTGCTGCCGTAGTGAGCAAGCTCGTCCTTCAAAAAGTCGAGGGCATTTTCTCCAAAATAGAGTTTGGTCGGGTTGTGGTAGCGAAAGTTTCCTAACATAGGTCAATACCTCCTTAAAAATAGTGGGCGGGGAGCCGTGGCGACTGGTATTGTCTCACAGGAGAAGCAAAGACAGCTTGGTGAGATAACACGGCGGTTGGCGGAGAAGTTACAGAGCACGCAGCAGACACAGAAGGCAGTCTGCCACCATGGTTTGAATGTCGGCTTCAGGGAAATGGACGCCGGCCAGTGCCATTGCCTGACGTTGTGTTTCTGTGTGGAAGGAGAAGGGATATACGCCGAACAGAAACGAAGAGAAGGTGCGGCAAAACGACAAACATACCTCTTCGGTGACGGTGGGACGATAGGCTTGTAAAATTGTCCGCAGGGCTTGTGACATTCGCTGGAACCGCCGTTTGAAATCGGCCAGCCGTTCCACACGACTGTTGTTTTCGATCTCGAAGAGGTTCATGCACTGAATCCGCAGCAGCACATCACGGTCGGCAAGACTGTGAGCGATGGCCTGTGCCAAGGCTTCTGCCGAGAAGGAAGCGGCTTGCTGTGCGATGATTTCCAGCCGTTCACACCAGATGTCATATTCCCGACAGAACAACGCCAGCAGAATTTCGTCCTTCGTCTCAAAGTAAGTATAGATTGCCGGACGGGTAAAGCTGGTGCGTTCGCCGATCGCTTTGATGGTCACGCCGCTAAACCCTTGCGTCCGATAGAGGGACTCACAGGCGTTCAGTATTTCTTGACAGCGTTCTTGTCTGTGTTCTTCTGAAACCTTTGGCATGGTGTTATCTCCCTTGCTGCAAAACTTACACTGTGTCAAAATTGTATCACAACGGTGGTGGGCTGTCAATAGATTCCTCACAAAAAGGCACGTTGTCCCGCATGGGTGGGCGGATACTTCTTCTTTGACGGTGATGACGGCAAGGAAGACCGTTGTCCCGCATGGAAAAGGCAAACACAGGTTCTTCCGCTCCTGCTGTGTCAGGATGTCGCTCGTCTTCTTCTATGCGGTGACGGTCGGCTCACTGCCTATGTGTTCGCAGAGAATTTTTATACAGAAGTATTGCTGACCCTGCGGGGAGTATGTTATAATTAACCAAAGGCGGACGTCTTGTCTGCCTGCCGTGCATGATCTGTGGGAAGGGTATGGTCACCGTGCAAGGACGGTTATCCGTCTTTCAACGGTCATCAGCGAAGGCGGCGACACCACTTCGTCACGGATAGGACGGTTCATTCTGTGAATAACGAAAGGGGAATAAACACCATGAAAACCGTTTACGACTTCACGGTGAAGGACAGAACCGGTGCCGCCGTCAGCTTGAGCGACTACCAAGGCAAGGTATTGCTTATCGTCAACACGG
>CACZZU010000195.1 GCA_902785765.1 uncultured Ruminococcus sp.
AAGCTAAACTGCTTGACCTGTGCATGATCCTTCATGCCGAACATGGGGGCGGCAATAACTCCACCTTCGCCGCCCGTGTACTGTCTTCTTCCGGTACAGATACCTATGCAACTCTCTCGGCAGCCATCGGTTCACTGAAAGGTCCCCGTCATGGCGGTGCCAACCTGCGGGTACATAAAATGATGAGCGAGCTGAAAGAAGAAGTGCAGGACTGGGCGGATGAAGACGAGATTTATCGCTATCTGGCAGCGATCGTCCGCAAGGAAAAGAACGACCATTCCGGTCTGATCTACGGCTTCGGTCATGCGATTTATACGCTGTCCGACCCTCGGGCGGTCATTCTCAAACAAACAGCCGGCAAACTGGCCGAAGAGAAGGGCATGACCAAAGAATACGACCTCTACAAAACGGTGGAAAAACTGACTCCCATCGTCCTGTCGGAAGTCAAAGGCAGCAGCAAGGTCATTTGTGCGAACGTAGATTTCTACTCGGGATTTGTCTATGATATGCTGGGCATTCCGGGCGATCTGTTTACCCCATTGTTCGCTGTGTCACGCATCGCCGGCTGGTGTGCTCACCGCATTGAAGAAGTCACCTACGGAGGACGAATTATCCGTCCGGCGTACCGTGCAATGACCCGCAGCAAGCACTATGTGCCTCTTGCCGCTCGTTAAAAGGTAACGCACGAACAAGACATATACCATCTTGTTCATTCACACAGCGAGTGACAGATATGTTGTGTCATCTCCCGCTTGTTGAACAGAGCGTGTATGCGGGAATCTTTGAGATAGTGCCCTCCGTTGGTGCTGTTCTCCGCAACTCGTATCCATTCAAAGGTGCTCACCGGTAACGAACATTCATTATCGGGGATGCTTCCCTGAATAAAATCATCCTGTGCGGCTTCTGCCGTCACAAAATCATTATCAAAGGAGTGTTGTCTGATGAAACTGCGGAAGTTCTGGATCGCCGCTTTTCTGTTGTTTGTCATCGGCGGTGTCATCAAAATCTGTGACACACTGTTTAACGTCCATGGAACCGGCTTTGTATTGAGTACCACGGCGTGTAATTTGACATTGGCCGCTTGTGTAGTCGTGCTGTATGCCATCGGCATCGGTTTGAGTATTGCCGACCGCAAGAAAACCTTTCGGGCAGAACCTACGAAAAATA
Source organism: uncultured Ruminococcus sp. (assembly GCA_902785765.1). Lineage (GTDB taxonomy): Bacteria > Bacillota > Clostridia > Oscillospirales > Acutalibacteraceae > UBA1213. Next base: position 1,168 of record CACZZU010000195.1, read on the forward strand.
TGTTCTGCGGCGTGTTCGGGTTTATCGCTTCGGTCACGCTGTTGGGCGGCGGTGTGGTGCGTATCATCGCCGGAGAAAATCTCGCCGAAAGTATTCTGGCAGTCTTGGCAGGTATTGTTTTGCTGTACGAAGCGTGTATCTCGTTCACCGGTGTAAACGGACTCAAGAAACTGCCCGTCATCGCTCTGATCGTACCGATCTGGTGCTGCACCCGATTCATCATGCTGTTCATCAACTATAACCAGAAATCCCTATTGGCAACCGAACTGTTTGACATTGTCGCAGTAGCGTTCCTCATCATGTTCTTGTTCTATCAGTCGATGTACTTTGCCGCCATCAATAACCGTCTGGCGGTTCGCAAAGCTGCCGTTTACGGCGTGGTATTCATCATGCTGAACACTATCGTGTGTGCTGACCTCATTATTAAAATGGTGATCGGCACACAGCCCCAACCCAACATCGACACACAAGTCGTTGAAGCAAATATTCTCAACATCATGATGATCGTGGGTGACTTGGCCTTTAGCTGTTATGCCTTCTTCTTCATCCGTGAGATACTCAAGACCGCCGACAGTAATCTGACCCTGCCGGATGAACACCATCAGGATGACCTGCTGATGGAAGAAGCCGAAGCCGGCATTGAAGAGGTTCCGCTTCCTCCTCACAACACAGAAACAACACCTGATACCCCCGACACGGGCGATGCCGCTGATACGGCTGATAACACCGATCTTGCCGACAAAAACAGCACAACAGCGGAATCTGTCACACCCGTTCCCACACGGAACGAAGAGCCTACCGACATCACAAAAGCGGTCACGACCGTTGAAGGTCTGAATTACTATGCCGCCAAGCGAGATGCCCAGACACCTATCACACCGGTTGTACATAAAATAGTCCGTACCAAAGATGACACGCCCACCATTAGCGAATTGTTCACCTTACTGGACAAGATGCACGGTGGTGACGTTGCCACAAGCCACTCCGCTGTCACTCCCTGATACTTTTTCACGCTCCACCGCTTCCATCAAAAGCGATGGAGCGATTTTTTCCCTCGGGGAAAGAAACCCTTTCTGCACACGGCTCCGCTCCTATTGGCAGCGGCATTTCCTTCACTCTGTTCGGGAAAATTTGCATAAGGGGCTTGTAATTTCCAAGAGAATGTTGTACAATATGGGTATAAATTATTAGGAGGTAATTCCCATGTCAGTAAAAGTTGCTATCAATGGTTTTGGCCGTATCGGTCGTCTCGCATTCAGACAGATGTTTGGTGCAGAGGGTTACGAGGTTGTCGCTATCAACGACCTGACAAAGCCCTCTATGCTGGCTCACCTGCTGAAGTATGACACTGCCCAGAAGGGCTACTGCGGTATTATCGGTGAGAACCTTCACACCGTATCCGCTGATGATGAGGCTAACACCATCACAGTTGACGGCAAGACCCTCAAGATCTATGCCGAGAAAGACGCCAAAGACCTGCCCTGGGGCGAGTTGGGTGTAGATGTTGTACTGGAGTGCACAGGTTTCTACTGCTCCAAAGATAAGTCCATGGCTCACATCAATGCTGGTGCCAAGAAGGTCGTTATCTCGGCTCCTGCCGGCAACGATCTGAAGACCATTGTATTCAGCGTGAACGAGAATACCTTGACCGCTGACGATCAGATCATCTCGGCTGCTTCCTGCACCACCAACTGCCTGGCTCCTATGGCAAAGGCTCTGAATGACTACGCTCCGATCCAGAGCGGTATCATGTCCACCATCCACGCTTATACCGGCGATCAGATGATCCTCGACGGTCCTCACAGAAAGGGTGACCTCAGAAGAGCAAGAGCTGGTGCTGCTAACATCGTTCCGAACTCCACCGGTGCTGCCAAGGCTATCGGTCTGGTAATTCCTGAACTGAACGGCAAACTCATCGGTTCTGCCCAGCGTGTACCGGTTCCGACAGGTTCTACCACTATCCTGACCGCTGTTGTTAAGGGTGCTGACGTAACCAAGGAAGGCATCAACGCCGCTATGAAGGCTGCCGCTTCCGAATCTTTCGGCTACAACGAAGATCCGATCGTTTCTTCTGACGTTATCGGCATGAGATACGGTTCTCTCTTCGATGCTACCCAGACAATGGTTGCTAAAATCGCTGATGACCTCTATGAGGTACAGGTTGTTTCTTGGTATGACAACGAGAACAGCTACACCAGCCAGATGGTTAGAACCATCAAGTACTTCGCAGAGTTGGGCTGATTACTGTCCCTCTCTGTTGAAAAAATGGCAGCCGCAATCCCGTCGGCTTTAGACGGTGGGTTAAGGCTGCCAAAAGCGTAGCTTTTTTGTTATAACAACAGTAGGGACGGTTC
>CACZZU010000196.1 GCA_902785765.1 uncultured Ruminococcus sp.
CTACGCTTTGCGCAACCTTAACCCACCGTCTAAAGCCGGTGGGATTGCGGTTGCCATTTTTTCAACTATCAGGTATGGTGTTTCCAAGGCAAGAATGGAAGCGACAGACAACAAGATCAAGTGCTCTGTCAGAATGGCTTATGGTTTTCGCAATATTGAAAACCTCATCTCAAGGGTCATGCTTCACTGTGGCGGGCTGCCTGTTTCTCTGCACGGAAGATAATTTTCTACCCACACTTTTTAGGGATGGCTCAAAAATTTTTTCCAAAAGGTATTGACAATCCAAAAAGGCTGTGCTATATTGTATGCACAACAGGTTAATCACTGTTGCAAATAACCAAATAAACAACCGTTGGGCACCTGCCCGCTATATAAAGGAGCGTATGATTATGAAAAAGATCGTAAAGAACAAAGTGCTTGCCGCTGTTCTCGCCGCCGTTTGTGCCGCTTCGGCGGTTTCAGCCGTTTCGATCATGAGTGCATCAGCCGCTGGGGCTTTTTCGCAGGCCATTGCTTCACAGAACAGCCAGAAGGGTACCGTCATCATCAAAAGAACCGACCGCAACGTCTCGACCATCCCGATGAAAGGCGAAGACTGGACATACTACGCCGACAGTCTGTATGCCAAGATCGGCTGCGACTATGACTATTACCACCACATCTGCCACTTCTATTTCACCGGCATCAAGGCCGGCACCACCAACGCAGTGCTCAAAACACAGCGTACCGATGGCAAGTGGGACAACACCCCCATCGCTATTCGGGTGTTCAACGATTTGACAATGACCATCACCCAGACCGGTGATGCGTATGTCACCGAGAAGTCTTCCACCGATAGTTATTCGGAGCCGTTTATCAGCGTTCCCCCCACCTCCGATGACAAACCGGTCACAAAAGCCGGTACCGCTGCTTTTTCACTGGCGGGCGAAGATTGGACCTACTACGCCAACACTCTGTACGTCAAGGTGAGCTGTGACTATGACTATCAGAACAGCGTTTGTAACTTCAAGTTCACAGCGGTTAAGCCCGGCACCACGACCAGCGTGATCCTCAAAACACAGCGTAAGGACGGCAAGTGGAACAACACACCGGTGCTGGTGGTCGTCAACACCGATATGACCGTCACTGTCAAGCAGTCTGGTGCCCCCTATGTCACGGAATTTTCCTATACCAAGTGAGTCACGCCACTGACTTTTAACGGGTCGTGTCATCGTCAACGCCGCCTTGATGAGCCATTTGCCAATCTGCTCATCAGGGTGTGCGATGATATATATATCTACACGGTATGTGGTTTCTTTGAATTGTGAGCCGCTGTCCCGTTTAGTAAAAGAGACAATAACGCCTTCGGATGAGAGACTGATTCGTGCTCCCCTTCCGTATGTGCGATAACATATATCGTTTCCGCGGAATATATCATATCCCTTCCGCAAGCCGATCCGGCTTGCACCATACCGTGAACCGTCCACTCCCTATACCAACGGTTCATCGGCACTGGCAAACTCTTGTAGACCATGCTGCAGCCCATTTGTGTGTGTCATCGTGGATACAAGGACACCCTGTGTGAAAGAGCGGTACTGATAACTGTCTCTCCCCCTACGAAGGGTGCACGCCATTTCGTGGCTTTCCGAACTGCTTGTGCCTTATCAAGCGGTCTTTTATGCGTTGCAGGTCATACTGCAGCCGATACATAGTAAAGGAGATTCCAGCGTGTTAATGTTTTTTGTAGGAGTTATTTGTGGACTGGCAATGAGTGCGTTTATCGGGAAGATGACTTCCCTTATCGCATGAACTGCTGTGCCGATTTGGTATTGCTTACCCCTCACAGAGAGATACTCTCCATATATAGGCAACTCATAGACAGCAGAGGGTGTACCCCCTAAAAAGGGTACACCCTCTGCTGTTTTATCCTTTGATGCTGTCTCTTCCTACAGACACGCTGCTGACATCGGAGACACTTTCGGCTGTGTCTGCCTGACAGACACCCGCCTGCTGTATTTTCTATCGCCGCAGCACAATTTGTCCGGTCACATCACGGCACCCTGCACATGGGTTCAGCCGTTTTGACTGAACTTCATCTTCACGGCATTGAGCCGCTGACGGTCAACGCTGTCGGCGGTATACCATCCTCTGGCCTGCATCTGATCGTAGATCTGTCCCTGCATATTGAGGGAGGAGTGAAGAGCACCGGAAAATGTCTGCTTGACTTCGGGACAAGCAGATTCGATCGTGCCGTGCATCATCAGGTCGCACACGCCCTTTTCCAGCAGCAGCATATTCTCCATCAGGTTTCTGTCATCCATGGTGTCTCCTCCTTACAGCAGCCCGTAAAAGCTGCGGAATAGTGTCTGATGAGCCTGCTGCAAGTCACTGACAAAACTCTTGAGTGCCGGTTCCTGCAGCCGCTGGATCGTTTCATTGCACTGGGTCTGAAAATACTGTTCGTGACCGAGTGCATCCTCTACATAGAGCAGTTCTTTACTCGTCATCTGAAAGTCCCTCCTCATGGTGCTGCGGACACCCGCACCGATCGCTTTGTCCGACCGATGCACTCGTGATGAGTCCGTCAGCCATCCTCCACATGATGATCGGCACTTCCTGTCCGCTGTCGTTAGTATGACCATCACCGCCCCGAATATACGCCCACACCGCCGCAGGACTTGCAAGCGGTGTTTCAGCAAAAAAACAAAAACGCAACGGGCAGAAACGGTGCCGAAGGAACCGTTTTTCGATGGAGGGAGGACAACTGCCGACAACGAATTTCTGCACGAAGGACGGAAAAAGCCCCGCCGCTTTCTTTAGGAAAGTGGTGGGACAGAACGATAGGAAGAAAGGCAGGCAGGCGTGTGAACGCTGCACCACAATATCATTCAACCGCCTGACGGCATTTTCGAGATTTTCACAGTTGGTGATAGTACGGACAGATGTTCTCGTACTGCCCGTCCTTCCTGCGAAAGCCTTCAGGAATCACACCTAGCGGAACAAAACCCAACTTTTCGTATAAATGGCGGGCAGACAGATTGCTTTCGACCACGGCCTTGAACTGTAAGATACGGAAGCCCTTGTGTTTGGCGGCGATCAGACAGTCCCGCACCAGTTGTTCCCCGATATGCTGTCCCCGACAAGAAGAGGCGACCGCATAGCTGGCATTGGCGATATGTCCGCAGCGTCCCACATTGTTCGGATGCAGGATATACAGACCGACTACTTCACCGTTTTGTTCTGCGACAGCCGTGTAGGTCTGTGCGGCAAAAAAGGATGCTCCGGTCACTTCATCCAGCAGTTCTTCCTGTGGGAAGGCAAGTCCCTCCGCCACCACTTCATTCCAGATTTTCAACATCGCCGACAGGTCATCGGCACGGTATGCTCTGACGAACATTGTGTCACACTCCTTTGTACATAGCGTTTCCTGCGGCGTGGTTCCCGTCAAGATGGTACCGCCGCAGGATCGTTCCACACGATAGTATAGCACCAAAAGGAACGGCAGGCAAGCGTTTCGCAAAAGGCACACGGAAATCAATGTTACACGGGGAAAACCCTTTTCCGGCGGAAAAAGGGTTATTCCCCGCACCCCTTTCCTAAAACCGCTGAATTTGTGTGAAGTTTGCTTTCAAAAAATAAAGCGGAATGCTTGTGACCAGCAGATTTTGAAAATTGATCTCCCTGCAAAAGGCAGAACAGCGTCAGGCGGTTCACAGTGTTTTCAGCATGAAAATCTCCATGGTGCTGTTGGTACGATCTTCAGGAAGCAGCAGACTGCCAATCTCCTGATAACCCATCCCGCGGTAGAAGCAATGAGCGTCATCCGTCACCTGTGAAGATACCATTACACAGCGGTAGCCCCGTGACTTCATATCCTGTTCCCAGTAATTCAGCAACGCCTTTCCGCAGCCTTGGTGACGATAGGTTTCACTGATATACAGCAGATTGCAAAAGGGGAAACGGTCGCCGAACAGCGAGTACCGGAGCAGACCGATCTTCCGGTAAGTTTCCTCGAAAATATAGGACTGGAAGTCCCTCACCTTATTTTCAAAAGTCAGCTCATCAATGGACTTGTCCACCGTGAACCAAAACTCCTTATCGGTATCTTGGGTGTAGCGTATCTGATACATAAGACACCTCCTGTTCCGATTAAATCATCATGGGTACGTCCGTACCACCCCTTAACCACTGCGGCAGCAGGGCATCGTTTCGCTGAAAAACTCTTTCCGCTGCGGCAGGACAACGGCTGCGAGAGACGTGTGATAACCGCACACCGCAACGCCCGTCACAGCATTGTGGACAATGTCGTCACCTTCTCACCCCGTTCGGGTCTGAAAGACAACGGTGAAGGTGGTACCGTCTTTGTCGGTGCTGGTGACTTGTAGATCCGCTCCGCACAGTGTCGCCATCTGCTTGATGATCGGCAGCCCCAGTCCATGTCCCTTCGATTGGTTGCGGCTCTTGTCACCACGATAGAAACGGTCAAAAATATGGGGCAGGTCTTCCGGCAGGATACGGCTGTTTTGGTTTTGCACGACAAAATAGGCGTGTCGTTTACGGCTGTAAGCCTTCACCATGATCTTGCCGCCAGACGGTTCGTACTTCACGGCGTTCTCCAACAAACCGCTGCAAATACGTTTGACATACTCGTCTGTTGCCAAGACAGTCAGGTCTTCAGCGATCTCCTCCTCCAGCAGCACACCTTTTTCATAAGCAACCGACTCCAGTTGGAGCAAACAGCGTTCTGCCGCTGAAGTCAGGTTCACGGCTGTCAGCGTGACCTTCTGCTGGGGCATATCCACCGCCGACAGTGTGAGCATATTCGTAACAAGCTGCATCATATCTTCCGAAGCCCGATCGGTACTGTCCAGCCACGGAAGATTGTCCTCGATGCGGGAGGACGGATTCGACCGCAAAATCGCGTTGTTGGCCATGATGACGGTGATAGGCGTTTTCAGGTCGTGGGAAATGTCTGCCACGAACTTCCGCTCCATGTGGATAGCTTTTTGCAGAGGTCTTTCGGCGATGCGTGCCAGTCGGAAACTGATGAGCAAAAGCAGTCCCATCGAAAGAACATACGCCAGCAGCAGAACGAGCAGCGTCCGCACCATACGCGACCGCAGATACCAAATATCCGTAATGGCCAGCTTGATGACATCCATCGTTTTCTCCCGATAGTAAATGACCCCGTAGGAAGACAGTGTGCCGAAGGCTTCGTCCTGTGCTACAATTGCCCGTACCATGTCTTCAATGTCTTCCAGCACAATATTGTCGGAGATGACCGTGGTCTTGTCTTCTGCAGGATAGTAAAAAACCGTGGCGATACTGTCGTCACGCACCCGGCTGTGGGTCGTGTTCGTCCCGCTTTTTTCACTGGGCTGTCTGTATCGGTCAGATTTGGGAACGGGAGGGGTCTTGTCTTCGTTTGGCGGCTCATCGGCAGCGGGGCGGCTGTTTTCGGCACCTGACGTTTCCTTGTCGGAAGAACGGTCTGCGTTGGTACTTGTTTCCTCTTCCATAGACAACAGGCCCTCGTTCGGCTCCGTTTCTTCTTTATCACCCAAACGGTTTTTGTTGTCGCTGCTGCCGGATGATGTTCCTTTTTTCGGTTCGGGAGAGCGGCTTTCGCCGTCCGAAGCTTTCCATGGGCGAAGTATCATCGCCATGGTGTTTTTCAGTTCCACATATTCATTCCGGCTGATGATCGAGCCGATTGCGGCAAAGGTCACCAACAGGACGACCCCCACCAGTATCATGGTCTGGATAATGAACCGGCGGCGAAACTCCTTTAGCATTTGGCTTCCTCCAAACGGTAGCCCAAGCACTGTATCTTCTTGATAGCCACCTTCGAGTGCAGGTACTTGAGCTTCTTGCGGATGAAGGAAATGTACACCTCCACGTTATTGTCGGTAGCATCGGAATCGACGCCCCAGACTTTGTTAATCAGCATTTCGACCGTGACGATCATGGTCGGGTTGTACAAGAAGACCTTCAGCACCTCAAATTCCTTCTTGCTGAGCTGTACAGACTCTCCGCAGCAGGTCAGCAGAGCGGAATTGACGTTCAGGGTAAGGTCTTGATAGGTGAGTTCATTGATGACCACGCTGCCCTTGCGGCGGGTAAGTGCTCCGACACGAGCCAGCAGTTCATCGGGATGAAACGGTTTTGTCATGTAGTCATCGGCACCGGCATTGAGTCCCGTGACCTTGTCGGGAACGGTGCTTTTGGCTGTGAGCATGAGTACCGGTGCGGCAACGGATTTTTGACGCAGGATACGAAGCACCTCGAAACCATCCAGTTCCGGCAGCATAACGTCCAGAATGATGAGGTCGTAGACAAAGCCGGTGGCATATTCCACCGCTGTACGTCCGTCATAGACGGTATCGGCAAAGTATCCGCTGCGTTCGAGAATGGTCTTGACCGCATTGGACAGTGAAACTTCGTCCTCCACTAACAGTATTTGCATGACTCTCCTCTCCTTACACACTTTTCCCTATTATACCACATCTTCTGAAAAAAATCTTAAAGCCCCTCATCGGGTGCGTGACCGCACTGGACGCCGCCGGTGCGTGACCGCACTGGACGACTCCGGTGCGTGACCGCACTGGACGACTCCGCTATCGCTCCCGACCGCTTGCTGAACACACAACCATTGACTATACTACCAAACCCACACCAATTGGTGAGTGTCGCTCTGTCAGCGTCATCCGGCACTTTCATTCCGTAGGCGAACATTCATCAGCGTGCTGTCCCACAAGTTCTCACGAACCAACACATATATGTCAAGAAAGTGTCCGAGTAACACAACCTTGATGGTCGTTAACAACTGCAAAAAGCCCACGGACACAGCGGCGGGACGCCGCCGGAGGGACGCTGCCGGAGGGACGCCGCCGGAGGGACGCCGCCGCCCTAAAAGTTGTCCCCGAAGAACAAAAATGCTCTTCGGGGAGTTACCCTGTGATTGGCGGAAAGACCGATCGATACAGTAATCAGCCCACGACACCAAACACCAAACCGCTCCTGCAGACGGTTTTTCAGTGCTTCCTGCAACTGACGGAGAAGACAAGTGCCGGAAGCATCCGGTTCTCCATCCAGACCAAAGCTGCTCAAATCGATCATGCCCCAGCCATAAGTCTCATCATAGCCCTTCTTGCCCATGTCAACAGCATACTGCTTGAGGATGTCTTCGATGTCGTCCTGCGTCAGACTCTTGTCCCACGTTTTCAGCAGGGCTGCGGCCGCAGCCGCATGAGGTGCCGAAAAAGAAGTGCCGGAGGCAATCTCGATAGCGTTGCCGGAAGGTGCCGTTACCAACGCACCCGGCAGGGCAAAATCGACAGTGGCACCCCTGTTGGAGCTTCTGGCAATATGGTTCAGTTGATTGATAGAGCCAATGGTCAGGATGCTGTCCTTGTTGGCCGGATAACGGTCGGCTACATTGCCGCCTTGGTTACCGGCCGCAGCAACTACCACAATGCCCTTGGCCAACGCCGCATCAATGGCATCATCCAGAATCGTCATCGAATGATTTTTATCCTCCGCACTCAAACTCATGTTGATGACATCCGCATCGTGCTCAATGGCGTAGTAGATTGCTTTTTTAACGTCTTCCATCTTCCCCGAACCGTCCTGGTTGTTGGCCTTGATCGGCAGGATCTTCACATTCGAGGTGGTGCCGTCTGCAATAATGCCGCTCACCATGGTGCCATGGTTGTTGTCATCGAAGATATTCGTGTTGTTCTTCACGAAATTGTAGCCGTCCTCTGTGTAACGTCCCTGAAGGTACTTATTGGACGTGTTCAGACCAGTATCAATGACAGCGACCCGTACTTCAGGCAGTTCTTTTCCGCTGGCCTCCAACTTTTTCTGAAGCTTGTCCAGCCCCATCTTTTTCACGCCCCAACTCATGTAGCCCAGACGATAGTTGGTCAGCGATTCGGTGACGACCTCTGCCTCACCTTCCGGCGTATGACCGGCTGCCTGCAAGGCGGCCGCACCAGAGCACAGCATCATCACCGCCAACACGGCAGACAGTATTTTCTTGTGTTTCATCCTCCAACACCCTTTCTTGTGTGATATAGGGAACCTCTCCACTATTTATAGCTAATTCTACCACTAATTCTCCCGAAAGTCAACCAATTGGCAGCAGAATCACAACCGTTTCAGTAACTTACTGAAAACCGCCGTGCCGCCGTTATAAGTCAATATTTATTGAAGCTTTTCCAAACCCTCGTACTGCCACCATGTCATACTCCGTCATATTCATACCCTCTGCGAGACGTAAAGCTGCTGACCGCAGGCAGGCCATATAAAACTGCCGCATCCTGCGGCAGCGTTTTCCCCTTTACAAACGGGGATTTTTTGTTATAATAGGAGACAAGGAATGTATGTTGCTCGAAAGAGGACAAGAAAAGAGGTATTTTATGAAAAAGCCGGGGTTTATCCTAACCGAAATCATCTTCTCCGTGATACTGGCGGCTTCGGTGTCGGCGGTTGGCGTATTGATCTATGACCTGAACACCAACCAACTGCACATCGACCGTCTCAACCCCTTTGCACAGAAACCCAGCACCACCGCATCCGACACCAAAAAAGCCACACCCAAAGCGGAACCGTCTTCCACTGCTTCTCAAGCCTCTGCTGTTCCGGAAAAGACCAGTCAAGCGGCTGACACGTCTTCGGCTGATGCCAGCGAAACGTCTGTGCCGACCATCCAATTGGCTGCGGAACCGAAGGACCTGAAGCAGCAGCCACAGGAATTGGTGGATGCCTTGGGCATTTACGGCTATACCATAGAGGGCTTCATTCTGGGCGACCATCTCATCATGGTAGATACTACCTCCAGTGACAGCCCCACCAAAGCGAAAATCTATTGCTATGAGCAAAACGACAATGGCTATTGGTGGAACATCGCCGGCGACAACAAACCTTTGTGCACAGAAGCCTATATCGGCGAGAACGGCTCGAACTTCGAGCCGGCTTATGACAGCAAGACCACGCCCGGCGGACTGTTTTTCGCCGGTCAGGGCTTCTACCTTGACGACAAGCCGGACACCACTTATCCGCTGTTTCCCATCACCGAAGAAACCTATTGGGTCACCGACCCGCAGTCGCGTTTCTTCAACCAACACATAGAAGGCACAGCCGATAAGGATTGGAGCAAAGCCGACCACATGGTCACTTCGGAAAAATCGTATCAATACGGACTGGTCATCAACTACAACACCGAAGAACCTGACCCCGAAAAAGCCGCCGGTGTATTCCTTCGCTGCGGCAATACCCCCACCGAGGGCAGCGTAGCCGTGCCCGAAGAGGTCATGAAGACCATCCTTGAATGGTTGGGCGGAGACAGTTCCGTCATGTTCTTCATCAACGTATAACAACGCAGGAGATACGCTATGGAACAGTTTCTTGCCATCCTTCTCTACATTCTGACGGGCGTAGGCGTGTTGATGGTATTCAGCTTCTGGCTCAGCGATATTCGTTTGGACGGCAAGCGGTTCCGTTGGTACGACTACCTGCCCTTCGCCGCCGTCTGTACGGTATTGGGCTGTCTTCTGCCGCTAGTGTTGTCCGGCTGGCTCTATGCCGTCAGCGAAGGCAATGTCTGGACGGTACTGCTGCCGCTGGGCTATGTCATCGTCATCGCCGCCGTGATATTTGGCGGCTTCTGGTGGCGGCACCGTGGAGACGATTTCAGCGTCCCGTTTTATTTCAGTCTGTGTTTGTTCTCTCTCGTCATCCTGCCCGCTTGGTTCCTGCGAATATAAGGCACCATGCCGCCTGCTCTGTACAAAACCAGCGGCACAAGGTGCTTCCCCACAGAAACACATGAACGTGCCGGACAAGCTCCCACGACAGGAGTTGTGTTTTTCCACCGTCAAACACACCCTTGACCGTATCACAGCCAACAAATGCTCATTAAAAAAACAAGCGGCTTGCCCCGTTGGGCAGCCGCTTTTCTTATGATCGGGCGAACACGCAGTACCGACAAACAATGTCCCACCGATAAATGATTCTTTGTCATCTGTGATGCAGTGCTCCACGATGGGACAGAACGTCCTCCACTCGTTACCGCCTGCAGGATCACTGTGCTCTCACAATACCCCACCATGTA
>CACZZU010000197.1 GCA_902785765.1 uncultured Ruminococcus sp.
CTCTCCGCTAATAATCTTACAGAAAATACAACTCATAACCAACATTCCTTTCATCAATTATCGTCCGCATACATTCGGCGGACAACGATGGTTTATCTGACCGGCGGCTATTCCCAAGTACCTTGACAGGCGACACCGGAAGCCTGTGCCAGTCTTTCCAGTTCGGATAATTCTTGTGGGGACAATGTCTGTGTCAAAGCCATTGGCAGAGAAACAGCGTGCGAAGGTTTGGTCAGTCCTACGATGGGAATGACCCCTTTGGCGACAGCCCATATCGTGGCGATCTGGGCACTGTCGATGCCGTATTGCTGTGCTAGTTGGCGAATATAGTCGATCAGTGGACGGATACGCCGGAATTTGTCTTTGCCAAACGACAATCCACGCATCGACAAACGGGGAAACGGATGTTCCGCATCGTAATGTCCGGACAGGGCTCCCTGTTCCAGTATCATGTAGCCGAAAAACAACAGACCGTTCTCCTGACAGTAAGTCAGCACATCGGCTTCCCGTGCCATTGCCAACAGACTGTAATGGTTCTGGATTGCCGTCAGGGTACTGCCATTTTCCTGCAGCACTTGCTGTGCCTGCCGGATCTGTGCCACGCTGCCGTTGGACAGCCCGATACAACCGATCAAGCCTTCCCGCTGCAGTTGTGCCAGTTCCCGCATATTCTCGGCGATATTACGGGGAGCGTGCAGCCAATACAGGTCAACGGACGACCGTCCAAGACGTTGAAGACTGCCTTCCAATGCCCTGCGGTTCTCTCCGGACGTGTAGTTTCTCTTCGGAAAGTGCTTCGTCGACAGCGTAACATCCCTGTCCTTGATAAACAAGCCTAACAGCTTTTCGGCCGTTCCCATACCATATACCTCCGCTGTATCCCAAAAGGTAAGACCCTTTTGGACAGCTGTCTCAAAGGTGCGGTAGAGCTGCTCTCTGTCATAAGACTTCCCGAAAATCATCTTCCCGCCGTTACCGCCGGTACCCCACGCCCAAGTACCGATCATGCAGGTATCCAGCGTTTTATCCCCCAATAAGTATCGCATGGTTCTACCTCCATTCGTCTGTGAAAACAGCGTTTACACCGTTTTCTTCTTACGTTTCAGGACGGCAAAGCGTTGCCGGAACGCCGGAAAACGGTGTGCCCGCTGTCTCACGGCTGTTCCCCTTGCTGACTCTCATCCCTCTGCCGCAGCAGTTCTTCCGCATATTCGAGGGTCGCCTTGGTGATCTCCACACCGCCAATGATACGTGCCAGTTCTTGCCGGCGGCCATCATGGTCAAGCGGCGTCACGGCCGTATAGGTCTTGCCATCCGTAACCGTCTTGGCAATCTTGAAATGAACATCCGCCAACGCTGCGATCTGTGCCTGATGCGTCACACACAACACCTGACGGCTATGGGACACTTCTTTGAGTTTCCGCCCTACTTTTTCAGCCGCACTGCCGCTGATACCGGTATCCACTTCGTCAAAGATCAGGGTGTCGATGTCGTCCTTATCCGCCAACACATTCTTGATGGCCAGCATCATGCGGGACAGTTCACCGCCGGAAGCAATTTTTGCTACCGGTTTGGGGGCTTCCCCCGGATTGGTCGAGATCAGCAGTTCCACAGCATCACAGCCATGCTGGTTCAGCGGACAGTTTTCCTGCTGCACGACCAGCGTCACATGAGGCATATCCAAAAAGGTCATCTCTTCCTTCACGGCAGCGGCAAACTGTCGGGCGGTGGTGCGGCGTTTGTCCGACAAGGCTTTCGCAGACTGCATGGCCTGTCGGTACGCCTGCTGACACGCTTCCGTCAAGGCGGTGCGGTTCTCTTCGTACTTTTCCAGATAATCCCGTTCCTGACGGGCTTTATCCAGAAAAGTCAGCATCTCTTCGATGCTCGGACCGTACTTTCGGCCAAGACGGTGTATCAGGTCGAGTCGATCCTCGATCGCCTCCAGACTATTCTCTTCCCCTTCTGTGCTTTCAGTCAGGTCGGTTAGTTCACTGCAGCAGTCTTCCAACTCGTAGACCACACTTTGCAGCCGTTCCAGAAGACGGTCAGCTTCACTATATACAGACGAAATGTCACTCAAAGACGTAACCGCTGACTCCGTCAGTTGAACCGCACCATCACTTTCCTCACTGCCGTTAAGCCATTCCTTGGCTTCGTTGAGGGCGGACGCAATACGTTCACGGTTTTCCAGCAAGGTACGCTGTTCAGACAGTTCCTCGTCTTCGCCTACGGTCAAGGCGGCTGCTTCCAGTTCATCCACTTGATACTGCAATAGATCCAAGCGGCGTTCCCGTTCTGCTTCGTCATAGGCCGCCTGATCGAGCTGCTGTTTCAGAGATTGGTAGTGCCGATAGGTCTGCTGATAGGCTGCGAGATCTTCCGTGAGTGTTCCCAGCTTGTCGATGTAGTGGATGTGCCGTTCCGGCGACATCAGTTCATAGCTTTCGTGCTGACCGTGAATATTCATCAGGTACACGCCGACCGCCTTCAGAACGCTCACCGTGGTGGGTCGTCCGTTAATGCGGCAGCGTCCCTTGCCGCTGACGTTCAGTTCCCGCTGGATCAGTACCGTATCATCTTCCAGATCAAATCCGTACTCCGTCAGCACGGTCACTGCCTGTTCAGACGGTTCGACAAATTCAGCACTCACAAAGGCCGTCTCACATCCGCTGCGGATCAGGTCTTTCGAGGTACGGCTGCCGAGAATGGCGTTGATTGCATCGATGATGATCGACTTACCGGCACCTGTCTCACCCGTCAGCACGTTCAGACCTTTCCGGAAGTCAATGGTCGTTTTCTCGATGACGGCAATATTCTCGATGTACAGATTACTCAACATAACGGTCTCTTCCTCACGATGTAAAAGAATTGTTCTTGACGGTCATCATCTTCTTAATGTCTGCCACCAACGTCAGAGCAACGGAATCGGTACGCGTCGCCACAAAAATAGTATCGTCACCTGCGATAGTACCCAACACACCGGCTCGATCGATGGCATCCAGTGCTGCACAAACTGCCTGCGCCATGCCGATCTGCGTTTTGATTACCACCAGCGTATGGGCGGAATCCACACTCACGACCGCCGTGGAAAACAGGTAGGAATGAGACGGCGGCTCTTCTCCGGACAGCATTTCGGCGGCATATTGATAGGTACCGTTAGGGCCAAGGATCTTAATGAGACGCATCTCTTTGATGTCACGGGATACCGTCGCTTGTGTGACGTGAAAACCATCCTTCCTGAGCATTTCCAACAACTCGGACTGTGTTTCGATATGATGCTCCTTGATGAGTTCCAGAATACGTTCCTGACGTCTTGTTTTCATAGTGATCTGCCTTTCTCGGTGAATTTGTCGTTCAATACACGGTAGAATGTGCGGTCTTTCAGACGAATGAAAGTCGTTTCGGTATCAGCTTCTTCCAGGAGGATAACATCCTCTTTATGGATAGTGACCGTCACGGCACCATCAATGGTCAGAAAGACTTC
>CACZZU010000198.1 GCA_902785765.1 uncultured Ruminococcus sp.
AACCCATCTTTTCAGCGGCTGCTCAAGGAACGCTGGCAGGTGTTGAGCGGCATCATCGACAACATCGTCAAAAAGGGCGGTGTGCTGGATCAGTATATTGCCGAAGTGAGGTATTCATGGGAGGATAATCTTCCTTTGTCCAAAGACCCGTACAACACGATGGATAGGGAAATGGACAGGCTTCGTGAGTGGCTGACAACTCGTCAGGCATGGATCAATGAGAACCTTGACTCTGTGTCGAATGTGTACAGCACAGTGACGTTTATGGCAGACGATCAGACAGTCAAGACCGTCAAGCTGTATACCGGCAAGATGTTGAATGAACTGCCGAACGCTCCGCAAAAGGACGGCCAGGTCTTCCTTGGCTGGCAGTATGAAGATGAGCTGCTCGACAAACTTTCCCTTCCAACGATCTGGCAGGATACGGTGATCCACGCCGTGTATATCAGTGAAGATGAAGCTGTCAAGACCGAACACATTTACTTCTATGGCTATGACGTGTGGATAGACAAGAACTGGTACCAGTTCACACCGACCTATGTGTTAGCTCCTTTCGATGCCCAAGACCGCTTCCTGCAGTGGACGTCTTCCGATCCCTCTGTGGCGGAGGTGACAGACAGCGGTACCGTCCTGTTGAAAGCGGCAGGCACGGTCACGATTACTGCGGCTACTCAATTTGGCGTGTCCAATACCTACACGCTTCATGTGTACGACAGCACGGTGACACCGGTTAGGCAGGCGGTTGATCTTACGGTGGAACAGCCTCATCTTATGATGAAGGTCGGCGAATACGCCCAGATCATCGCACGGGTCACACCACAGCCTACCTATGACAATGCGTATTTCTACCTCGAAACGGACGCAGAAGACGAAGAAGCGGTCGTGACGTTGGGAAATGCCGGTGTTCTGCAAGCTCTCCGTCCCGGTACGGCAGAGATCAAGGTGTACTGCTCGGATGATCTGTCAATGGCTGTGACCGTCACAGTTACGGACAAGGACGAACCGTACCCATCTTCCGATGTTTCTGAACCATCCGAAGGTTCCGAGCCTTTTGCACCGTCTGATCCTTCTGAATCTTCCGACTCTTCCGATCCCTCTGAACCTTCTGAATCCTCCGCTGACAAAACATCCGATTTGTCACGATCGGAGTCTTCTGAAGAGCCGTCCTGTGCCTCCTCTTCCGAGAGCCGCACAGACATTTCTTCCGGTGAAGAAACGGTCAGAACAGGTGACCACCGTATAGCAGTTATTGTGCTGTCGGTGATGGCTCTGACGTTGAGCGTGATCGTACTTGTGACGAAGGGCAAGCGTCACCAAGCGTGAAGACAGACGGCTGCCGCTCCTGCTTTTCCGCAGCAGGATGTTGGCAGGACTGACCGGCAATGGCATACGGTGCTGTGTTCTGCCGTGTCCGCAGGATGTTTTTTCGTGTCGGGTGCCCCCATTGACCGTTTTGGACTGTTATTATCGGTAGAAGCATATACTGCTGTCCCGATAAGGCGTGAAACGGCACCCAGTGGGGACAGACGGTACTCGTGTCAACTGAAAGGAGTTCTTGACGATGAAAACAAAAGTGTTGTCCAAGGTGTTCGCCGCTCTCATGGCGGCCGTCCTGACGGTGCCGCTGCTGTCGGCTGCCGTTCCAATGGTGTCGGCGGTGTCCGATGCCGTGTCCCCCTCTGTGACAAGTGCCGCCGAAGAACGGTGGAAGGTCAATGCAGAGGATGTGGAGCTGTATCTGCCGAAAAAAGTGCGTTTGTCGTTTGAAGAGGCAGCGGCTTGTTATACTGGCGGGACCATCGAACCGTTGGCTTACTATGCTCAAGGGGTCGTGGCTGGCTGCAACTACTACCTGATCGCCCGTGAAACAGCCGAAGACGGTACCGTATCGCTCAAGCGGGTGACGGTCTACGACCCGAACCTTATCAACAGCAGTCATACTGCCAAGGCAAAATTCACTTCGGTGCAGGATTTCAATTTGGCGGACTATGCCCGCAACTACCGTTATCGTCTGCCGGACGAGCCGGTAGTTGGCGGTATGGGGATCCCTTCTCTCAACACCTGTGAACTGTCAGAAGAAGTACAGGCGGTGTATGATACGGTGTTCGAGTACGAAGTTGGTTCCTGCTGTGACCCGCTGGCATATCTCGGCAAAAAAACCGTTACGGATGGTACGGACTATGCCCTGCTGTGTTGTGTATATGTCACAACATATCAACCCGACCGTTATATTGATGTTGTGATCCTGCATGAGGATTCGGACGGCAGTGCGTATATCAAGACCTCCTGTTCGTTGTTCGGTCAGCGTACCTACTTTCCGAATATGTTTCGCAACAAAAGCAGCATCGAGGAGACCGAGATCGGCTTGGGCGACCGTGTGAAGGTCAATCTGGCGGCACAGGGCGGTTCGGGCGACTATCGGTATACAGTATCTTACCGCAAAATGAACATCGGCAAGTGGGTCGTGAAAGAGGTCAAGGCGGGTGCCGATACCTTTACCTTCCGACCGGCGGCTGCCATGGCGTATGAAGTGGTGATTGACGTGACAGACGGATCGAAGGAGCAGAGTCTTTACTCCATCGTGTGGGTCAACAAGGAACTCAAGAATACCTCCACATGTTCGGCACAGGTCATTACCAAGGGACAGTCCGTTACCGTGAATGCGTCTGCTGTCGGCGGCACCGGTCAAAAGACCTATGCGGTCTACTACAAGAAGCAATCCTCGAATAAGTGGACGGCCGTCCAGAAGTACGGCACCAACCAAATCATCACGGTCACGCCGAAGGCGGCGACCGATTATGACATCTGTGTCAAGGTCAAGGATGGGGAAGGCACAATTCGCAAGCAGTATTTTGGCGTGTGGGTGGAAAAGTAACAAAGCGTATCCGCATAGTCTTCTGCCATTTCATTACAGACAGACTAGCCCGCCGCATCGGAAAGATACCTTTCCGGTGCGGCGGGCTTTCTTGAAAAACTGCAGGTGTTCAGGTTCCATGAGTACGCTGCGCTGTTTCTGTTTATGTGCCGGATGCTTTTGAGCGGCAAATGATGCCGGAAACTACTGCCCACAGAACACGTCAAAGCAAATTCTACAAATGCAGAAGAGATGTTTTGTTGATGTATACAAAATATCGGAAAAGTCTTGACGCACGGAGAAACGTGTGCTATATTATAGACAAAACGAGTTGACCACTTCTGTCATTAACTTGACACAGGTGTGTTCAAACCAGAGTCGTCTGCGGGACACGGCAGCTATCGGAGCGATATTGATAGCACCGTTTGCCAACCCGCCTGACATATTCCTTCCGGAGTATGTCAGCACTTTCACATGATTACATTAC
This sequence comes from uncultured Ruminococcus sp., assembly GCA_902785765.1. Lineage (GTDB taxonomy): Bacteria > Bacillota > Clostridia > Oscillospirales > Acutalibacteraceae > UBA1213. Next base: position 3,342 of record CACZZU010000198.1, read on the forward strand.
TTATCTCGAGATAGGGGGTAGGGGCTGTCACACTAAAGCAACGGTGTGACAGCCCCATTGTTTTGGAATGATAATGTGTCTCCTTTGCCCCACCGTGTATCACGGGCTTCTTCCTCTCCGGTTACACTTCCATA
>CACZZU010000199.1 GCA_902785765.1 uncultured Ruminococcus sp.
CACCGGAGAAATATTTCTCGAACATCTCGTCACTGGTTTCTGCGACAGCCTCATTGATAGCGGTACGCAGACCTTCCAGACGATCGCCCATATCGGGGATCGGCACCACGGTGGCCTTGCCGTCCACATATTTATATGCCTTATACTCCAGCAGGTTCACATAGCAGTCCGCCTGACCGTCTACGATATACGGCACCACGACCGGACACACCGAAGGACCAAAGGAGGCTTTCAGGTTCTCGAACACACGGTAGAAACGAGCACTCTCGTCACACAGACCGTTGACGAAGAAAACTTTGGTGAGGGAACGCTTGTCGGCTGCCTTGACAGCCTTCTCGGTACCGACACACACGCCGTCTTTACCGGAAACCGTGATCAAAACGGTATCGGCCGCACGAACGGCTTCATACAGGCCGCCCTCAAAGTCAAACAGACCGGGAGCGTCGATCAGGTTGATCTTCTTGCCTTTCCATTCAACGGGAGCCACACCGGCTTGTACAGATGTTTTCCGTTTGATCTCCTCTGGGTCAAAATCGCAGACGGTGTTGCCGTCACTGACCTTCCCCAAACGATCTGAGCCGCCGCCAAGATAGAGCATAGCCTCTGCCAGTGACGTCTTGCCCGAACCGCTGTGTCCGGCCAGAGCGATGTTCAGGATGCTTTTTGCGGGATACTGTTTCATAGGTTGTTATCCTCCTTTAGTATGAGTATCGTTGAGCTGCGAAAGCAAAAAACACAATATTTTTTACAAAGCACACACAAATTATATCGCAGTTGCACAGAAATGTCAATGAAAATTTACCGCCGAATCCAAGAAAATCCAAAGAAAAAGTGCTGACCCACAGTCAGCACTTGAGACATCATAGAAAACGACCCTGTCGGCGTATCACACAGACGAGAGTATGAACACCATACGGCAGCGTTGAGCGATACGATGCACCTGAAAAAGGGAACGAGAAAGTCCGCGGAAAAAGGGACGTCCCCTGCTAAAGGAAGCAGTCAAAAAACGGCTCCCGCCGTGGTGATCGTACCACAGGGAAGCCGTTAGGCGTGAAGGATTGTCGGGCAAAACGGTGTGCCGCCGCCCGATGCGTATCATCGAATCGTCTGTTTGTACTGCCGGAGGACAGCCTTCTGTTCAGGAGAAAGACGACGGCTCTCGATCGCCTTTTGGATGGCCTTGTTGTGTGTCCACATATCCAAACGGTTCTGTTGGAGGAAGGGCAGGACACGGTCGTATTGTTTCGCCAAAGCGGTCGCAAAGTACCACGCCGCCATCATGCGGACGTAGTACTCTTCCGAATGCACGGCACACACTTTTTCAGCAAGAACTTCGGTGAAGTCCTCGTCCAGATAGTGCCGCATCAGCATACCGATACCAAAGCGTACCGTATAGGGGTGAGTGTCCTTCAGCCAGCCGTCGATCACGGGCAGTAACGCCGTCTTGTGAAGGCGAAAAACCTTCGGTAAAAGCGAATCGCAGGTCGCCCAGTTATCCACAAACGGCAAAAAACGACTCACCGCCGCCACACACGACGCATAGTCTTTTCTGTCGGACAAAAGGAGGGCGTGGAGTTGATTCTCGTCAAAATAGTGATGGGGCAGTTCATGCAGAAATACGTCCACATCGTCCCGCTGACTCACCGTTTTGGCGAACTGCCGCAGGTCAGGTGTCCGCACACCGATGAAACGGTTTTTGTCGATATTGGGTATCAGCGACGATTGAAAGTCCCGATAAGCAATGTCTTGATGTGCGGTCAGCCATTGTCGGATGTCTTTCTGTATCATAAGGGCACCTTCTCTCCCGGGGATGGCACTCCGGTACCATCATAAGTGGTGTACAGCGGCTGCTGCTGGTCTTTTCACGGAACGATACCACGATAGTGCCGCCCTGTTCAGCGATTGTTGACGGTTTCGGGGTAGAGGTCATGGTGGCTGAGTCTGTCCCATGCGAGCTGTTCCCACTTGGTGTTGGGACGCCCATAGTTGCAGTAAGGGTCGATGGATAACCCGCCGCGGGGAAGGAACTTGCCCCACACTTCAATATACTTCGGATCCATCAGTCGGATGAGGTCTTTCATGATGATGTTGATGCAGTCCTCGTGAAAATCGCCATGGTTGCGGAAGCTGAACAAGTAGAGCTTGAGCGACTTGCTCTCGACCATGCGTTGGTCAGGAATGTAGGAGATGTAGATCTGGGCGAAGTCAGGCTGTCCGGTGATGGGACACAAGCTGGTGAACTCCGGACAGTTGAATTTGACAAAGTAGTCATTGTCGGGGTGCTTGTTGGGGAACGACTCCAAGACATCCGGAGCATAGTCAGTAGGGTAGGCGGTGTGTTTCTGTCCGAGCAGACGAATGCTGCCGGTTTCTTCGGTGGTTCTTCCGCTGTTCATGGGTCATACATCCTTTCCAAAAGGTGACGATGGAACCGATTGTTTCGGTGTTCGCCATTTATTGAGCTGCCGCACCTTGCGTCAGCGTTTCTGTGGCCGGATCGGGAACGCCGTTAGCGGCGAAGGCAGCTTGCCGGTCACGGCAGGTGCCACACTGACCGCAGGGGGTGTCTCCGCCTTCGTAGCAGCTCCATGTCAGATGATAGGGAACGTGTAACGAAAGCCCTTGTGCCACGACTTGGGCTTTGTTCATGCCAATCAAAGGTGCCTCTACCCGAAGCTGTTCGCCGCTGCCGAGAAAAATGGCTTGTGCCATTGCTTGGTTGAAAGCGGCACTGCAGTCGGGATAAGCGTTGCCCGCCGCATCATCGCTGTGGGCACCGTAATAGATGACCGAACAGTCGTGTGACAGGGCGATGCTTGCCGCTGCTGATAGAAACAAGCCATTGCGGAAAGGAACATAGGTCGAGACGGGCTGACCGTTTTGTTTCTGTAATTGAGCGGCATAAGTTTCGTGAGGGATGACCTGTGACGAGCCTTGCAAAAGGGAACAATCCGAGCCTTCAAAGAGTGCTGCCAAATTGAGCACTTGATGCTCCACGCCGTAATAGTCCGCTGCCGCTTGAGCGGCCTTCAGCTCTTTGTCATGTTTTTGCCCGTAGAAAATGCAGAGCGTCCGCACATTTTCTCGGCCATATTGTGCAACAGCCATCGCCAGACAGGTGGTGCTGTCGACACCGCCGCTGCATAAAACCAACGCTTTCATGGGGAAAGCCTCCTTTTTGTCGGGTTAGTCGGGTTTGATGAGTGTCTGCCAGTCCTGACGCTGACGAAACTGTCCCCGATACGTTGTGGTCACAGTCTTGGCAGAGGCGTTTTTGATGCCCCGTGCCGTCATACAGCTATGACAGCCGCTAATAACCACCGCCACATCTTCCGTATCGGCTGCTTCAGCGATAATATCGGCGATGTCACGTCCCAGCCGTTCCTGCAATTGCAGGCGTTTGGCGGCCATATCACAGATA
>CACZZU010000200.1 GCA_902785765.1 uncultured Ruminococcus sp.
TTCATCGGCGTATCCGCCCCGAATATTGTCAGTGAAGAGATGGTCGCCTCCATGAACAAAGACGCTATCGTGCTGGCAATGTCCAATCCGACTCCGGAGATCATGCCCGATCTGGCGAAAAAGGCCGGCGCCCGTGTCGTCGGTACGGGGCGTTCCGACTTCCCGAATCAGATCAATAACGTGCTGTGCTTCCCGGGTATCTTCCGCGGTGCCTTGGACTGCCGTGCAAAAGAGATCAACGAAGACATGAAGGCAGCCGCTTCTTATGCGATTGCCTCTTTGGTATCTGACAGTGATCTGAACGAAGACTACATCATCCCCTACGCCTTTGACAAGCGTATCGGTCAGACCGTAGCCCAAGCCGTGATGGAGGCTGCCCGTCGTTCCGGTGCCGCACAAGCCTGATCCGACAATATGCACCCTTGCCATTCACTGTTACACACGATTCTGTGTTATCATTTCTGCCCTGCCGTCTCCGCAAAAACGGCAGGGTATTTTCATGTATGGTATACGCCACATTTTTCTCCTGCTGCCGTCCCTGCTGTCACCGTCCCAAACGATGGTAAAGTGCCCCATTCTTGGGCTTTTTTGAGCACTTTTCATCCATCTTTTCGGCATGATGGACTCTCCCCCTGATTTTTTGAATTAGCGGTTGAAATTTGCAAAGGGATGGGGTATAATAGATGGTGTATTGTTTCCGACAGCAGATCAAGCCACGGTTCTGTCGGACAGGAAAGGAAAGAGAGGGGTTTTTATGTCAAAATCGAAACTGACACCGAGCGAGGCAAGGGAACTGATTATCGCCAAGCTCTCGCACAATTTCGGCGTAACACCCGCCGACGCCACCGATGAGCACTACTATAAGGCAGTTGCTCTCGTACTGCGGGATATTATGCGTAACCAGCACAAGAAGTTTGCCGCCGCAGCGGTCAAGGAAAACGCCAAAACCGTGTACTATCTTTGCATGGAATTTCTCATGGGTCGTTCCCTGAAAAACGATCTGTATAACCTGGGTCTGGAAGAGACAATCACCAAAGCCCTCAAAGGACTCGACATCAAGATCGAGAATATCTACGAGTGTGAGCCTGATGCTGGTCTGGGCAATGGCGGACTGGGCAGACTGGCCGCTTGCTTCTTGGACGGTCTGGCCACACAAAATTATGCCGCAATGGGTTACTCTCTGCGGTACGAGTTCGGTATCTTCCGTCAGAAGCTGGTTGAAGGCTGGCAGACCGAGCTGCCGGACTTTTGGCTGCCGGGCGGTTCCATTTGGCTTCAGCCACACCCCGAAAAGGCTGTATCCGTCTTTTTTGACGGACACATCAAAGAATCGTGGGACGGTGAACACCACTCTATCCAATTGGAGAATCCCACCAAAGTCATCGCCACTCCGTATGATATGCTGGTACCCGGTGACGGCGGTCAGGGGATCAGCCGTCTGCGTCTGTGGGCGGCCTCGTCCGATAACTTTGACATGAAGCTGTTCAATGCCGGTGACTATGTGCGTGCGATGGAACAAAAGGCTCTCGCAGAGAGTATCACCCGTGTGCTCTATCCGGAGGATAACCATTCCGAAGGCAAGAGCCTGCGTTTGAGTCAGCAATATTTCTTGGTCTCCGCCACCGTTCAGGATATTATCCAGCGTCACCTCCGCAATTACAGTACCCTCGATAACCTGCCCGATGTTGTAGCTATTCACCTGAACGATACCCATCCGGTACTGGCCATTCCGGAACTGATGCGTATCATGCTGGATGAGTGCGGCTATGATTGGGATAAATCATGGGATATCGTCACCCGCACCATTGCCTACACCAACCATACCGTTATGAGTGAGGCCTTGGAATGCTGGCAGGTAGATATGTTCTCACGCAAGCTGCCCCGTATCTATCAGATCGTGGAAGAGATCAACCGCCGTTTCTGTGAGAAGATGAACAAAGCCGGTGTCGATGGCTGGAAGATCGGCCGCATGGCCATTATCAATGACGGCATCGTGAAGATGGCGAACTTGGCTGTTATCGCCAGCCACTCCGTCAACGGCGTGTCCAAACTGCACAGCGAAATTCTCAAAGACTCCGTCTTCCACGATTTCTACACCATCACCCCCGAAAAATTCAAGAACGTTACGAACGGTATTGCCCACAGACGCTGGCTGAACCAATCCAACCCCGGTCTGGCGAACCTCATCACCGAACTGATCGGCGATGAATTCACCCGCAACGCAGACGCTCTTGAGGGTTTGATGGCCTATAAGAATGACCCCGTTGTCCTGCAAAAGTTGGCCGCCATCAAAAAACAAAACAAGGAACGCATGGCAAAGTATATCAAAGAAAACAACGGTATCGTAGTAGATACCAACTCCATCTTCGATGTTCAAGTCAAGCGTCTGCACGAGTATAAGCGTCAGCTCATGAACGCTTTGCATATTTACAGCACCTATCAATGGCTGCGGGAAAATCCCGATGCGGATTATGTGCCCAAGACCTATATCTTCGGTGCAAAGGCGGCTCCGGGCTACTACTTCGCTAAACAGATCATTCAGTTCATTGTGGAGCTGGCCAACAAAATCAACAACGATCCCCGTGTCAATCAGAAGCTCAAGGTCGTATATTTGGAAGACTATCGTGTTTCCGTAGCTGAAAAACTCATTCCTGCCGCCGAGATCAGTGAGCAAATCTCTCTGGCCGGCACTGAAGCTTCCGGTACCAGCAACATGAAATTCATGATAAACGGTGCTATCACACTGGGTACACTGGACGGTGCCAATGTAGAGATCCACGACGTGGTTGGTGACGACAACGCCCTTATCTTTGGTATGACGACACCAGAAGTTAACCAGCTGCTCAAACAAGGCTATTATCCTTCCGTCCCGTACAACAACAACCACATCATTCGCCGTGCCGTTGATGGTATCCGCTCCGAGTTTGGCCCTCACTTCGAGGATATTTTCATCTCCTTGTCCACAAAAGACCCGTACATGGTACTGGCCGACTTCGCAGACTACTCTTTCATCCAGCAGAAGGCTTCCGGTCTCTATCTCGACACCCAAACATGGAACAGAATGTCTTTGGTCAACATCGCTAAAGCCGGACGCTTTGCCGCTGACCGTTCGATCCGTGACTATGCCGAGACTATCTGGGGTAACAAACCGGTGACGCTTTAATGGCTGCGGTTTCCTCTTTCCTGAACCGTCATTCAAACCTTCTTCAATAACAAAACGATGTGCCGCCATATTCTCTCGAATATGGCGGCACATTTTATACGACAATGCCAAGCAGCCGACCGATTCTTCACAGAATCAGTCGGCATTTCTATTAAGTATCTCTATAAACTCTATCGAAAATACCTCTCTGGTGGTATCGAAGCCATAACGGGCAATCATTATGGCGGCAATCGGAGAAATATGAGCTATGAG
>CACZZU010000201.1 GCA_902785765.1 uncultured Ruminococcus sp.
GGAGCACGATTGGAAATCGTGTAAACGGCTACAACCGTTTCGAGGGTTCGAATCCCTCACTCTCCGCCAGCGGCAAGCCGCCGCACTTGATTTGCGTCCGCCAAAAGTCGGACGCAATATTTTTTTGCGGCAGACATATCTTTTTCGCACGCTGTTGGCAGAAACACCCCTTCACTGCGTACAGAAGGGCAGTGAAGAGTCCATCGCAAATCGTTTGCCATAAAAATTGCAGGGACGTTTCTGTACGGTTTGTTATTCACTGCACCCGTTCCCAAGTTTTAGAAGACTGAAAAATCCGCCCGTTCATACTGAACAGGCGGATTTTTCACGTTGTGTTTACGGATGCCATAACACATCTTGGGAGAAGGCTGTTTGTTTGCTGCGGTACACGGAAATCCATTTTCAAAATCTGATAGCTGAAAGAACAGTGATCCAATTGGGGGACGCTATTTTTGCAAATATCTTACAAAAACGCAGCGGTTTTAGGAAAGGGGGTGCGGGTATCCGGTGGATCCCTTCGCCCACCAACCGAGCCGACAGCCGATACATGGGGAAAACCCTTTTTCCGCTAGAAAAGGGTTTTCCCCATGTAACTGACCGACCAAAGTTGATTTCCGTGGCTGCGGTACTTGTCCCTTTGACTTACTGCCGGAAGTATGGTACACTAGGGAACAGAAAACCTACACGATAAAAAGGAGATGGAAGGCATGATCGTAACCGATAGTAATACCATGCGGCAGATCGAAGCCGCAGCGGTCAACAGCGGCGTTGCCTTGCGTGATTTGATGGAAAAGGCCGGCACACAAACAGCCGCTCTGGCAGCAAAACTCATCACAGAAAAGAAACTCCAGCAGGTGTGCGTGTTGTGCGGGTCGGGCAATAACGGCGGCGATGGGTTTGTTATCGCTCGTTTACTGTCGGTAATGAGTAACGTCACCGTGATCTTGACCGCAGGAGAACCCAAAACAGAACTGGCACGGGCGAATTTTGACCGGCTGCCGCAGAACGTCCGTATCCTGTACTACACCACTCACTACTATGAGTCCATCGGATTGGTGCGGGAAGCTGATATGCTGGTGGATGCTGTTTATGGCATCGGCTTTCGGGAAGGGTTGTCGGCGGATATTGCCGACCTCGTGACCTTTTGCAACGAAAATACCCGTGCGGTGAAAATCGCCGTCGACCTGCCCAGCGGCATTGAATGTGATACCGGACGGGTGCTGAACGGGTGTTTTATGGCGGATTACACCGTCAGCTTTACGTCGCTCAAACCACTCCATGTGCTGTATCCTTCGGCGGACTACTGCGGGGAGATCTCGGTGGTAGACGTCGGTATTCCGGAAAATGTGCTGAACAGCTCCCCCTATACGATGCTGTCCACCGACAGCTACGTCAAGACCCATCCCTTCCCGAAGCAGAAGAAGTCCGCTCATAAAGGTACCAACGGTACGCTGCTGTCCTTGTGCGGCAGTTATGGTATGGCGGGAGCCGCCATATTATCGGCAGAAGCCGCCTTGCGGTGTGGGGTCGGTCTGTTAAAGATGGCGGTGCCGTCTTCCCTCTATCCCATTCTGGCAGGACGGTTAGTGGAGCCGGTCTATATCCCGCTGGCACAGTCGGAAGACGGGTTAGTGGATATTGACGAGTACGCCCGCCTGATGCAGCTCATCAACCAAGAGAGCGATGCGGCATTGATCGGCTGTGGTCTGGGTTTGAGCGGCAACACCAAGAGTCTGGTGGCGTTGCTGGTAGACGGTGCGACCCGACCGTTGGTGCTGGACGCGGACGGCATAAACGCTATCGGCGTGAATATAAATATACTGAAACGCTCGGCGGCTCCAAAAATTCTGACACCGCACCCCGGAGAGATGGCTCGTCTGTTAGGTACGACCGTGCAGGCGGTACAGGCCGACCGTTACCGTATTGCCCGTGACTTTGCCGCAGAATACAATGTGACGCTGGTGCTGAAGGGAGCCAATACACTGGTGGCAACGCCACAAGGAAAGGTGTATGTCAACCTGACCGGCAACGAAGGGATGGGCAAAGGCGGCAGCGGCGATATGTTGGCCGGTATGGCGGCCTCTTTTCTGGCACAGGGCATGACCACCGAAGAAGCGGCCGTGACAGCCGTATATTATCACGGTCTGGCCGGTGATATTTGTGCGGAACGGTTCAGCAAGCGTGCGATGCTTCCCAGTGATATGATCGTTGCCCTGAAGACACTCTTCTGATGGAACGTATATGCTGCCGGCAGCGTGAAAGTGCCGAGTGAAAAAAGGAGCGTTGTCCTGCCCGTGAGCTGACCGGCAGAGGAAGATCGTGCCGCAGAACAGATGGTCTGACAGACAAGCGGGCTTTGCTCGCTGTGTGCGGAAACATAAAGGTGCCCCGTGATCGGTGAACAGGCAACGCCCTCCCGAAAGGGACGCAAAAAGGAAGGGACAGTCCCAAGTGACAGACGTGTGAAGAGATGACAGAACGCTGACGGCACGAGGGGAGATGGTCGATTGACAAAACGGTTGTTGCGGCTGATAGCGGCAATTGGCATCGGAACAGCACTGCTGATGGGCTGCAGCGGCACCTCTGCACCGGAGGTACCCACGGTTCATGTTGATGTAGACAGTGAATGGACGGTGCAGGCGGGCAGCACGGCGTATGCGGGTCATGTGCAGTATGTCAGCAAAGACAATGTCACGCTGACACTGTCTTCACCGGAACGTGTAGCGGGCATGACGTTCCATCGCAGCGGCGATGCGTATACGCTGTCGCTGGGATCACTGCTTTGTAAAGAGGGCAAGGGCAGCGGTCTGCTGCCGCAGGAGACATTGGTGCGGCGTGTGCTGGCGGTGTTGGATCGCTTGCCGGAAATGACGTTTCCTGCACCGGTTCGGCATGAGGACGGCACTTATACTTTCAAACTGCCGAACAATGAAGGCGTGTCACTTTTGACCGATGACACCGGACGGGTATTGTCCATGTCGATGACGTAGCGGCATACGAACGGTTGTCTGTCTCTCGCCCTGCAAATATAAAAAACGACGTGCGGCGGCACGTCGTTTTTTTGTGTGTTCGAAAAGCAGTGCAGCAGACAGGGCGGTATCATTCAGATGCCCATAAGCCGTGCAGATTGCAATAGGCGTAGGCCGTTACAGCGGCATCCCCTTGGATGAGAGAAAAGACAGCAGCAGGTTTCTCGCCGGGTGTCAGCGTCTTACGCTGACGACCCTCTTTTGTTTCGAGAAGGATCCACTCGAGGAAGTGTGCGTCAAGCATCGGATGTTCCACAGAACTCACCGTAACCTTAACGCACGAGCCGTTTGTCTGTATCAGCGGAACGTGTTTTTCGCCTGCACCGTCAGAAGTATTGGGCACAAG
>CACZZU010000202.1 GCA_902785765.1 uncultured Ruminococcus sp.
TGCGGTTGCGGCGAGTGCTACTATACCTGTGCCGTGAGCGAGGCGTTTAAAGATGCCGAAATGCTCGCGACCGATATTTCCAAAGCCGTCTTGGCAGTTGCCAAGCGGCGCTCCCCTGCCTTTTTAAGGGCTGTAGCCAGCAGTTTCGCTTTGCCGATTGCAAGCGACAGTTGTGATGCGGCGCTCAACATCTTTTCGCCCTTTGCGCAGGCGGAATACACCCGCATTTTAAGACCGGGCGGGGTACTTTTAATGGCCATTCCGCTTGAAAAACATTTGTGGGAATTAAAACAGGCAGTGTATGAAAAACCGTATTTAAACGAGCCGAAAAGCACGGCAATAGCAGGGTTTTCGTTGCGGCACGAGCGCATATGTGAATACCGCAAAACCCTCACGGGTGAAGAACTTGTGTCCCTGTTCGGTATGACACCGTATGCCATCAAAACCGCCAAAGAGGATGCGGCAAAATTAGAGACCGTTTCTTCGTTAGATATCACTTTCAGTTTTAAAATATTACTCTACCGAAAGGAGTGTTAAGTATGGATTATAAATCGATGAGTGTATACCAAATTTGGCCGCGCAGTTTCTGTGACGGTAACGGTGACGGTATCGGCGATTTGGAGGGAATTTACGCCAAACTCGAATATGTGGCAAGCCTCGGTGTGGACTGTATTTGGTTCAGCCCCCTGTACCCGAGCCCGAATGCCGATTTCGGCTACGATATTGCCGAACCGATCGGCAGATACCCGGGCGGTGCCGTCCAGCAGTTCGGTCAGACACGTCTGCATCTCCGCCTCACTGCCTGATACGCCGTGTCCCTCACACAGCTTTCTCAAGATGTCTTTCATTTCCTTCTCCTCCTCATGTTGGGGGTCTTGGTCTTGCCTGTCGGGATGTGCTCCACACGCTCATGCGATGAATCGGTCGGAGTAAAGTGTCAGGCTCACCACAAATGGATAGTCGGTGTCGTCATCAGAGGCTTGTTCGTAGTGGACATCACTGTCCACGGTGAAATCCTCGGACGAGTTGATGCGGTAGCGGTAGCTGACGAAACCTTTGTAGGAAGCAAACCGTACCAGAACGTCTATCGCTGTACGCTGTTGGCTGTCTGTCGTGAACGAACCGCTGGCCTGCTGGAGATTATAACTGGCGTGCAGTCCCAGAAAGGCATCCAGCAGTTTTTGACGGTCGACCGCACGAAAACGTGACTTCACCAGCCGTTGGGCATCGTCTTCCGACAGGTCACTGTCGTCACGGATAGTGGGATTCACCAGCGTGACCGTACAGGAGAAGGTGTCGTAGTACGCCTTCTCCAGTTTCAGGTGATCGAGGAAAATATTGTTGCGTTCCTGCTTGACAAGACCGGTCAAAAAGGCGGTCATGTCTTTCCACTCGGCACTGACAGTTACCGTCAGCGAAGAAGCGGTCAGCCGTTCCTCTTCCGCTGTTGGTGCACTGTCTATCGAGTAGTCGAGAATCGTCAGGGACAGCCGCCGCCAATTCTTCATCAGCGGCTCAAAATCGAAGGCCTTCAGCGGAATATCTTCCAGCCCCTCACCGGGTTGGGGAAGCGATACTTCATGGCTGACCTCTTCTTCACGCACAGAGGAAGACGGTGACGATGAGGCCGCACGTTCTTCTGTACTGACGGGTGAAGAAGATACTGGCGTTGGTTGGGGCACTTCCTGACAGCCGACCGTTCCGGTCAGCAGGAATGTGAGCAGTAAGGCGGTACCTATGAGCTTCTTTTTCATAGCATAGCGATCTCCTGTTCGTATGGGTTAGGATAGGTTCAGGTCAGCTCGTTCACAAGACGCTTGAAATGCTGTCCCTTCTCGGCAAAATTCTTGTACAGGTCGAAGCTGGCACTCGCCGGTGACATCGACACAATATCGCCTGCCACCGCATGGGCTTGGGCGGCTTGTACGGCTTCTTCCATGCTGTTGACCCGCAGGATCAGCGGACAGCCTTCCCGATAGGCAGCGGCGGCTCTGGTTGCCGTTTCGATCTTATCGGCGGTGGCTCCGAACAGGATCAGTACCTTCACCTTGTCAGGTATGATAGCTCCCATCTCGTCATACGACAGGTGCTTATCGTAGCCGCCGGCGATCAGGATGATCTTGCGGTCATACAGCGACAGCGTCCCTTTGATGGTACGGGTCGGGCTGGTGCCGATGGCATCGTTATAGTACTTCACGCCGTGCAGTTCCCGCACCAATTCGGCACGGTGTTCCACCCCGCCAAAGGTCATGGCAACCTGACGGATGGTTTCCACACTGACCATGCCCCACACCGCTGTGATAGCCGCCAGATAGTTTTCGATGTTGTGCAGACCGGGTATCTTGATGTCGCAGGCATCCATGATAAAGGTCTCGTGACCGTAGTCATTCATGACGATCTTGCCGTCTTGTGAACAATAAGCACCGTTTGACGGCTTCTGCTGACGGGAAAAATACGCCGTCTGTCCTCTGGTATCCGATGCAAAGGAACGGGCGATTTCGTTGTCGAGATTCAGCACGGCCTTCCCGAAGGCATTCTGGTGCAGGACAATGTTCCGTTTGGCGTTGATATATTCCTGCATATCCTTGTGGATGTCCAAGTGGTTCGGAGCCAGATTGGTGACGACCGCTATCGCCGGACTCTTTCGCATCGAGATCAGTTGGAAGCTGGACAGTTCCACTACCGCCACATCGGTGGGCTGTATTGACTCAATATCGGGCAGAAGGGGACGCCCGATATTGCCGCCCAGATGCACGGCATAGCCCTGTGTCTTGAGCATTTCGGAGATGATGGTGGTCGTAGTGGTTTTGCCGTCACTGCCGGTGACAGCGATGATAGGACAGGGACATAGGTCGAAGAAGACCTCCATTTCACTGGTAACAGCGGTGCCCTGCTGACGGGCGGCGGTCAGTTCTTCCATATAGAACCGCATCCCCGGTGTGCGGAACAGAATATCGGCATGGAGGTTGTTGAGATAGCCTTCTCCAAGACGCAGAGCCGCACCGGCCTGTTCGGCGAGACAGGCGTTTTCGCCGAGCACGTCCCTTTCCCGTTTATCACAGGCGAGAACGACCGCACCATAGCGGTTAAACAGTTGTATCAGCGGAAGGTTACTGCCGCCGATCCCACACAAGGCGATGGTTTTTCCGTTCAAGCCCTCCAAAAAGCATTTGACGTTATTTTCCATAGTGATACCCACCCTTTCTTCGTGGTTGCTGCATGATATATACTCCCCCATTATACTCCATCTGTCCGCAAAATTCAAGGCGGTGTCCCACCGCTGTGTACTTGGGCTCTTTGTAGCCTTTGACAGCCAAAACAGCAGCGTTTCTCGGACACTTTCCTGACATATTTGCCTCGATCGGCAGTT
>CACZZU010000203.1 GCA_902785765.1 uncultured Ruminococcus sp.
CACTCACCAACTGACCGTGGGTTGGGTAGTTTAGTCAATTGTTGTGTGTTCCGCAAGTTTCATGGAGCGGCAGCGGAGTTGTCCAGTGCGGTCACGCACTTGTCCAGTGCGGTCACGCACCGCCGCACTAGAAGCGGAAGTCACGCTTGCCGACGGTTTTGATTTCTTCGAGGTAGTCCATCGCCTTTTGGCGGCGTTTTTCGTCCGGTACGTTCAAAATCTCACGGGCAATCAACTCTTCACCGATCTTCTTGGTTTCAGGAGACGCATAGTCGGTCAAAAACTCCTGCAGGGTCATCAGGGCGTTGGGGTGACAGCAGTTCTGTATCTGCCCCACCTTACACAGTGCCATAAAACGGTCGCCGGTGCGTCCTTCACGATAACAGGCAGTGCAGAACGAAGGAATGTAGCCTTTCTCCATCAGCCAGCGAACAACTTCGTCCAATGAACGCTGGTCGGATACGTCAAATTGTTCGGTGTCGTGGGGACGCTCTTCGGACGTATAACCGGCATAGCCGCCTACCGAAGTACGGGAACCGCCGGAAATCTGCGAAATGCCCAGCCCCATGACTTTGGCACGACAGGCTTCACTCTCACGGGTGGAGATAATCATACCGGTGTACGGTACGGCAATACGAATACAGGCAATGATCTTGGCGAAGGTATCGTCATCAATGCCGTTGTCAAAGACCGTGGGGTCAATATCAGCGGCACGCTTGATGCGGGGTACACTGATGGTGTGGGGACCTACACCGTGAACGGCTTCGAGGTGTTCGGCGTGCATCATCAGTCCGGCGAACTCGTACTTGTACAGTTCCAGACCGAACAGAACACCCAGACCTACGTCATCAATGCCGCCTTCCATGGCTCTGTCCATCGCTTCGGTATGATAGGCATAGTTATGCTTGGGTCCGGCGGGATGCAGCTTCTCGTAACTCTCTTTGTGGTACGTTTCTTGGAAAAGAATGTAGGTACCGATGCCGGCCTCTTTGAGTTTGCGGTAGTTTTCGACCGTGGTGGCGGCGATATTGACATTGACACGGCGGATGGCACCGTTTTTGTGCTGTACGCTGTAAATGGTCTTGATGCACTCAAGGATATACTCGATGGGGTTGTTCACAGGGTCTTCACCACTCTCGATGGCGAGACGCTTATGTCCCATATCCTGCAAGGCGATAACTTCCTGACGAACCTCCTCTTGGGTGAGTTTCTTGCGGGGAATGTCGTGGTTCTGATAGTGGTACGGGCAATACACGCACTTGTTCACGCAGTAGTTGGACAAATACAGCGGGGCGAACATGACAATACGGTTGCCGTAGAAGGCTTCTTTGATTTGACGAGCCAGATCGTACATCTTCTCGGTCATTTCGGGAATATCACACGCCAGCAGGACACTCGCTTCACGATGCGACAAACCGGCACACTCTACTCCGCGTCCCGTTTTTCGGGGAGCGGCTTTAGCGAGAATCTCCTCGATCAGTTCACGGTTGTGTTTGTTCTGCTCGGCATATTCAAGGGTGGCGAGAATCTCTTCGTGGTTGATAAAGTCCTCTGCCTTGAGGGATTTGACATCATAACTCATGTGGTTTCGTTCCTTTCCGGTGTATCGGCGGGATAATCTCCACGGCTGACAACAACCGTGTAGCCGATACTTTTCATACGCAGAGAGAGACAGTTCCGACACTCGGCGGCTTCGTCTCCCGTGCAGATTTTGTTGTCGTACAGTAAATACTTGTCCCGTACCGAGACGGGAGAGAGGTTCGGCATAACGACATTCGCTCCGGCGAGAATACCTTTTTCCCGTCCTAACGGATGGATGGTGCCCAAAGCCGTGGTAGACGGCAGGAGTACCTTCGGGAGCGTCAGCCGCAGAAGTCCTAACATGAACAGGGTCAGTTCCATGGTGCCGTTCGGCTGGTCACGGAACGGGGTGTCGTGTTGGGCGATAAAGGGACCGATGCCGACCATCTGCGGCTGGAGTTCTTTGACGAACAGCATATCTTCCGCCAGACATTCGGTGGTCTGTCCGGGCGAACCGACCATAAACCCGCAGCCGGTCTGAAAGCCGATAGCTTTCAGGTCACGCAAACAGCGTTTGCGGTTGGCGGATGATAAAGTCGGTGGGTGCAGGTAACGATAGTGAGCATCGTTGGCGGTTTCGTGCCGCAGTAAATAGCGGTCGGCTCCGGCGTTGAAGTATGCCTGATACTCGTCACGGGTCTTTTCGCCAATAGACAGCGTGAGGGCACAATCGGGGTAGCCCTGTTTGATGCGGCGGATGAGCGACACGATACGTTCTTCGGTGAAATACGGGTCTTCGCCGCCCTGCAGCACAAACGTCCGGAACCCCAGTGCATAGCCATTGTCACAGCAAGAAAGTATCTCGTCCTCGGTCAGGCGGTAACGCTGTACTTGATGGTTGCCGCAGCGGATACCGCAGTAGCGGCAGTCATTCTTACAGTAGTTTGTGAACTCGATGAGTCCACGGACGTAAACATCATGTCCGTAGTAGTGGTGACGAACCTCCCGTGACTGCTCAAACAGGTAGTCCGCCAACGCCGGTGTGCGGTGGTCGATCAGCGTGACATACTCTTCCTTGGTGAGGAAGGTCTGCCGCCGCAGTTTGTCGATAAGTGTCTTCATCGGCGTGTCCGGTTCAGTTCTTGGAACAGACAACTTTCGAGCTGATGCCGTCCAGTTGACCGATCTTGCCGGAGAGGGTATTGATGACATCCATCGGGGCATCGAGGGCGATGCTGATGATATTCAGTCCCTTTTTGGGGTACGGGATTCCCATCCGACCGATGATATACGAGCCGTACTCATGCAGCAGGGCATTCAGTTTGTCGGTGGAATCGACATTCTCTACGATAATACCGATCATCGAAACTCTTTCGTCCATAGCAGGTTCCTCCTTGATGATAGTTGATGGTGATAAGGATGTGTGCAGCGGCTTTCGCATCAAAAAAAGCACACCCGAACAAGGGTGTGCTCCGATTGTCTGGTTCTCTCGTCCACCCTTCCATCTCAGGTCAAGAGCGTGGTGCCCCCTTCGATGTCAGAAAGCCGTTATAGCAACATACGTTCCCGCCTTTCGGACGGGACACTTGTCTGTTTGTGTCAGACATGACAGCGGTTTCAGTCCAGCACAAAGCTTTGACCTCAACCGCCCTCATTATAGCACATCCCTTGCCGTTTGACAAGGGATGTTTTGATTTTCCCACGGTGCGTGACCGCACTGGACGTGTTGGGCTTTTTGCAGTCGTTGACAGCCGAAACAGTTGTGTTACTCGGACACTTTCTTGACATATTTGTGTCGGTTCGCAAGGACTTGCGGGACACCACGCT
>CACZZU010000204.1 GCA_902785765.1 uncultured Ruminococcus sp.
CCAAACAGACCGAAGGTGTACCAGTAGGACAGGTTGTTACTTTTGGCGGCAAAGTTGAATAAGTCCACGCTGTCTACAAGCTTACGGGCGGTCAATACCGCCATAAGCCGTCCGAATGTATACACACCATACAGTCCACCGCCGATACACATGGTCACGAACGGCACGGCATACAGTTCCTTCACCGCCGCCTGACGGTACAGACGGTAGACGCACACACCGCTCAAGGCACACAAGAGGATGCCCAGCAGATAACCGCCCAACCGCAGGAAAAATTCCGTGGACAAGATACCGTTGCCACCGGTATCGAATTTGAAGGGATAGGTCAGCACGTTCGGAAGAGAACAGTACAGCCATGCCGTCAGCAGAAGGGCAGTGCTCAAAGAGATCACCCAGTTAGCGGCCGTTTTCAGCCGAGGATGCTTTTGGCTCCGCATCAAAAAATAGCCGAACACCGCAACGGCCACAACCGTCAGGATCAAAAATCCCAAGGCAAAGCCATAGCCATAGGTGCCTACCTTCCAGCCGTTTTGGATACGGCGGGTATTGGTGAAATAGGCTCGGACGGCTGCTGCTATCAAACCGGCCAGCAAACCCAGCTTGCCGATCAGCTTGCCGCTGTCGCGGCAGTAAGTATCCAGAAAAGCGACGATCATGCCGATCAGCACTGAAAGTGCCAGCATATCATCGGTCACATTGATAAGATAAGTAAGCATAGTGTTTCCCCTTTTAAGCAGCACACGAAGGTTCTTTGTGTTCGGACAGAGCAAAGTCCCGCGAGACACGGCAATCACTCCGACACGAAAACCCTTCGATCTTCGTTGTCGGAGTGTTGCTGCCGTGAAGCCCCCGTAATGCTCCATGTATCACAATGACATCAGGAACGCTCCTGCCTGTCTGCCGCCGCTGCACAACGTACAGAAGGTTTCGGAAACGTTCCGTTTGGTATCAGCCAGATTATTCCGCCCAGGCACCCTTGGTAAACTGCCACTTGTCATAGGTATACTCGATGGCGTTCGGGAACGCATGGGTCTCCGGACCTGTTTCATCGGTGTGGATCAGATAGGTGCTGGAATCCGGGAACTTCACCGTGAACTTCACGGTATAGAGACCGTCACCATCCATCTTGATGTTAGCACCATAGTGCGGACCATCAGAAGCAGCCATCGGCATGAAAGTGCCTTCGCTGACCTTCTTGTTGGTGTCGTTCTTCGTTACTTCATAGTTGACGGTCAGATACGGTACCCAGTCACCGGTACCATAACCCAAGCCGTTTTGGAGAGCCTTGACATCCAACTCCAGATGACAGTCATAGTCCTCGGCTTTGTAGCCGCCGGTCATATCGACCGCCTGAAAATAAACCGCTGTCAGGTTCAAAAATTCCTTCTCCACATCTGCGAAGATCTCTACCTCCGTGAAACCGAGATCAGGCTCATTCGCCGGTTCTTCGGCATCTTTCTCGGATACAGTCACAGAAGCGGTCGGTGCCGGGGCGGCACTGTTCGTGCCGGACGATGTATTCGACGAGTTGTTGGAGCTGCAAGCCGCCAAACTAGCGGTCAACATAGCGGCACAAAGAGCCGCTGCCACGATTTTTGCCAATCTTTTCATGGTAAGTTCCTCCTCAGGATGGTTCATAATGTTTTATATCACGGAAGGGCTGCGGATAGAGAACCGAGCCGCTCCCGCCCCATAAAACGGAGTCTTTATACGGGTCAGGCTCCGATTATGACAGGATCAGGTATCGTTCTCCGACGGTTTGTCCGCCTCTTGTGCAGACGAAGCGTTCTCCGCCGGAGCGGGCTTTTTTCGCAACGCCACGACAAATGTGATGATAGTGATCACCAGCAGAATCAACTGCGGTATCAGCGTGATCCAAGTCGGATAAATGCCGAAGAAAGCAAGCATATCGTTGCCGGACATCCATGACAGCCATGGAATGGTTACCGCCAGTTGTTGTACCCATCCGCCGATCTGCTCGGCCAATCCGCCGTCCATAAACAGTTCCCACATACCGGAACCCAAGAAGGCGATAGACATGATCGCCATGAGAATACTTGTGATCATGAAGAAGGGTTTGAGCGGTATCTTGACGCCGAATACCCGAATCAGGATAAAGATTAGAGCCACTGCCGCCAATCCGCCGAAAATACCGCCGAACACAGCCAGATAGCCGTTGTTCATTGTTCCGGCACGGGAGAAATACTGTTGACAGAACAATATGACCTCTGCCCCCTCTCGGAAAACCGCCAGAAAGGCTGTAAAACCTAACGCGAACAGCTTGCCGCGGCTCGCAGAATCAGAGACTTTATCGGACAGGTATTTCGTCCAGTTGTCCGACTCCGCTTTCGAGATCATCCAGTTGGACACATAAATCAGTACCGCAACGGCCACCAACGCGGTAACACCTTCAACGATCTCCTGTGGAATGGAGTTGCCGGCGTTGTTGACGAAGGAATACAAGATGATCGCCATAATGACACTCGCCACCAAGGCCAGTATCGAACCAACATACACATACAGTGTACCACGCTTATTGTTTGTTTTAAGCAGATACGCTACCATCGCTCCTACGATGAGGATGGCCTCCAATCCCTCACGGACGATGATACTGAACACCGCTCCAAAGGTCGCCCATGCCAATCCGTTGCTGCTGCCGCCGTGACCGGAAGTATCTGCCGTATAACCGAACAGATCATCCAGTTTGTTGGCATCTTCCCGCAGCATGGCGATCAAGGTATCGACCTCCTGTCGTACCTCCTGCTCACTGGCGTTGTTCGAAACGCTTTTCCGCATGGTCGAGAACTGCAGCTCGACTTCGGTAACTCTCGCACCGGAAATATAGCCCATGACGGTTTTCTCGAAACCAGAGGTCTCATACCAGAACCCATACGAATTAGAGAACGGTTTGTAATAGCCGTCCTCGCCGTCTCTTTCGGCTCCACCAGTATAACGCCTCATCCCCTCTTCCAGAAGGTGACTGATCTGATCGGTGATTTCGTTGTAGGTGATTGTCTTCGTCCCCTGCGGATCGACCGCCGCCTTATACTTTTTGAAAGACAGATAATAGGCCTCCTCCGTTCCGCTTGTTTCGGCAGCATACACTGTCATCCTGAACAAGCCTGTTGCTGTCAACAGTAACAGCAGGATACTCAACAGGACAGCCGCCCGTTTTTGCAGTACTTGCTCCACTTCTCTACCGCTTCCTTTCCCGACACATTGCTGATGTCCAGAATTAGTCTCAACTAACTCTTTGACAAGCCTCATTCGTTCCATCTAACCTCATTGCCCGCCACAACTGTTTTCCCTCGATACCATAGTACATCACCATGTCCATGTGACGCACCGATGCCCAGTCCCTCTTCCCTTTCAGGCAACTTTGTTCTCAAAAAATGCTGCCACATGAAATGGCGGACGGATTCAGGCACTCTAATTAGTCATTCCTAACCCTATGGCATAAAAATCGTCGTCTTCACGACACCTCCCGATACGCTTCTGCCTATCCTTCGGTGTGCCAAAAACGACCAAAAAACGCCTGCTGTAACCGTTACCGCAGAGGGAAAGTGCCCCTTCGGCACGACTTTCTTTCCAGAGGATACTCGCATACAGGATATCTGCACACGGTAAAACAGTCTCTCGACTGCCTTTTCACCCTCCGGAGGATTAGCTTTCTCTAACATTCAACAGTATAACACCCTTTCTTGCAAATGTCAACAACAAATTTCTTGCCTCCACAAAATCTTTTCTTGTGGTATCAGACCGGGTGCCGTACAAAAAGGGCAGGAACAGCCATCAAGTAGGCGGAGAATCGTTCCACTGACAGCTATTTCTGCTGCAGCGGAAGTAATACGCTGTTCCTGTTGTTTCCGTTCCTGCCCTTTATTTAGTGACACGCTATACACACATTCCTGAAATTGGTTCTACGACTGGGTCTGTCCCGTCACATTCCCTATCCCTGATGGATAAAATCCTCCGCTTGCCTCACGGCTTCTGACTTTCCACTCTTTGTTCACTTTCTGTGTGGGTGCCGAAGAAAAAGGCGATACCCGCACCGATCAGAAAGACAACCGCTGACAGCGTGATATTGAGCGGTGTGAAAGTGAAGGCATTGACTTCCTGTGCCTGACTTTGTGCCTGGAATTTCAGGAAGATCACCAAGGGAGAACCAAGCATAAGTCCGATAATAGCGAAGAACGTCATCTGCGGGAAATGTTTGAGACACAGGTCGATAACTTTCGCCCCGAAGACGATGCCAAGAATCACGCCCAAACCGACCGGCAGCAGAATCATACAGTTGTCGATAAAGTGTTTCGTGAGGTCGGAGATCGCTCCGATGATGGTGGCATAGATGCCGAACACCATCAAGATCATCGAACCACTGACACCCGGAATAATCATGCACATAGCGGCAACCGCTGAACCGAAGAACAGGTAGAACCAACTGCCTGCATCCAACTGAAAGGCTGCGGCAGCGGTTTCTTGACCTTCGGTATTGACGAAAGCCAAAGCGGTCATGCCGACCAGCAGAATGACCAGCGGAAGAATCGACAGCGGACGAAACTTTGTTTCCAACGCTTTTCGGAAGACCAGCGGCAAACTGCCGATAATCAGACCGATAAAGAAGAAACAGGTCGGCAGCGGACAGACAGCGATCAGGTACTTGATCAGCTTCGAGAATACGATGATTCCCAAACCCGCTCCGATTACAATCGGCAGCAAAAAGCGAATGCTCTTTTTGAAGTGCTTTCGCAGCCCCGTGAAGGCATCAATCAGTCTGTCGTAGATATTCAGCATGACAGCCATCGTGCCGCCGCTGACGCCCGGAATAATATTGGCAACCCCGATAATACAGCCGTACAGAATCGACAGTACCACATCCAGATATTTTTTGAGTACACGCATAGCAACACCCTCTCTTTCAGTTTTGTTTGCGGACAACTGCATATTCATCATCGCCGCTGTAATACGGACAGGCCTCTAATGTACCGGATAAGAAACGAGCCGTTTCGTCCTCGTCAAGGCTCACCAGACATTCGTAGCACTCATAGTCCTCGTTATACACATAGTGGCGGCAGCTTTCGCAGCCGGAAAATACGACCATACGCTTTCCCTCCCTTCACCGTTCTCCATAGTATCATAATATGAGGTGGATTGCAAT
>CACZZU010000205.1 GCA_902785765.1 uncultured Ruminococcus sp.
CGTGAGAACTTGCTTGTACACGCCCTGATAAATGTTTTCCTACGGAATGAAAGTGACGAATGATGATGGCAGAGCGACACTCACCAACTAACAGTGGGTCGGGTAGTTTAGTCAATTGTTGTGTGTTCCGCAAGTTTCATGGAGCGGCAGCGGAGTTGTCCAGTGCGGTCACGCACCGGCAGCGGAGTTGACAGCGGAGGCACTCCGCCGGAGTTGAGAGCGGAGGCACTCCGCCGGAGTTGAGAGCGGAGGCACTCCGCCGGAGTTGTCCAGTGCGGTCACGCACCCGCTGCAAAAAATTTTCAAAGGGTGTTGATTTTTCTATTTGTTTATAGTATAATAGATAGGGTTGCTGATGTTACAAGACAGATTCATACCCTTAACTATACGATCGGGCAGGTGCTGTGCGACAGGGCAGCGTGAACCATGTCAGGCGGGGAACCGAGCAGCATTAAGCGTCTCGCACTGTGCGATGCAGTTAGTCTGTTCGGTCGTATAGTTAAGGGTATGGAAAACCGTTTCATACGGGCTGTCTTGCTTTTTTTAGCTGTTTCACCTATTTGCACAAATTTCCGAGGGGACGTGAGAGGATTGTATCGAGTTTTATACAGGAAATACCGTCCCCGTGTTTTTGCGGATGTGATCGGACAACCGCAGGTAACGACCACCCTCAAGAATGAATTGCAGTCGGACAGAATCGCTCACGCCTACCTGTTCACCGGTTCCCGCGGAACCGGCAAAACGACCTGCTCCAAGATTTTAGCCAAAGCGGTTAACTGCCTGTCGCCGGTGGACGGCGATCCCTGTGGAGTATGTGCCATCTGTCGGGGTATTGATGACGGCAGCGTCATGGATGTGGTGGAAATTGATGCCGCCAGCAACAACGGTGTCGATGACATTCGTATGCTGCGGGAAGAAGCAGATTTCACACCTGCCAATGCCAAGTACCGTGTCTATATCATTGACGAGGTGCACATGCTCTCGATCGGGGCGTTCAACGCCTTGCTGAAAACACTTGAGGAACCGCCTGCCCACGTTCTGTTCATTTTGGCAACGACCGAAGTGCACAAGCTGCCTGCAACGATTTTGTCCCGCTGTCAGCGATTCGACTTTCACCGTATCGCACCGGAGGATATTGCTGACCGGCTGTCCTATGTGTGTGAACAGGAAGGCTGTACGATCGAGCGGGAAGCGGCTTTGCTGATCGCCGGTATTGCCGATGGGGCGATGCGTGATTCGCTGTCCCTGCTGGATCAGGTGATGGGACAGGGCAACCCCATCACGGAGTCGCTGGTACGCAAAACAGCCGGTCTGGCGGATAAAAGCCGTTTGCTGACGCTCACGGAATGTATCCTGTCCTGTGATGCCGCCGGTGCGATCACACTGGTGGACGAATTGCACCGTGATGCCAAAGACATGGCGAGATTGTGCGAAGAACTGATAGAGCATTTCCGTTCGATGATGCTCATTCATACCATGAAAAAAACGGAGAACGTGCTGGTGATGGCAGAGGAAGACCTTCGCCGTACCACCGAACAGGCACAAAAACTCTCCTTGCCGCAGATTATTGCGGCGATTGATGCCCTGCAGGGGGCGTATGACCGTATGCTGCACGGCGTGAACCGCCGTATTGAGATGGAGATGACCCTCGTCAGACTGTGCGAAGCTCATGCGGCACCGGATGCGTCAGCTTCTTTGGCGGATCGGGTGACGGCACTGGAAAAACTGTTGGCACAGCTGCGGGCGAATCCAGCGTTGCTGACCGCCCCTGCGGCGGCACCGGCGGTTTCGTCATCTTCCCGCAGGAACATGACACCGGCTGTCCGTCCCGACAAAGCCAAGATGGACGAACTGCGTAAAAACGCCGTTCCGCTGGCGGAATGGTCACAGGTCGTAGAGGCGATGAAAAAATACTCGTCTACGGTCGGAATCGGCTTCGAGGGCAGTAAGGCGTATGTCAGCGGACAATATGTGCTGGTAGATTCTGCCAACGACCTGTGCTTTGAAATGCTGCGTAAGCCGACAAACCGTGACATGATGCGGACACTCCTGCGTCAGGCGACCGGACAGGAGTACAAGCTGGGACGTTATTCCTATCCCGATGAAGTTCAGCAGGAGGATGACCCCTTGCAGCAGTTTGTTCATGAACTGCGGGCGGGCGGCGTACCGGTGGAAGAAACCACCAAACCATCGAACGGCACATCCTAGTCGCTTTCGCTGTGATAGGTGTACAAAGCTGCCGTTATCAGCGATAGAGAACATATCAACCATACCAAAAAGGGAGGACATTAACAATGAAAGCAAGATTACCCAAGGGATTCAATAATAATGGCGGAGGTCAGAACATCCAACAGTTGGCTCGTCAGGCACAAAAGATGCAGGAAGAGATGGATGAGGCTTCCAAGGAACTGGATGTGAAGGAATATACCGCAGCCGCAGGCGGCGGAGCGGTAGAAGCCGTTGTGACCGGTGCTCTGGAAGTCAAGGCTCTGAACATCAGCAAGGATGTTGTTGACCCCGAAGATATTGATATGCTGGGCGACCTGATTATGGCCGCTGTCAATGAAGCAATCCGCAAGGCAAGAGACGAGAAGTCCGCTACGATGGATAGAATTTCCGGCGGTCTGAACGTACCCGGCCTGTTCTGATGATGACAGAGAGTAACATCGCTTCGTTTGACTATCTGATCGAGCAGTTTCACCGACTGCCCGGTATCGGCAGCAAAACCGCCCTGCGGCTGGCGTATCACATGATTTCCATTCCGCAGGAGGAAGCCCTCAAGCTGGCAGATGCCATCGCACAAGCCCGTCAAAAGCTGCACTACTGTCGTATTTGCTGTAACCTGACGGACAAGGAACTGTGCTATATCTGCACGGACGATAAACGCAACGCAGAGGTGATTTGTGTCGTAGAAGACATCAGTGATGTCATGGCACTGGAGCGTACCGGCAAATTCAATGGCCGCTACCACGTTCTGCACGGCGTTTTGTCGCCGATGAAAGGCGTACTGCCCGATATGCTGCGGATCAAGGAACTGTTGGCTCGTTTGCAGGACAAGACCGTGAAGGAGATCATCCTCGCCACGAATGCCACTGTTGAAGGTGAAGCCACGGCGATGTACTTATCCAAGCTCATCAAGCCGTTGGGCGTTCGTGTCACACGTTTAGCGTATGGTGTGCCGGTCGGCGGTGACTTGGAATATACCGATGAGGTCACGCTGTCTTTCGCCATCGAAGGGCGGCGGGAACTTTGACGGATAAAAAAACGACAGCGTGAGGTCACATCCTGACCGACCATTGTTTGGCGGTCAAAGTGACCGGAAGGATGACACACGGTGAAAAGGTTTCCTCTGGGGAAATCTTTCGGCATCGTGTGCCGTCTTTTATCCTCCCCCGGCAAGAAGACTCCGACCTCTATAGGTCGGGGATGAATTGCCGTCAGCCCGCAGGGCTGACTTTCCCTTGACGACATAGATATCTGTTGCTAAAATATAGACATAGAGGTTTCCAAAAGTTGTTCGTAAGATAACAGTACCGTAGGGAGTACGGGAAGGGTTTGCCTCATAA
>CACZZU010000206.1:0-576 GCA_902785765.1 uncultured Ruminococcus sp.
GTTCTGCAAGGGGAGGAAAGACAGCGTACAGGAGGTTGCGATCTGTCCATCATCAACAACCTTCGGCATACCTGTCCGAAGGGAAAAATTCCTCACGAACAAGACCCGCTGTGATACCACAGCGGGTCTTTGTATGGCGTGTTGAAGTACATATCGGTCATCTTCTACAAAAAGACGCAAAAGTATCTTGATTTTTCTGTCAAACTGTGCTATACTGGTGAAGCTGTTTGTTCACAGACAGTAATTGACACCGGAAAGGAAAGAATCAACCATGTATTGGGTCAACGAATCTGTCTTCTATCACATCTATCCGCTGGGCTTCTGCGGAGCACCGAGAGTCAATGACGGTCAGCAGGCGTACCGTTTGGATAAGGTCATTGACTTCATCCCACACCTGAAAGAAATGCACGTCAACGCCGTGTATTTCGGTCCCGTGTTTATGTCGACTACCCACGGATACGATACCAACGATTACTACCATATAGACAACCGTCTTGGCGATAACGAAAGTTTCGCCAGGATCTGTGCAGCTTTGCACGACAACGGCATCAGAGTTGTTTTGGACGGTGTGTTCAA
>CACZZU010000206.1:604-3864 GCA_902785765.1 uncultured Ruminococcus sp.
TTTGAAGATGTCCGCAAAAATTTGCAGTCTTCGCCATATTGTTCGTGGTTCCAGAACCTCAACTTCGGCGGCAACAGTCCGTGGGGTGATCCGTTCTGGTACGAAGGGTGGGAAGGCAACTACGACCTTGTGAAGCTGAACCTGCGTCATCCGGACGTGAAAAAGCACATCTTCGATGCTGTAGCCATGTGGATGGACAAGTTTAAGATCGACGGTTTGCGTCTGGACGTGGCCTACTGTATGGATCAGGATTTCCTGCGGGAGCTGAAACACTTCTGCAAGAGCCGTGATAACCAGTTCTGGCTGATGGGTGAAATCATCCACGGCGACTATGCTCGTTTAGCCAATCCCGATCTGTTGGATTCCTGCACCAACTACGAGTGCTACAAGGGTATCTATTCCTCCCACAACGATCGGAATTATTTCGAGATCGCTCATTCGCTGAACCGTCAGTTTGCGGGCGGTGGTATCTATCACAATATCTACACCTATAATTTCGTGGATAACCATGACGTGAACCGTCTGGCCAGTACCCTGCGGAACCCCGAACATCTCAAGAATGCCTTTTCCACGTTGTACTTTATGCCCGGTGTTCCTTCTGTCTACTACGGCAGTGAGTGGGGCATTCAAGGACAGAAGAGCCGCACGGAGTATGATTACCCGCTGCGTCCGTGTGTCAACATCACGGACTGTCAGAATAATGACCTTTATCGTCATGTGTGCCGTCTGGGATCCATTCGCCGTACCTATAAGGCACTCCAGTATGGCAGCTTTGAGAATACCGTCATCCGTAATGAACAGTTGGTGTTCAAACGCCGATTTGAAGATCAGAGCGTGTATATCGCCCTAAACCTCAGCGAGAATGATTTTGACCTCGGCTTCCGCACCGACAACGGCACCAAACTGTACGATGTCTACGACGGCAAGACCGTTTATGACGTGTCCAACAACTATGCTAACATCACGATCCCTGCCTACGGTACCCGTGTGTTGGTGCTGACGAATGGAGAAGCTCCTGTCTACCCCGCAGACGATGGACAGGACGTGCCTGTCAGCATGACGAACGCTGACACGGTTATGTCAACAGAGGAAGCTGTACAAGAGGAACGCAAACCGCTGCCCGCTGTTGGGACACCGGGGAAATACCGCCACTTCAAGGGCGGTGAATACGCATTCATCTGTCTGGCGAAGGACAGCGAAACATCCGAGGAACTCGTCATTTACAAAGCCCTCTACGGAGATGGTACGATTTGGGCAAGACCTTCCGCTATTTTCTATCAGTACGTCAACGTAGACGGCAAAGAGGTACCCCGTTTCGAGAAAATAGATGACTGACCGCAGTTGTTTGACATCTTTTTCTTTCCCTGTGCGGTATTTGTGCCGTCCCACACAAAAGCCCCTGCCGATAAAGCGGGGGCTTTTTCACGTTTATATCACGGAGATATTTTCAGCAAGGGAGGCGGTATCGGCAGCAGCAATACGGTGCCGGCGAATGTTCCCTTCTCCTTTTGGACATGACAAGGAAGTGATCTACGGAATTGACGGGTACGGTGTGAGATGATATAATGGAAGCACGATCTGCCGCTTCCGTACAGAGAAATGCTTTTGGGCGGCAGATCGCAAAGCTCTAATCAAGGATGGTGGAAAATATGAGAAGAATCAGTGTGCTTGTGATAGCAGCGGTATTGCTCCTGACCGGCTGTGCCGCACAGAAGGACGGAACCCCGTCCGCTGCTCCTGCGGTGACAGCCAGTCAAGAAGACAGTACCCTGTCCATTGCTCCTGTAATCACAGCGGAAATACAGGCAGACAAGGCGGTGGTCAGCTATCTTGGTCCCGAAGGAACCTACACGCAGGAAGCCTGCGGTGTGTTCTTTGACAGCAAGGGTACTTATGCACCCTATGAAACGGTAAGGGATGCGGTGCAGGCACTGACCGAAGGATATAGTAACTTTGCTGTGATCCCGCAGGAAAATACGATCGGTGGGGCGGTTATTGATTATGTAGATATCCTCATCGCACAGACCGATGTTTCGGTAGTGGGGGAGGTCGAGCTGCCCATTAACCAAAACCTCCTCACGCTGCCTGGTGCGAAAGCAGAGACGATTCGGACGGTCTATTCCCATAAGCAAGGAATCGCACAGGGCAAGGCGTGGTTGGAAGCGAACCTTCCCCATGCGAAGGTGGTCGAAGTCTCCAGTACTGCAGAAGGGGCTAAAATGGTTGCCGAGAGTGGTGATCCCTCGTGTGCTGCGATTGCATCAGCGGCGTGTGCTGATGTGTACGGGTTAGAGGTATATGCCGCCGCCATTCAAAACAACGACAGCAACAAGACTCGCTTCTATGTGTTGTCCATGCAGCCGCCAGCAACAGCGGAGGCCTCCCGCACAGCAATGATAGCCAGCGGATGTGCGGCGGAACTGCCTGCACTTCTGTCTGCAATGCAGGAGCGGGGCATCACGCTTGTTGCACTGCACGACCGTCCGCTGAAAACAGAACTGGGCGAATATGCCTACGTCATCGAATGTACCGGCTGCACCTATGCACAGTATCAGGCACTTGCCGACACCAGCGGGCTTCGTATGCGATATCTTGGCAGCTTTGACGTTCGCTGAAACGCTTCCAATCGCTGATCGGTGTTTTCCGTATCATGTTCCCCCACTGTGCGAAGAATTTTCCGTTTGTTCGCTTAAAAGACAGTGATCGTTCCGCTGCTAACGTGGGGACTGACGTGACCGGTAAATGTTCCGAACCGTCTTGCATGACAACACACTCTCCCTTATCAAGCGGAAGTTTCCACCAGAAAGGAAAGAAGGTGTGGAGAATCCGTAAAAGCGTTGGTGCGTGAGAAAACGGCAGATAGCGAGAGCAGAGAGACACGCTCCTGTTGACAGTCAGGTGGGCAGAATAGTCTGTGGTTGGGATGTTTTGCAGACAGTCGAAAACGGCGGCATTAACAGCGGCGGAGAACGCCTACGGAAATCAATTTTCAAAGAATGTGCTGCAAGCACATAGAGTGATTGCCTGAACTTGTCATTCTGCACCATATAAGCACAATTTTTTAGGACGGGGTGCAGTGAACACCTCTGCCGCAGGCAGAAGCACCGACCGAGCCGACAGGCGAGACCGTGGGGAACCCCTTTGTCGAAACAAAGGGGTTTCCCAGTGTGACCGACCAAAATTGATAGATGAAAGAGCAGCGGATCCATTTTAGGACGCTGTTTTTTATTACAAAAACGCAGCGGTTTTAGGGGAGGGGT
>CACZZU010000207.1 GCA_902785765.1 uncultured Ruminococcus sp.
TTAGTCGCACCTCGCATGGGGTGCGTGAGTAGAAACTGATACTGACCTGTCAGAGGGTTAAATTCCTCGCAGTCGCACCTCGCATGGGGTGCGTGAGTACACCCCCGCTGGTTCATCGTTGCCGTGAACCAGCGGGGGCTTTTTGCGTCATATTCTTCTCCGGTCAAACGTCCTCATCGAGAGCCGCCAGCACAATCCATACAGCAGAAGGGCACTCACCAATAACACACCACTGCCCGAAAGCGTGACGAGGAAATTCGTCAGTCTGTTCACCGATTCGGACATGAACGGCGGATAACCGCTCCGCACACAGATCAGGTCGATGGACAGACAGAGAGCTGGCATCGTGACACCGGCAAGCAGCAGGATACCTACCGCCGCCGACAAATGCCATCGTGTGGTGAGCCACAACAGCAGTGCCGAAAGTATCAGCGGCTTGGCTGTTTCCCAGCAGGCAATCTCCAGTGCAATCGGAAGTCCATCGTCCGCAGGTGCGGTGAAGATGAGCTGACACACCGTGACGCATACACCATGTGCGGCAATCACCAACCCACCGAACACGGCTTTTGCCGTGATGATCTGTCTGCGTGTATAAGGCATGGCGGTCAACAGGGTCAGCCAGCCTGACTTCACGTCATGTGACAAAGCATTAGCGGCGGTCATGCCAACAACCAAATCCATCGGCAACAGTACGACAAACAGGAGGAATTTGTACTCCCATTGTTCCTCTCCTATGTGCCGGACGGGATAGTAGATACCGGCAAAAATCAGTCCCATAAGAACGCAGTAAACGCCGAAGAAACTCAACAACCTCTTGCGGTGCACATACCAATCATGCCGCAGTAAGGCCTTCATCCTCTGCACCCTCCTTTCATCCGTCAGTTGTGGTATCAGGCAGTAATGGTAACGGTCAAAAGAGCAACCTCACGTCCCCATGATGATGTCCCGCACCGTTTCATCGCCGTTTGTCGGTCACTGCCGTGTCTGTCACGCCATAGCCGTACTTTGTTTCGGTGTTTTCTGACTTCGGCACATTCGCCATTGTCTTTCAGCGAACAGCAGACATAAAACATACGATAGGATATACACCCCCGCCGCCACAGCCGCAAAAACAACAATCCCTTTTGGTTGGTATAACACCCACTCGATCAGATGCGAAAAGCGGAAACCCGTATATGTGCGGTATCCCGACCAACTATTGTCCAACAACAGCGACAGCAGCGACGGCACCAGCCAATAAGTCAGCCCCGCCCACAGCAGAGCGGTACCAAATCCCCACCGGAACGTCACCACGTTAAGCAGAGCCGCCCACAGCAGAAACACCGCCATATACCGCAGAAAAAACAGCATCAGGAACCACCCGTCAAAGACTGCCGCCCATGAACACCAGCCCGAACAGATATTTTTCGGTGATGTACTGCCATGCTGTCAGCGGCATCGCCCGACAAAGTTGGTGCCAGCCCGAACGCCTGTCACCGTGCATGAGCTTGCCGGTCAGCCATACGGTCGCCAACGTGAACACCCAGATCACCATCCCACCGCGATCCATTTCCGACACGATCTGGCTGTAAAAATGCCACAGTATGCGGTTGGATTCCATATTCCGGATGATATAGTGCGAGCCGCGCCGTGCAAGGTCGCTTTCATAGGAGAGCACTGTTGCCGCAAACAGCACGGTCAGCACGAGCAGCATCTTCCTCCCCATACGGTACCAATCATTTTTCCAGAGTGCCTTCATCCTCTGCACCTCCCCTTCTTACAATATGTAGTGTGGCAACAGACATCGCCTGCTTCTTTGTCCCTGTGGACACCTCGTCAGTTTCGCTGACATTTCCCTCCTCAAGCAAGAACTTTTTCGTGTCAGCAGGTACATTCACGGCGTATCAAAGGGAAATGCTGATGACAGAGGGTGTGGTCACTCCTTTTTGAACCTGCCAATGTACAGACAGGCAACATACGATATGCCATACAGCACCACTGCCAAGACACCGCCGCAAACAATCCCCTCCGGCTGGTAGTACAGCCACATAATGGCATCACCGATATGCCATGCCGCATACAACAGCGGTTTCGCATTGAATATCGAACTGCCCAACAGCCAAAACACAGGGAGAACAATGAGCACCAGCAATTCGCACAGCAGAGCAAAGCCAAAATCCCGGCACAGTGCCAGTACGTTAAAAACAGCGGACGTCATCAGGAACACCATCATATACCGCAGGAAAAACAGCATCAGGAGCCGTCCGTCAAACACCCCCAGCCACACCACATACACCGTCTGACACAGCATCACCAGCACCATACTGCCGCCCATGAACACCAGCCCGAACAGATATTTTTCGGTGATATACTGCCGTACCGTCAGCGGTAAAGCACCGCACAGTCTTCGCCAACCGCATTGTTTGTCATCGGTCAGCATCTTTCCGGTGATCCACGTTGTCACCAACGGTAAGCTCCAAATTGGGAGCATACGAGCATCATAAAACGACAAGACGCTGTCATACGATCCTTCGCCTTTCAGCGTAGACGGCGACACATGGACATAAATACTCACCCCGTAGACCACCATCACTAACAGGCACAATCCTCCAACCAGCACGGACAGTTTTGCCCCGCTTTTGTACCAGTCATACTTCCATAGTGCCTTCATCGGTACCCCTCCTTTCTTCTGCTGCCAATCAGCACACCGGTGCGGTTTTACTTTCTCTTTGCCATGAAGACAAACAACTTTTCAAGATCAATGGGACGATAAGCACGTTCACCGGACAATTCCCTTTTCTTTACGAGCACTTCAAGCCCATAGTGCGTATCGTTACTGCCAACCACTGCACCTGACGGCAGGGCAGACAGTTCCTCCTGTGTACAGTGGAGAATCCCATAGTCCTCATACAAGCGGTCTTTCTCTTGGCTGATGAGTAACCGTCCCTTGTGCAGGAAAGCGATATAGTCGCAAATTTTGTCCAGATCGCTCACGATATGGGATGAGATAAGCACCGAACAGGATGCGTCACGGGTAAAGTCGCACAGCATCCGCACCACTTCATCCCGTACCAGCGGGTCAAGTCCGTTGGTCGGCTCATCCATGATGAGCAGTTTCGCATGGTGCGAAAAAGCCATGGCGATACCCAGCTTCATTTTCATCCCTCGTGAGAAGGTCTTGAACCGCCTGCGTTCGGGCAAATCAAACTGTCGGCAGTACATCCGGAACTGCTCTTCGTCCCACGCCCGATACACGTCCTTCATCACACTGTTGACTTGTCGGACGTTCAGCTCCGGTGAGATACCCGTGTCGTCAAATACGATGCCGATGTCCTGCTTGGTGAGGTGAAAATCCTTCCGAATATCTTTCCCCAACAAACGTATCGTGCCATTGTCGGGTCGGGTCAATCCCATCAACAGCCGGATCAGCGTACTCTTGCCCGCTCCGTTTTCACCGATCAAGCCCATCACCATGCCGGCAGGCAGGGTCAGGGAGATGTTTTCCAGCCGAAAACCACCTTCCGAACCAGCATCGGCATACTGTTTGGTCAGATGTTCGACCTCGATAGCCATTTGGGTCGGTTCGCCGACCGTTCCTCTTGTTTCGTTTCCGTTCATACTGATACCTCCATTTCTGCGGGAAGGTGTCACCTCCTCCGTCAATTGTTGTCTTTTGGGGAACCTACTCGCCCGCCACACACGCGGCACATCATTCAGGTGGATTCTTCCAGTTCTTCCTCCAACATCTCGTTGATTTCTTCCCTACTGATGCCGTACATTTTCGCCAGCCGCACCACTTCTGCCAAATGTTCCTCTATCTTCCGGAGGTTGTCTTCCTTCACTAATTCCGGATTTTTCGGAGCCACAAACGATCCTCTGGCAGGAGCCGTGTAGATGAACCCTTCCTGTTCCAGTTTTTCGTAGGCACGTTTGCTGGTGATGACGCTGATCTGCAAATCCTTCGCCAGACTGCGGATAGACGGCAGCGGGTCGTTTTCCTGTAAGGTGCCGTCCAATATGGCCGCCCGTATTTGACGGTAAATTTGGTCATAGATCGGCAGTCCACTGCGATTGTCAATGAATAGGTGCATCCTCTTTCCTCCCTTTGTTCCTGCTCTATATGCACAGTATACACAGTATGTACAGTTTTGTCAACCCCCCTCTGATTTTATCCGCTTCTCCTCTCCTGTACCATCCAATCAACCATGCCAAACACATAGCAGAAAATCCTCTCGGCGGGTGCGGATTCGGTGAAACTGGGTTACAAATCAACCTGTTGGGGCGGACAATTCTGTCAGGGGGGGGTGACAATTCTGTCAGGGGGGGTGACAAATCTGTCCGGAATGCGGACAATTCTGTCCGAAATGCGGACAGTATCAACATCAACCAAGACGAGAGCAAAAACTGCCGATCGAGGCAAATATGTCAGGAAAGTGTCCGAGAAACGCTGCTGTTTTGGCTATCAGCGGCTACAAAAAGCCCAAATACACAGCGGTGGGACACCGCCCGCTGTTTTGGCTGTCAAAGGCTACAAAAAGCCATAAACGGCGGCGGGGCTCCGCCGCTACACTATCAGTATCAAACAAGATAAGGGCAAAAACTGCC
>CACZZU010000208.1 GCA_902785765.1 uncultured Ruminococcus sp.
AAGAAAAACGAGGGAAAGCCCGCCTTTATCCTGCATGACGGCCCTCCCTTCTCGAACGGGCACCTGCATATGGGTCACGCCCTCAACAAGGCGATAAAGGACTTTATCATCCGCTATAAGTCGATGACCGGCTACCGCACCCCCTTTACACCGGGCTGGGATAACCACGGTATGCCCATCGAGTCCGCTATAATCAAGCAGCAGAAGCTGAACCGCAAGGCTATGACGATCCCCGAATTCCGCGACGCCTGCCACGAGTTCGCACAAAACTTCGTCGATATCCAGCGCTCGGAGTTCAAGCGCCTCGGCTTCCTCGGCGCCTGGGATATGCCCTATCTCACGATGGACCCGAAGTTCGAGGCCGAGGAGGTCAAGGTCTTCGGCAAGATGTACTCAAAGGGCTATATCTACAAGGGCAAGAAGCCCGTTTACTGGTGCCCGCACGACGAGACCGCCCTTGCCGAGGCCGAGATCGAGTACGCCGACGACAAGGTCACGACCATCTTCGTCAAATTCCGCGTTGAGGACGACCTCGGGAGGCTCTCCGGGTACGCAGACCTCAAGAATACCTACTTCGTTATCTGGACGACCACCACTTGGACACTGCCGGCGAACGTGGCGATCTGTGTAGGACCCCGCTTCAATTACAGCGTCATCAAGAGCGGCAGTGAATACTATGTGATGGCGGAGGAACTGTATGTGGCCGCCATGGAAGCCGCCGGACTGGATAACTACGAAGTCATTGGTACCCTCAAGGGTGCCGAACTCGAATATATGAAGACCGCCCATCCGTTCCTTGACCGTACTTCACTGGTCATTGTCGGCAACCACGTTACGCTGGAAAGCGGTACCGGCTGTGTGCATACCGCTCCCGGACACGGTGTCGATGACTATGAGGTGTGCCGTAACTACAAGGAACTGCCGATGGTCGTACCGGTTGATGCGCATGGACGCCTGACCGAAGAAGCCGGTATGTTTGCCGGTCTGCTGACCGAAGACGCCAACAAGCCGATCGCCGAGCACCTCGAAAAGACCGGTGCCCTCTTTGCCCTGCAAAAGATCATTCACCAGTACCCGCACTGCTGGCGATGCAAGAAGCCCGTCCTGTTCCGTGCCACCAAACAGTGGTTCTGTTCGGTCGATGACTTCAAGGACGAAGCGGTCGAAGCCATCAAGGGTATCCAATGGATCCCCGGATGGGGCGAAGACCGCATCACCTCTATGGTGCGTGAGCGAAAAGACTGGTGTATCTCCCGCCAGAGAAAATGGGGTGTGCCCATTCCGATCTTCTTCTGTAAAGACTGCGGGGAGCCGATCATCGACAAGGCGGCGATGGAGCACGTTGCCGATCTCTTCGCCAAGGACGGTTCCGATGTCTGGTACGCCAAAGAAGCCGATGAACTCATTCCGGACGGTCTGACCTGTCCGAAGTGCGGCTGTCAGTCCTTCGACAAGGAGAAGGACATTATGGACGTATGGTTCGACTCCGGCGTGTCCCATGCCGCTGTCTGCGAAGAAAGACCGTACCTGCGTTGGCCGGCTGACCTGTATCTGGAAGGTGCCGACCAGTACCGCGGATGGTTCCAGTCTTCCTTGCTGACCGCTATCGCTACCAAGGGACAGGCTCCCTATAAAGCCGCTGTGACCCACGGCTGGGTCATTGATATGGAAGGCAAGAAGATGTCTAAATCACAGGGCAACGGGTTGAGTCCGCAGAAGATCATCGACCAGTATGGTGCGGATATTCTCCGCCTGTGGGTTGCCTCCAGCGACTACCATTCTGATGTGCGTATCTCTAACGAGATCCTCAAGCAGCTTTCTGAAGCCTATCGCAAGATTCGCAATACCGCCCGTTATATCCTCGGCAACATCAGTGACTTTGATCCCGATACCGACAGCGTGCCGCTGGACGAGCTGCTGCCCCTCGACCAGTGGGCACTCTCCAAGCTGGATGCTCTGAATGTCAAGGTGCGTGAAGGCTACGACAAGTTCGACTTCCATCAGGTTTATCAGGCGATCCACAACTTCTGTGTGGTGGATATGTCCAACTTCTACTTCGATGTGCTCAAGGACAGACTCTATACCGAAGCCAAGGACGGCAAACTCCGCCGTGCCGCACAGACGGCAATCTATCGTATTCTCGATGCCATGACCCGTATGCTGGCACCGATTCTGGCGTATACGTCCGATGAGATTTGGCAGTTTATGCCCCATGACCGTCAGGCGAATGCCGCCCACGTCCTGTTCAACGAGATGCCCGCCCTCACGAATGTACAGCCTGATCCGTCCTTCATGGCGATGTGGGATCGCATCCACGAGACCAGAGACGAGGTCAAGAAGGCTATCGAGGTCGAGATCAAGAACAAGACCCTCCGTGCGTCACTCGAAGCGAAGGTGACGCTGAAAGCTTCCGGTGAGCAGTATGACTTCCTGAAAGAAGCCGAAAAAGAGCTGGCGGCTTCGTTCATCGTGTCCGAGGTTGCTATTGAGCAGGCCGATGTACCGGCTCTGTCCGTTCGTGTAGAACACGCCGAAGGCGAAAAGTGCGAACGCTGCTGGGTTTACAGCAAGACCGTTGGCAGCAACCCTGCTCATCCTACCCTTTGTGCGAGATGTGCTTCCGTTATTGGATGAGTGCGTGGTCTTGCCTGTCGGTGCGTGACCGCACTGGACAACTCCGGCGGAGTGCCTCCGCTGTCAACTCCGCTATCGCTCCCGACCACTTGTTGAACACACAACAGTTGACTATACTATCCAACCTACACCAATTGGTGAGTGTCGCTCTGTCATCGTCATCTGTCACTTCTATTCCGTAGGAAAACATTCATCAGGGCGTGTACAAGCAGATTCTCTCGAACCGACACAGATATGTCACGAAAGCGTCCGAGTAACACAACCGTAATGGTCGTTAACGACTGCAAAAAGCTCAAGTACACAGCGGTGGGACACCGCCTCAAGTACACAGCGGCGGGACGCCGCATCGAGCCGCCGTCACTGGGTGTCGGCGGCTCGATGACTCAAAGGACACAAAAGCCTCTTTCGTATGGACTGACGGATACATGGACTGTTCCGTGAAAGAAACGCTGTCCTCCCACTCATTTTTCAGTCTTTGAAAAAATGGCAGTCGCAATCCCGTCGGCTTTAGACGGTGGGTTAAGGCTGCCAAAAGCGTAGCTTTTTTGTTATAACAACAGTAGGGACGGTTCAAATTTACGCCTGTGGAGTTAGTAGGTTACGAGGACGATGAAGCAGGAAGCCCATTGGCTTTAGACAATGGGTAGTTCACCTTTAATTCCGCCGCCATCGGCGGCGTTTTGGCAGGTGATGTTATGGCATTGACTATCGTATTGGCAGTGTCGGCGGTGCTGGCTATCGCCGATCAGGTCATTAAGTATTTTGTGGTACAGGCATTGGCACCCAGTGGCAGTGTGTCGGTGATCGACCATGTACTTTCGTTGGTATATGTCGAGAACCGTGGGGTAGCGTTCGGATTGTTCCAGAACCATGTATGGGTATTTTCGGTCATCACACTGGTGCTGATCGCAGGCATGGTGTGGCTGATTCTCAACAAGCGGCTGACCGGCAAGCTGTTTTACGCTGCGTGTATGCTGATTATCGGCGGCGGACTCGGCAATCTCATCGACCGATTGTTCCGTGGGTTTGTCGTGGACTATCTGGCGTTGTCGTTTTTTCCGCCGGTCTGCAACTTTGCGGATTACTGTATCACCATCGGTGCGGTACTGCTTGCACTGGCGGTGATCCTGCGGGACTACCGCAGCGGTCAACAGGTGCTGCCGCAGGAGGAAGAGCTGTTTCCGTCTGATGACGTGAAACTTTTCCTCGCAACGGACGAAAACGGCGAAGAAAGAGTGTATGCCTGTGAAGCAGACGATGACACATCCGACAGCGGCACGTCCGACAGCGGCACGTCCGACAGCGGCACGTCCAACAGCGGCACGCCCAACAGCGGCACGCCCAACAGCGGCACGTCTGACAGCGGCACGTCCGACAGCGGCACGTCCAACAGCAGCACGTCCGACAGCGGCACGCCCAACAGCGGCACGCCCGACAGCGGCACGTCTGACAGCGGGGTGTCAGAGCGGAACGGAGTGGACGGCGATGGAGTGTAAGACGTTTTCTGTCGGAGAAGACGGTGCAGGAATGCGGTTGGATAAGTTTCTGGCGGAGCAGGACGGCTGCCTCACCCGTTCTGCCATCGTGCGGCTCATCGAAGAACAGCGGGTAACCGTCAACGGCAAGGTGCCGTCCAAGAACAGCAGGCTTAAAGCGGCGGATACGGTAGTTTTATCTGTGCCGGAACCGATTCTGCCGGAGGCCAGACCGGAAAATATCCCGCTGGATATTGTCTATGAAGACAGTGATCTGCTGGTGGTGAATAAGCCACGGGGCATGGTTGTGCATCCTGCCGCCGGCAATCCGGACGGGACACTGGTCAACGCCCTGCTCTATCACTGCGGTGACTCGCTGTCGGGCATCAATGGTGTACTGCGACCCGGCATCGTGCACCGTATCGACAAGGATACCAGCGGACTGCTGATTGTGGCGAAGAATGATTTTGCCCATCAACACTTGGCAGAGCAGATCAAGGCACATAGTTTCACCCGCAAATATCAGGCAGTCGTCTGCGGACGTCTCAAAGATGACAGCGGCACGATCAACGCTCCTATCGGGCGGCATCCCATTGAACGCAAGAAAATGGCGGTCACACTTAAAAATTCGCGTGAAGCGATTACGCATTATCGGGTGCTGGAGCGTTTCCGTGACTACACCCATGTGGAACTGACGCTTGAAACGGGTCGTACCCATCAGATTCGTGTACACATGGCGTCACTGGGTCATCCGGTGGCGGGGGACCCCGTTTATGGCGGCAAAAAGTATCTTGTCTCCTTGGGAGGACAGTGTCTTCATGCGTACTACATCGCCTTTGTGCATCCACGCACCGGTGAAACGCTGACCTTCTCTGCCCCTCTGCCGCCCTATTTCACGGATTTCCTGCATAAACTGCAATCCCATGAGTCATGAACCATGAACAGGGAACAGCGGTGAGTGCTGCCGCTTCTTGGTGAAACATCGGGTGCGGTGTTCTGTTGCCGTGCGGCTTCTATGGAA
>CACZZU010000209.1 GCA_902785765.1 uncultured Ruminococcus sp.
CTCACCAATTGGTGTGGGTTGGGTAGTATAGTCAACTGCTGTGTGTTCAGCAGGTGGTCGGGAGCGATAGCGGAGTTGACAGCGGAGGCGACCAAAGGGAGTACCCTTGTGGTGCACTCCGCCGCCGGAAGCGGCTTGCCCTGTCATATCACACTGTTTCAGTAATTGATCGTCAGAATACAGCCGGAACTGCTGCGGGAGTAGGTGATGTGACCATCGATGTAGTCAATGTCAAAGATACGCTGGTGCTCGATGAGATCGTCTTCGGCTTCCTGACAAGCGGCAGGAGAGGAAAACTTCATCGTCAGGGCACTGTCGCCCGCCATCACATCGGCCGCCAGACGAATCGCACCGAAATCGTACTCGTCAAAGTACAGACCGTTATAACGGTAGAAGTTGTAGCGGATACCGCTGCAAACCGGTGCCGGCAGGTCATCGTTTTTGACGTGGGTATATGCCAGATCCTCCTCCGAAAGAAGGAAGTATTCGTAGGTGCGTGTTTGGGTGCCGTCTTCCCGCACAGGGTCGTCCCATGTCACGTCCATGTAGTAGTAGTCTCCGTCCAGACACACATAGTTCCACTGGTGGGCGTTCACATCGCCTGAACGCATCCCGTTCACACAGCCGCACTCAATGTCAAGCCGCTGCATCAGCAGTTGGAACGCCGCCGCATATCCCGAACACACCGCCTGATGCTCTACCAAACAGCCGTAAGCATTAGCGGCTCGTATCGCTCCGTCTGCCACACCGTTCGTAATCGTCTCCAGTGCTCCACTGTCATAGGTCGTGTGGTCGATGATGTAGTCGTGGACGTACTTGACTTTTTGGTACAGATCATCCTGCCGTTCGGCTCCGCTGACGATCACCTGCACCGCACTCTCCAACGCCTGTTTCGCCTGCCGGATGGCTGCCTCGTCCTCGCTGAACAGGGACGGCTCCACTTTCAGACGGGTATCTCCCTCTCCGTTGGTCTGTACCTGATAGGAATAGTTGTGCCCCATCCAGAAATACTCCGGATGGTCGTACAAGACGGCGTAGTACGCCTTTTTGAACGTGTCGTTGGATATGTTCTCGAAGGTGAAGGTGTACTGCTCGTTCTCAATACGAGCGATGATGCGTTTGTACAGTTCTTCCTCGTCTTCATCAAGAGTATGGCGGATGGCGGTCGGGTAGTCGGTAAACTGCCGTTCCAAAGCATCCAGATAGGAAGTATCATCCAGTGGATCCTCTTCGGACGGTTCCCAATAGGAGCTGTTGCCAAACAGTCCACTGCCCTGCGGTCGGCTGTGAGTACCTGACCCGAAAGAAAGATCCAGCGAGAGACTGCACCCGCTGAACAGCAGTGAAAAGGTCACCGCCGCCAAAAATGCCGCTGTCCACCGTATGCCCTGCCGTTTCATAATGAACCCTCCCGTGAAAGCAGCATAGCTGCTTTGATAGCACTATTATAGCAAACCGCCCGTTGAATTACAACCGCATGGGAAAATTTTCCACATCATTCAGCGTAGAACAACACGCTGTCTTCCTCGCCATAGTTTTCTATCCCCTTGAGAGAAAGCTGTCCGCCGTGTTCTGCGGGGGCGTAAAACACACGGTCAGTGAAGGAAAACTTCACTGACCGTTGGAACGGAAATCTATCTGTTCTGCCGAACGGCAGAAAGAATTTCCTGTGGGTACCGATACTGCCGATGCAAAACCGGAGCACGGGTGTCAGTCCTCAAATCAGACTGCGACCCTCGCAATACTGACACAGCAGCATATCCCCTCCCAGCGGACGGAACAGCTTGGGCAGGTATGCTTCCGTTGAGGTGATGCAGTTCGGGTTAGAGCACCGGCACGGATGTGTGTCGAACTGACGGGGCAGGGGCTTGCGGTCAGCGTTTTCGAGCATCTTCATAATGAGAGCCATCCGTGCATACATCCCGTACACAGTCTGTTCAAAATACTTCGCACGGCTGTCGTAGTCGACCTCTTCGGTGATCTCGTCCACACGGGGCAGGGGGTGGAGGATCTTCATATCCGGCTTGGCGAGCTGCATTTTCTCACGGTCGAGAACGAACACACCCTTCTGCTTCTCATATTCCTCCAGACTCTTGAAGCGTTCCCGCTGAATACGGGTCATGTACAGCACATCGAGCATCGGCATCGCCTCGGCCAGACTGGCGGCTTCGCTGTAACGGCAGCCGGACGCATTCATCACGTCCTTGACATACTGCGGCACAGTCAGTTCGGGTGTCGAGATCAGAACAAAGCGGTTACCCTTGAAGTGCGACATGGTTTTGATGAGTGAATGGACGGTACGACCGTTTTTCAGGTCGCCGCACAAACCGATGCACATATTGTCGAGGGTGCCTTTTTCATGGTATAGAGTCACCACATCGGTGAGGGTCTGTGTCGGGTGCAGGTGTCCGCCGTCACCGGCATTGATAACGGGAGCGGCAGAATACAGGGAAGCCGCTTTTGCGGTGCCTTCCATGGAATGACGGATGGCGATAATATCGGCATAGCCGCCGACTACCGTGATAGTATCTTTCAGACTCTCGCCCTTCGAGACGGACGAATTCTGCGGATTATCGAAGCCGATCACACTGCCGCCCAGCCGCAGCATAGCGGTTTTGAACGACATTTGTGTTCTGGTGGACGGTTCATAGAACAGGGTTGCCAGAATCTTGCCGCGGCAGCATTCCGCATAAGCGGACGGGTCGGCTTTGATGGCGTTGGCCAGTTCGATAACCTCCATCAATTCGCCGGTAGTCAAAGTTTCCAGATCAATCAAGTGTTTTACGTTCATTTAGTTTCCTCCCTTGTAATCGCCTGCGGCATCCCGCCGGCGGCGTCCCACCGGCGGTGTCCCACCGCTGTGTACTTGAGCTTTTTGTAGTCGGCAACAGCCAAAACAGTGGTGTTACTCGGACGCTTTCTTGACATATTCGTGTCGGTTCGTGAGAACTTGTGGAGCACCACGCTGATGAATGTTTTCCTACGGGCGGCGGCGGCGTCCCGCCGGCGGTGTCCCACCGCTGTGTACTTGAGCTTTTTGCAGTCGTTGACAGCCAAAACAGTGGTGTTACTCGGACGGCTTTTTTGACATATTCGTGCCGGTTCGTGAAAACCTGCCTGTACACGCCCTGATGAATGTTTTCCTACGGAATAGAAGTGACAGATGACGATAACAGAG
>CACZZU010000210.1 GCA_902785765.1 uncultured Ruminococcus sp.
AAAATGTCAAACTATCCATGATAGAGATGTCAATGCTGCAAAAAATATTCTTTCGGAAGGATTAAGGCTTTTAGCCTGATAAATAACGAGTAGGGACGGATCAGCCCGAATTTACGCCTGTGGAGTTAGTAGGTTACGAGGACGATGAAGCAGGAAGCCCATTGGCTTTAGACAATGGGTAGTTCACACGCTGCTGAAGGTTGTTCAGCGTGATGAATTGTGGGGCATGGGCATGACAAAGAACCTTCCCGCAGAAAGTTGTGTCAAACGGCGGTGAACTGTATATTATGGTAGTGTAAGGCACCACACACGCATGACCGACACGCAAAAAACATAGTGGCAGGAAAGAGGGAAGAGGAAGGGAAGAAAACACCTTCCTTCATTCCATCTGCAGGGAAGGGTTGGTGTGAGAGTGTGAGAAGACGAGGAAACCGAAACGGTCATTTGCTGGCGTTCAGCATGGGATTGCTGACGGCTAGTTTACTGCCTGCCTGTTGGGTAGTGGTGGT
Organism: uncultured Ruminococcus sp.; assembly: GCA_902785765.1. GTDB lineage: Bacteria > Bacillota > Clostridia > Oscillospirales > Acutalibacteraceae > UBA1213. The sequence continues at coordinate 510 of CACZZU010000210.1, forward strand.
AGTGGCTGTGGTGCTGGTCATCAGTTCTCTGTGCGGGACAAGGTGTCGCCGCTGCTGAAAGGAGTCGTTTTGCATGAAGTTTGTTGTCATCGACCGTCCGAAGTTTTGGGGTTTTGTGTTGAGAAAGATGTTCGGCATCAAAAAACAGCCTGCCGCCGGCAGCCGTTCGCTGGTAGAAACGGCCTGACGAACGACCAGTGTGTAAGCAGCTTCACAGTCATCGCAAAGGACACCCCGCTGCGGTTCCCGCAGCGGAAAATATTTTGTTTTAGGGGTTTGAAATAGCCAATAGAGTATGGTATAATGGGGTGTGAAAAGCTATGGGCGGTGAAAAAGATGTTGAAGCGTATTCAGGCGTGGGATAACCGAATGCTCATGCGGTTGGCCAAACGCCATACTCCTGTGATGAACAAGCTGATGATCCTGATCACCACAACGGGAGACAACGGCTATGTCTGGTTTGCCTTGGCGATGCCGTTTTTATTGATGAATCGCTGGCGGCTGACGGGTTTTACCATGCTGGCTGCGTTGGGGATTGCCTCGTTGAGTGGAGAGATCACGATCAAACATATCGTTAAAAGGGTGCGACCCTGCAAGAAGGCCTTTGATGAGTATTTGCTGATCGAAAATCCTCCGCATTACTCGTTTCCGTCCGGACATACGACCGCTTCGTTCGCGGTCACGGCAGTGACTATTAGTATGTGTCCGGTGTGGATGGCGATTGCGGTGGGGATATATGCCTTTTTGATTGCATTTTCACGACTATATCTGCTGGTACATTATCCGACTGATGTGTTGTGCGGAATGGTCATCGGAACGGTGTGCGGTTTTATCGCGGTGCCGGTGGCACAGTCTATTCCGTTGTTTGCGATACAGTTTTAGCAGCCGAAAGGTGTCTGTCCGAAAGGGCAGGCACCTTTTTTGGAGAAAATTAGGGGTATTTTTTCACAATTCGACCTTTTGAGGTCGAATTTTTGCGTTTTGGGAGGGATGGGTGAAAGGAGGTTTTTTATCGGCGGGAAAGACCCGTCCGACAAGATTTTACCATACCACTCACAAAGGAGGACACCATGAACAATGTAATCAAACTAACGCAGGACAGGGTGTATGAGACTGGTCTGCGTATCAAGAGCGGTGACGGCTATTATTACCTGTCGCCGCAGGAAAAGCTGCTGTTTGGCATTAAGCAAACCACCTACCAGACAGCCTATCTTCTGCAAAAGACCCTCACCCATCAGGACTATGATGCCGTTTCAGACAGCTATACCCTGTCGCTGACTACTGAAGAGACGGCTCTCGAGCCGGGACAATACTGCTATGACGTAGCATTGCAGCGAGCGGACGGTGAATTGGAAAAGATCATCGGCTGTACGCCGCTGGAGGTCATCAAATCGGTCGTGAGGAGTGAAGACGTATGCTGATCGGAGAAATAACGCCCCGTGCGTCTTTAGAAGGCGTATGGCACCATCCTGTGGTGATCGAATCGGGCGGTGACCACCTTTGCCGACCGGTGACGCTGGAGGGGCATTACCATATCGACAAGCCTTTCGAGGGTACGATACAATGCGTAGAACAAGCTGCCCTGACCTTTGACGGGACACAGGTCGTGATGACGGATTATCGGCCGAACCGTCAGACAAGGCTGGAAGTGCTGCTGCGTGTGCCTGCTGGTACGGAGCAGCGTTATTTGTACGGATGCCGTTCACTGACGGCCGAAGAGACAGCAAGCTGTTGGCTGCTGACGGGAAGCACGGGAGCGTCAGCGGCTTTTGGTACGGCAGCAGTCGCCACAGGGGCGGCGATGAATGCCAACAGGAACTACGTCTTGACAGCAGACAAGGAAAGTATCTGCTTGCAGACATGGCAGTGGATGCTGTTGGACGAGACGGAAAATTTCAGCGGAGATACTCTGTGTATCGGCGGTCTGCACCATGCCCAAACAGTCGATGAGCGGATGTTCCAAGGAACCCTTTATGGGGTGCGTATCTGCGAGGGCAACGAACTGGTACGCAGTTATATACCGGCTCACTGCGGCACGAGCGAAGGCTTCTTTGAACTGTTGAGCGGACAATTTTGTCCGCGGCAGACGGTTTCAGTGGTAAGCCGGTTTGGTGAGGTGCCTGCAAGTTTCAAGACCGGCGGAACGCAATTGACCGATTATGTGATCTTCGGTAAGGAAGGCGGGGTCGGTGATTATGATGAGACGACCGGACGGTACTGTATCCCCATCACGGTACGCAGCAAGAACCTGCTGGAAAACAACTTTCAATCGGAAACCTACCACGGATTGACGGTGACGGTCAATGCCGACAAAAGCGTCACGGTGAACGGTACGGCAACTGCCACTACCACGCTGGCACTCCATGATGGTTCGCATACACCGACAACGACCGCTCAGGAAATCGAGAACGGTACATACTATCTGTCCGGTGTGCCAGAGGGAGCAGAAACCGGCACCTATACCATGTCTTACCGTTATACGCCCGCTTCAGGCGGTTCATCACAAGTCGGACGTATTCCTGCTGAAGGAATGACGCTGGACAATACCAGCGGGGACTATCGGTATTTATCGGTGTATATCGCTGTATGGAACGGTGTCACGGTCGACAACGTCACATTCTA
>CACZZU010000211.1 GCA_902785765.1 uncultured Ruminococcus sp.
TTTTTGAAAAAATTTCAAAAAAACGCTTGACAAACAGGTGCCGGTGTGATATTATATTGAAGTCGCCGAGAGATGAGAGCGAAAACAAAACGCTCACGGGTCACTTGAGGTCGATGTGGGAGCATAGCTCAGCTGGGAGAGCATCTGCCTTACAAGCAGAGGGTCATAGGTTCGAGCCCTATTGTTCCCACCACACGGTCCGGTAGTTCAGCTGGTTAGAACGCTAGCCTGTCACGCTAGAGGTCGACGGTTCGATCCCGTTCCGGATCGCCACTTGCCTTTGTAGCTCAGTCGGTAGAGCAGGGGACTGAAAATCCCCGTGTCGGTGGTTCGATTCCGCCCGAAGGCACCATTTTTGCGGATGTAGCTCATCTGGTAGAGCGCAACCTTGCCAAGGTTGAGGTAGCGAGTTCGAGCCTCGTCATCCGCTCCAAAGGAGCTTGAGACATTCAGCTCCTTTTTTTATCCGGTGACATAGCCAAGTGGTAAGGCACGAGTCTGCAAAACTCCCATCCCCCGGTTCGAATCCGGGTGTCACCTCCAAAGAAAAATCCTGCCGCAAAAGTGGCAGGATTTTTCTTTGCGTTTTTTAGCTTTTGAGGGATGCTTTGGCAGCTTGTGCCAAAACGCAGATGACGGGCGTTTGATCGGGAAAACGTCACCCGTATATTCACAAACCACATCAAGGAGGAATGCTTCATGGCGGATGCCATCCGTACACAATTCGCTGCTGTCTTGGGAGACATCACGCGGGATCATGGCGTAGAGGCTATCGTCAATGCCGCCAACACCAGTTTGTTGGGAGGGGGCGGTGTAGATGGTGCGATACACCGTGCCGCTGGCAAGGAGTTGTATTTGGCGTGTCTCCCACTTCACGGCTGCAAGACGGGACAGGCCAAGATAACGGGAGCCTATCGTCTTCCCTGCCAATATGTCATACATACACCGGGACCGGTCTGGTGCGGCGGCGGCAGGCAAGAGCGTGAACTGCTGGCTTCCTGTTACCGTTCCTGTTTGACAATCGCCGTGGAAAAAGGGATCCGCCGTATTGCCTTTCCGTCCATTTCCACTGGTATCTATCGCTTCCCTTTGGAGGAAGCGGCCGCCATTGCTGTCGGAACGGCAAAGGCGTTTGTCGAAGACAATCCGGGTCGGTTGGAGATGATAAAGTGGGTGCTGTTTGACCACAATACCCTTCATGCCTATGAGGCGGAGATTCAAAGACAAATCACGGAAAGCGATGGGACGGAGCACCCAGCAGACACTTCACATCGTTGATGAAAGAGCCTGACATGAATCGAAAAACACCATTCTGTCGGGCGGTGCAGTATGAAAAAAGGAGTGACAAACGATGATCTCGCTGTTATTGTCGTTGGTTGTTTTGGTGGTCGGTTACTTTGTGTACGGTAAGGTGACGGAGAAAATATTTTCACCGGACGACAGAAAAACACCGGCTATCGCCATCAATGACGGGGTGGATTGTGTCCCCATGAAAACGTGGAAGGCTTTTCTGATACAACTGCTGAATATCGCCGGTACGGGACCGATCTTTGGTGCCCTGATGGGGGCTGTTTTTGGACCTGTTGTGTTTCTGTGGATCGTGTTCGGCTCGATTCTGGGAGGTGCTGTGCACGATTATATGTCCGGCATGATCAGCTCACGCCACGAAGGAGCGTCTATTGCGGAACTGTCCGGTACCTATCTCGGCAAGGCGGCCAAGTGGATCATGCGTGTATTTTCGGTCGTTCTGTTGGTGCTGTGCGGTACGGTGTTTGTGACCAGTCCGGCCGGATTGCTCGATAAGCTGACCCCCGACTGGATGAATGGCACCTTCTGGGCAGTGGTGATTCTCTTGTACTACCTGCTGGCAACGCTGCTGCCCATCGACAAGCTGATCGGCAAGCTGTATCCGGTGTTCGGCGTCCTGCTGGTTGTCATGGCAGGTGCCGTGATCGGCGGTATCCTGCTTTCCGGCGGAAAATATTCGATACCGGAGTTGTCGCTGTCTAACCTGCACCCGGAAGGCACACCGATCTGGCCGTATATGTTCATCACGGTGGCCTGCGGAGCGGTGTCCGGTTTTCATGCGACACAATCTCCGATGATCGCCAAGTGTATCACAACGGAACAGGAAGGCCGCACGGTGTTTTACGGTGCCATGATCAGTGAAGCGGTCATCGCATTGGTATGGGCGGCGGCTGGTGTGTCCTTTTATGGCACGACACAGCTCTTGCATGAAGCTCTCAAGGCGGGTGCTTCCAATGTCGTTTATGAAATCTCAACCGGTGTGCTCGGTGGTTTTGGCGGTTTTCTGGCGGTAGCCGGTGTAGTTGTCTGCCCGATCACATCGGGTGATACGGCCTTCCGCAGTGCACGGCTGATACTTGCCGAGACCTTCCATCTGGAACAAAAGCACATCAAAAACCGCTTGATACTCACCATCCCGCTGTTGGTCACAGGCGGTTTGCTGACATGGTTCGCTGTCGTCAATGACAACGGCTTCCAGATCATCTGGCGGTACTTCTCATGGAGCAACCAGACCTTGGCGATGATCGCCCTGTGGGTTGCCACGGCCTATTTATTGAAAAAAGGCCGATATGCCTACGGTTCTCTCTTGACGGCACTGCCGGCTATGTTTATGTCGGCTGTCAGCATGACCTATATTTTCACAGCAAATGAAGGCTTCCGTCTGCCTGTGTCGGTGGCTTATCCAGTCGGAGCGGCCTTGACTGCCGTTTTGGCACTGTTCTACCTTAATGCTCTGGTGAAACATCACAAAGGCGGCAAGAAACTGCCCGCTCATCATTCGTGAAGAGCGTGTGCGGCGACTCCGCCCATGAGGCAAGCTTTGTCGTGTTAAAAGAGAAGGACGCAAGGGTGTTTGGAACCATTGACGTATCTCATCAACGCACAATGGCAGGGGCATTTCCCCGTGATCGTCATTTGTGAACCGCACGGAAATCAATTTTGTCGGGGCAGTCACACGGGGAAAACCCTTTTCCGGCGGAAAAAGGGTTATTCCCCGCACCCCTTTCCTAAAACCGCTGGATTTAAAAACCAATGAATCGGAATGCTTGTGAACATCAGATTTTGAAAATTGATTTCCCCGTGTGAACCGATTGATAGTAGACAACCGTGGATTTTTCTGGTATAATAAGGGAAGAGTACTATGTAAAGGAGACTTGATTCAATGAAGAAGATAGTGTGTGCCCTGCTGGTGGGAATGATGCTTACTGCATCTGCTTGTTCTTTTCAGGTGAGAACGAATATCGAAACCGGTGATGGGGCAGGTAGTCAGACGGGTGAACAAACAGCCGGTCAGACCAACAGCCGTGAAACGATCTATCAGGTAGCTTTGCTGCAATCCCTGACACAGGGATACTATGACGGTATCATCACGGTGAGTGAATTGAAGAAACACGGGGATACCGGTATCGGTACCTTTGAAGGGGTCAACGGCGAAATGGTCGTGCTGGAGGGCAAAGTCTATCAGGCATTGGGAGACGGTACCGTGCAGGAGGCTGCCGAGAGCGAAACCGTTCCCTTCTCCAACGTGACGTTCTTTGAGAGTGATGTGGCGGCAGACCTCACAAACATCGACAGTATGGCGTCCTTGAAAACGACCCTCGACAAAACTGTGCAGGACAACGGCAAGAATATGTTCTACATGGTGAAAATCGGCGGTACGTTTGATAAAATGTTCGTTCGCAGTGAATTGAAACAAAACAAGCCCTATCGCTCCCTCGATAAGGCTCTGGAGACAGACCAGCGGGAATTCAGCTATGAGAACATCGCCGGTACGATCGTAGGGCTGTACTGTCCGGACTACATGGGCGGGCTGAATGCGCCCGGCTGGCATTTCCACTTCATCTCCGATGACCGGACGAAGGGTGGTCACATATTGGATCTGTCCTTCCGTGAAGCGAAGGCGGAGTTGGATATGACACCGCACTTTGACATTCAGCTTTCGGATGATACGAATTTCCAGAAGATGGAACTGGCTAAAGACGTGGATGCGGCCATCAAAAAGGTGGAAACCAACGAGTGAGCCCCTGACAGGTACTGGAATGGTGCCGGAATAACAGAGGGAGTATCTCCCGATGGATAGGGCAGTCATCGAAAGAGGGCCTCACCCCGCTCATGCACGGGAAAACATACGTTAACAGACTGCCCTTTTGCCGTTCGGATGACGTTCCGGTTATGCCGCACGCTTCCGGATGGCTCTGGATACGATCACTCCACCAAACGCCGCTGGCGGGAAATGAATCTTTTCCGCCAGCGGTATTTTTATGTCTGTTTTTTGCTGACAGCAGACCGGTCGTTTGATGTATCAGTGAAAACGACTGTGAAGGGTTCACCAATGCGTTGGTTGTTTCCTGATATGGTGATGGGTTGTCGGGGAAAGGACTTCCCACTGGTGACCAACTGCCGCAAAAATTGCTCTATGCGTGGTGGAGCAGCGGATGCAGGAAGGCAGAAAAATCAATCCGCTGGTGTGCGTTCTCATGGAAATCAGCTTTGCGTGAATGGATATACCGGAGGACAGTACTCCGCCGACAAGAGCGGTGCTGTGGTGATCGTCAGTCGGCTGATTTCCGTGTTTGTTTGAGAGAACGACTTGACAGACAGGGGAAGTTAGAGTAAAATGGACGTAATAGCTGTGTGCGGAAAGAGATGGTTCTGTTGACATGAGGTCAACGAACCGTCTTCGGATTTTTTGTACGGTTGTTTATATCAAAATACTATCAAATGGAGGTTAACAGAGCGTGCTATCAGAATTTAACAGAAGGAATGCACCAAGAAGTAACGGGAACAAGGGTGTTTCAGGCTCAAAGTTTTCGGGAAGGGGAAGAATGGTGCATCAAAACAACACTTCGACTCGTTCGGGGGTGAAGCGGTTTTCGGCAGCGACAGAAGGAAGACCCTTTGACAGAACGAGTCAATCGTCCGAAGGACAGATGTCTTTGTCGATGGCGGAACGCAGGAACACCTCTTCCATCGGAAGAACCGGCAGCCTTGGAAGGTGACGGGCAAAAGATATTGGAAATGGGTTCCGAATACGTGAAAATCTGAAATTTTTTCTTAATTTTTTATGGGTGCCAAGGAAAAACACTTGACAGGCTATAGCAGCTTCGCTATAATAGCCTATGTCAAGGGGAAAACCTTGGCACCTATTTTTGAAGCAGGTGATAGCCGTGATGGAGCAGTTCTTATATTTGTCTACTTTGTTTGACCTGTATGGGGCGCTGTTGACGGAGAAGCAGCAGGAGTGCTTGCGCTTGCACCTCTTCGAAGATTTTTCTCTGTCGGAAATCGGCGAGGAGCTGGGCATATCCCGGCAGGCGGTTTACGACAATATCCACCGCAGTGAAAAAGCGATGGAATCCTACGAAAAGAAGCTGGGGCTGGCGGCTCGTTATAGCGAGGAGCGTCAGGAACTGGCAAAAATCTACGAGTCCATCAAGGATTTGCGGCAGGCGGGCAATGAACGCGCCGTTGAGGCGATCCTTGACCGGCTGGAGCCTTTTATCGGGCGCAGTCAGGAGGTTAATTAATTGATATTTGAAAGCCTGTCTGACCGCTTGCAGGAGACCTTCAAGAAACTTCGCGGCCATGGCAAATTGACGGAGGATGATGTCAATGAAGCCATGCGGGAAGTGCGCATGGCGCTCCTGGAAGCAGACGTCAACTTCAAGGTTGTAAAGAATTTCATAAAAACCGTTAAGGAACGGGCCATTGGTCAGGATATTTTGGAAACCCTGACGCCGGCTCAGGTGGTTATTAAGATTGTTGATGAGGAACTCACGAACCTCATGGGCGGCACGCAGAGCCGCATCAACATCAGCCCGAATCCGCCGACCATCATCATGATGGCAGGTTTGCAGGGTGCAGGTAAGACCACTTCTGCTGGTAAGCTGGGCTTGTCCCTCAAGAAACAAGGCAAGCGTCCGCTGCTCGTTGCCTGCGATATTTATCGTCCGGCGGCTATCAAGCAGTTGCAGGTAGTCGGTAAACAGCTCGACATTCCCGTGTTCTCGATGGAGCAGGGGACCGATGCGGTAACGATTGCCAAATCCTCCATTGCTTATTCGCAGAGCCAGCCGCCTGCAGATAGATGAAGCCCTCATGCAGGAGCTTCGCGATATCAAGGCTGAGGTTAAGCCCCACGAAATCCTGTTGGTTGTCGATGCGATGACCGGTCAGGAATCGGTCAATGTGGCGCAGACCTTTAACGACAGTCTTGGACTTGACGGTGTCATCATGACCAAGCTCGACGGCGATGCCCGCGGTGGTGCGGCGCTTTCCGTCAAAGCAGTCACGAATGTTCCCATAAAATTCATCGGTATGGGCGAGAAACTGGAACCTCTCCAGCCGTTCCACCCCGACCGTATGGCCTCCCGTATCCTGGGCATGGGCGATGT
>CACZZU010000212.1 GCA_902785765.1 uncultured Ruminococcus sp.
CCATCCATATAGTCTGGATAATACACGCACACCAGCGTGCCATACAGCCGCTCAAAACAGAAGTCTTTCTGCGTCTTTGAAAGAATATCCTTCAAAGAAATATGCTGTGAGCGATAAGGTGCTCCCGCACGAGCGTGGATGGTATCAAACCAGCCGTCTATCCGTGCTACATGGATGCTGTTCAGCCCAAACTCCTCTTCTATTTTCAAGGTCAGTTCCAGTTTGATGGCTGCAATATCCTGCATCTCTGTCATGGCAAATCTTCTGCCGTTTTTCACGAAACCCGCAACAGCAAAGGGTACTCCGGCTGAATCTTCCGCACGCACAATACTCCCGTCCGGTCTGGCCTGATAGCATGCCCCGTCTACCACGATCATCTCACCGTCTACATTTTCAAAGGTACCGAGTCCCGTATCACCATGCTCCAGTAACTTTTGCACCGTAACGACCGGTCTGGTATAGCCAAGTGCCAAAGCCTGTAACGTAGAGACCTGATAGATTTTATTCGATGTCATGTGCAATTCCTCCTGACTGGTTCATCCCGATTTTTATCCATCATGGCACTTTTTGTCCCATGCACAATAGAGAATGTTCCATTTTTTAAGAGGTCGGTTTCCGATCTCTTTTTATTCGCCTGAAACGTGAGGCTGGATATTTGTAAAAATCCGCACACAGTATATGCTGTGTGCGAACCATACGGTTGAACATATTGGGCGTGATAAACACGAAACCGCTTAACTTCCTGCCATACAGCCCGCGATATGGCGTAAAGCGAAACGATACCGTTTGGCAATAACAGGAGAGTGTGCCGTGGGCAGCCGCTTACTGTCCTTGTTCTTGCTGCCGAGCCTGTTCTTCTTGCTGCTGCTGTTCGTAGACTTCCAGAACCATAGCACGGATCTCATCGACAGTATAGCGTAAGCGTTTGGCTTCTTTAAGCGTGTTGACAATGTAGTTCTGCTTGAACGACTGACGGCGTTCTTCGATGAGCTTCTGGACAGCTCCTTCACAGACAAACATCCCGATGCCCCGCTTTTTGAAAGCGATACCCTCGCCTACCAACACATTAACAGCCTTGTTGACGGTTGCAATATTGATGTCGTACTCTCTGGAAATCTGTGTAGTAGACGGCAATTGGCTTCCTTCCGGCAGATCACCGGACAGGATATGGTCTTTGATGCCCTCACTGATACGGGCGAAGATCGGAACATTCTCGAACATGACATTCATATTTATCCCTCCATGCAGTTGATTGGTTTAACGGTCAAGTTGCTAATAGTATAGACGAAAATCCTCATCTTGTCAAGAGGAATTTGAGAATTTCATCCACCTCTTCAGCAGACTTTCCCTGTAAGGATGCTTCCTGCCTATCGCCTATGTCATGCGTTTTTTTATACACAATTCAGTTGGCATATTGAAAACCTATAGTATAGTGACATACTCCCGCCGCCCAGTACGACTCTTCGGTATACGGTTCTATCCTGCATCTTCTGGAGAAAGCGTTATCGGTGTGACAAAGGGGTGCTGCTTCCCTGTGGTGATTTTTCGCCCGCCGTTTGATTGACTTCCCATGGATTATCCTCTATAATGAGAGAGACCACCCAACCGTTATCACCGAGCGGGAAAATCTGCTGTTATCCGCCGAAAACAGGCAGATGTCTCCCTGTCTGGCAAAGCCACATAAGCCACAAACTTCATTCACACATTTACCTGCCTGCCAAAAGCAAACACTTCACGGTCGTTCGTCAGACAAGCAACCCGCAGGAAGCCGGTGAATACCTATTCGCTGAAAATATAGGAGGAACCATCCATGGACAAGGAAGCATTGTTTCCGTTTTACCAAAGAATCATGCCCATCATTGACCGTTACCGCAAAGATCGTACCATTATCTTGCTGGGCGAGACGAAAACCTTTCAGGAATTTCTGACACAGGAATATGGCTTGGCTGACTGTATGACCATTACCACCGTCAAAAAAAAAGCCGGCGACAAGCTGACCTACATTGGTGATATTAAGGGACAGAACGACCGCTACTACATTATCCTCCCCCGCTTCAGGAAAACACTGGATATGCAGCTGCGTCTACATTCTTTCGGTTACACGGACTTTGAGGACTGCTTTTTCATCAACCATGACCACATCACTATCGACAGCTACATTGATGACTATAACGATGAATATGGCAACCATGTCCATGCTCCTTCGTGCAGAGTCGTGTTGGACGACTACGCCTATGGCGTGAACATTGAAGTAGATGACACCTGCACTTTTGGTGAAACGAGTTGTATCAATGTCAGGACCTTTGGCGGCTCTCATGTGAAGATCGGCAAAAAGTGCGTCTTTGAAGAAGGCGTTACGTTGAGCGTTTTTGGCGATGCCGAAGTAAACATCGGCAACAACTGCACCTTTGTGCGTGATACAGAAATGATCGTGCTGGCCGGTATGAAGCTGGATATTGGCAAGGACTGTCTATTCTCCTTTGAGATCAAAGTCTACTGCGGTGACGGACACGCCATTTATGATCTGGTCGAGAAAAAACGTCTGAATCCACAGAACAAGGGCAACCCCAAAAATGTCGTTTCTATTGGCGACCATGTTTGGGTGGGGATGCGAGCCATCTTGCTGAACCGTACCGTGATTGGTGCCTCGTCCATTGTCGGTGCTGGTACACTCGTGAAGGGTACCTTCCCGAACAACTGCATTATCGCCGGCAGTCCCGCCAAAGTGATCCGTAAGGATATTACTTGGTCGAAGGAGTCTCTTCGCAACTCGATGGATCACATTCCAGAAGAGTACCTGACTCTGACGGATGACACCAACACCTGACAAATCATACCGCACCTTTGAGGACGGTGTGGAGGGCACTCGATGTTTTCCGCAGACAGAGAACACCTCCCTTCTTTTAGAACGGTTCGGATATATGAACCGTTCTGTATGCATCCCTTTTCGTGATATGGTGTGTACTCCTTTGTGGTGAGTGTCGAGATTTTTCGACAGAATATTTCTCT
>CACZZU010000213.1 GCA_902785765.1 uncultured Ruminococcus sp.
ACCAACGCCCAAGTCAATCCCGTGTCCACCGAACACGCCACCATCAAAGAGAAGACGAATGTCTTCGGCAAGAAGAAGTTGGACGTAGAAGTCACACCGCTCGACCAGCGTTCCGACACATGGACGTGTCCGAACTGCGGCAAGATCATGCCGAACTACGTCGGCACCTGTGGCTGCGGCGAACCAAAGCCGTTTGAATTTGAGCCGCCGATGCCGTCCGGTTCAACAACAGATACCACCACCATGCCAGACATTCTACCTGCAGAAAAGCCCAAGAGCAAACTGTCTCCAGAGCAAATGGCAACTTTCGAGAACGTACAGCCGTCCATTCAAGGCTACAATCCGCAGGTACAGGAAGATATCCCCACGACACAGGGCAACGCTTACAGCTACATTCAGAATGATACTGTCTCAACAGCAACAGACCCCACCTATCAAGCACCGGATCTGTCATTCATTCGCCAGCAGGACAACACATTCAATAACGCTGCGACCGCTCAAGCCGCCCAGCAGGACTTTACCGCTCCACTTGATCCGTTCCAATTCAGCGGAAACGAGGATTCGGCTCCAGCTCCTATGCAGTTTGATAACTTGCCGCCGGCTGCTCCAATGCGTTTCAATGATGCTCCGCCTGCCTTCTTGGGCATTGATCCTTCCAAGGCACCGAAAGCTTCTGCTCCTGCACCACAGCCAGAGAAACCGAAGATTCCCGACTACCAAAGACCACCGGTAGATGATTTTGCTTCTACCAGTAAGAAGAAAGAGAAGAGACCGAGAACCAAAAAGGCAAAGGAGGCCGACGCCTTCCGCAAAGCACAAGAGGCTGTCAACAATCGCCGTGACGTACCGAATGACGGCACATGGACGTGTCCGAACTGCGGCAAGGTTATGCCGAAGTACGTTGGCACCTGCGGCTGCGGCGAATCGCAGCCCTTTGAGTTCTAACTAATCGGACAAGGTTTCCCTTCATACACTAAAGTGCGGATGATAGCGTGTATCCCGAGCGGGCAAAACCGTTCCCTAATGGCAGGTCACAGTGTCTCACCGTAATTCCACACGAACAAACAGCCACAACATTTGATCCCACGAGAACCGACCGTTAGTTTCTCACTAATGGTCGGTTTTTTATACGCCATGCCGGTAGTATCTGCGATGCCTCCGTGTAATCAAGTATATTTTGTGCGGCAAGTCACAGATTTGGTTCTTGCTAAAACGTTTCTAACGGGATATAATAACCTTATCACAACGGGGTCATGTTCTACACCAGACGAATCGGATCGTCCATACAGATAACCCCCATGTCACAACAACGGAAGGCATTTTCAGAGTGAGGGACGATGGTATGCCCACACGGAATAATCCCCAGCCGTGGTTGTTCAACAACATTTGGACATCATCTTTACCGGAATAGGTACGACAAACGTCCGGTCATTGACACACTGTATACCAATCAACTCAAGGAGGATATGTTATGAAGAAAGTCATCATCGTAGGAGCTGGTCCTGCTGGTATTTCTGCTGCCCTGTATCTCCAACGCAGCGGCAAAACGGAAGTCTGCGTGATTGCCAAAGGCATCGGTGCCTTGGCCAAAGCCGAGAAGATCGAAAACTTTTATGGGCTGCCCGAACCCATCAGCGGCAAACAATTGCACGAAAACGGTGTCGCTGCCGCCAAGCGTTTGGGCGTTACCTTCCTGACGGAAGAAGTCGTTTCACTGTCCTATGACGGCAATATGAAGCCTGTTGTCAGCACGACCAAGGGCGATCATCCTGCTGATGCTGTCTTATTAGCTACCGGCAGTGCCCGCCGCACTGCTCCCGTTAAGGGACTGCAGGAGCATGAAGGCAAGGGCGTGAGCTATTGTGCGGTGTGCGATGCGTTTTTTTTCCGCAATAAGGACGTAGGTGTGTTGGGCAGCGGTGAATACGCCGTTCATGAGGCTTCGATTCTGCAAAGCACCTCCCGTTCCGTGACCATCCTCACCAACGGGCAACCGCTGACGGCGGAGATACCCGAAGGGATAAATATCAACGAAAAGCCGCTGGCTTCTGTCAACGGTGAAACGGTCGTAGACAGTGTCAGCTTCACCGATGGTGAGGTGCTTTCCCTGAACGGTCTGTTTGTCGCTCTGGGCACGGCTGGCAGTGCCGATCTTGCCCGAAAAGTCGGTGCCGAAACCGAAGGCAGCCGCATCAAGGTCGATGACAAGATGGCAACTAATCTACCGCAGCTCTATGCTGCCGGCGACTGCATCGGCGGTATGCTGCAGGTCTATAAAGCCGTCTATGATGGTGCGACCGCCGCCCTTGCGATTCTGGACAGCTTCAAATCGTAAGCTGCTGTGACAGCGGATCAAACAAGAAGATACAGAAACAAAGCGGCAGGCAGTTCCACACCGCCCAGGTCACGCACGACAAGTCAGGCATATCATTCAGCGAGAACGGAATAACCGGATGGTACCGTCAAAGTGAACCCACCAATAATCTGTTCGGAACACCTTTTCTCCTCGATGATCGTAAACGATTGCCACCATAACAAGCCGTTCCTCCGCTGATGACCAATATCGAACCGTGCCGTCCCCTCCACAATACTGTTCCCGTATGAAAAGACACCTCCCTTGTCAATGGAGATATACTTCCATCGGCAAGGGAGATTTTTCTTGTCGGGAAAGAGACTTCCCTCTGCTGGTGATATACTATGTGCTGTCGGGTTTCCCTCCTCATACCATTTTCCATACAAAAACACCCTCTTTTGCCGGTGGAGATACTTCCATCAACAAAAAAGGGTGTGCTCGTCAGGGGTGTTCCGTGTTCTCGTGAGGGTTTTCCCATCCCTGATACGATTGTGAACTACCCATTGTCTAAAGCCAATGGGCTTCCTGCTTCATCGTCCTCGTAACCTACTAACTCCACAGGCGTAAATTCGGGCTGAACCGTCCC
>CACZZU010000214.1 GCA_902785765.1 uncultured Ruminococcus sp.
TCAGCGACCTGCCCGCACTGTTGGAACAACTCACCTGAACGAAACTTTTTCTCCGCCACGCCCTCCGGTGTGACGCTGTGGGATCAATACGCTGCCGCCCTTCATAATTCTGACACGCAAATAGCTCCGCCGCCTTCTTTATGAAGAAGACAGCGGAGCCATTTTTTCTTCCGGAACAACGTTTCCGCACGCAGGCAAGTTTTCTTCTTGGCACTAATGGCTTTCTCGTTCCAGAAACGTCTTCAAGCCAGAATAGCGAAGCGTCTTGCGATTGTTGTCGACCATCGTTTGCAGGGTCGAAACGTGTCCGACCAGAATCAGCAGTTTCTTGGCTCGTGTAACAGCCGTATAGAGCAGGTTGCGGTAATAAAGCATGGGAGGACCGTAGTACATCGGCATGATGACAGCGGTAAACTCGTTGCCCTGACTCTTGTGAACAGTTGTCGCATACGCCAGTTCCAGATTCAGCAAAGACTCCTCGTCATACGTCACCAATTTGTCGTCAAAACGCACACAGGCGGTCTTGGCCGCACGGCTGACACGCTCGATCACGCCGATGTCGCCGTTAAAAATCCCGCTCCCTTCGGTACCATCCGGTTTTGTCCACGGCAGGTCATAGTTGTTGCGAGTCTGCATCACCTTATCGCCCTTGCGGAAGGTATACAGCGGCATCGGCAGTTCCTCCGCCCTGCTGACAGACGGATTCAGCACCTCCTGCAATCGCTTGTTCAGCTCGATCACCCCCAACTCACCCTTGCGTCCGGGGCAGAGTATCTGGATGTCATCCAGCGGCGAATAGCCATAGGAACGGGGCAGCCGGCGGATATAGAGGTCAACGATCGTGGAAGCGATCGTCTCCTTGTCGGAATAAGGCAGAAAGAAGAAGTCACCGTCCTTGCGGGAGAGGTCGGGCATCTCGCCGTGGATGATGCGGTGGGCATTGGTGACGATGAGACTCTGCATCGACTGGCGGAAGATTTCCTTCAGCTGCACGACCGGCACTTTTCCGGATGCGATCATATCGCCCAAGACGTTGCCCGCCCCTACGGAGGGCAGTTGGTCGCTGTCTCCGACCATGATAAGACGGCACCCTAACGGCAACGCCCGCATGACGTTTTCAAACAGCGTCACATCCACCATCGACAGTTCATCCAGCACGAGGGCATCACATTCCAACCGATTGTTTTCGTTCTTGCGGAAGGTCGGTTCATCGTTGTTGTCCCACTCCACCTCCAACAACCGGTGGATCGTTTTTGCCTCTCGTCCCGTCACAGCAGACATTCGCTGGGCAGCCCGTCCGGTCGGTGCCGCTAACGCCACTTTCAGACCGTGCTGGGCATATAACGCAATAATGGCGTTCAGCGTGGTGGTCTTTCCGGTACCGGGTCCTCCCGTCAGGATCAGCAGACCGCCCGACAGGGCTTCGATGATTGCCTGCCGCTGCAGGTCGGCATACGACACACCCTTTTGTTTTTCAAACTGTTCCAGTGCCATTTCGACCCCCGTGATGCTGTCCGGCGGAAACTGTTTCATCATCGTGAGCCGTGATGCGGCAAAACTCTCACTGCGGTACAGCGAAGGCAGAAACACGAACACCCGTTCTCCGAACGTATCCGGCACCAATGCCCCTTCCCGCAGAAGGTCATCCAGATGCCCGCTGACCATCGCTTTGTCAAGTTTCAGAAAGCCTGCCGCCACTTCCAACAGTTTATCCTTTGGCAAACATGTGTGCCCGTTGCGGGCATTGTGCCGCAAAACATAGATGATCCCCGTGCGGATACGGTACGGTTCGTCACTGGGCTTGTTGAGAGCGGCGGCAATATAGTCGGCACGTTCAAATGTCAGCCCGATCTCTTTGTCGCACAGCATATAGGGATTGTTTTCGATGACAGTGATGGTATCCCCGCCGAAGCGTTTCCAAACCCGCACAGACTCCTGCGGCGAGATATGGAACCGCTGGAGGTAGATCATGGCCTCACGCATCCCGAAAGTTTTGCGTATCTCGGCACTGATTGCTTCGGCACGGTCGTGTGAAATGCCCCGTATCTGTTCAAGCCGCTGGGGGTCGGTCTGCATGACCTCCAAGGTATGTTCGCCAAAGGCCTCGACCAATCGTTTAGCGGTTGCCCGTCCCACTCCTTTGACCGCTCCGGAAGAGAGGTACTTGAGGATACTATCCTGCGTAGAGGGCACATACTGCTCGTAGTATTCAAACGCAAACTGTTCCCCATAGCTGGCATGGGTCTTCCAGTTGCCGATCAGTTTCAGTTCATCTCCGATATTGACATCGGACATGATACCGACCGCCGTGGTATTCACGCCATCACACAGCATCGTCATCACGGTATAGCCGTTATTGCTGTTGCGGTAGATAACTTCTTCGACCGCTCCGCTCAACTGCAGCAGTTCCTTTTCTTCCATTGTACGACACACCCCATTTTTTTCCTTTCTCTTCTAGTTTACCGCCTTCTCCCCTTCCTGTCAAGCCGGCGGCGGAGTGCCTCCGCTGTCAACTCCGGCGGAGTGCCTCCGCTGTCAACTCCGCTATCGCTCCCGACCGCTTGCGGAACACACAGCAGTTAACTATACTACCCGCCCCACACCAATTGGTGAGTGTCGCTCTGTCATCATCATCTGTCACTTCTATTCCGTAGGAAAACATTCATCAGGGCGTGCACACGCAGATTCTCACGAACCAACACATATACGTCACGAAAGTGTCCGAGTAACACCACTGTTTTGTCTGTCACCGACTGCAAAAAGCCCCAGTACACAGCGGTGGGACACCGCCCCAAGTACACAGCGGTGGGACACCGCCGATGGGACACCGCCGGTGGGACGCCGCCCGTAGGAATACATTCATCAGCGTGGTGTCCCACAAGCCCTCACGAACCA
>CACZZU010000215.1 GCA_902785765.1 uncultured Ruminococcus sp.
ACAGGCACACGCGCTCAAACTGCGCGTCGTAGGCGATCTTCGTCACGGCAGGGTCTGCCATGGCCTCGATTACCTCAGCGGGGATACGTTCGCCCTGCTCCAGATTGACGATGCAAATGGGGCCGTTATCCACGGCATATCCGAACAGCAGGACGCGAAAATGCTCGTCCTCTGCATAGCGGTACGCGCCTGCGCTCGACAGGTTCGAACCGCTCGTGGTCTCGATGTCGATGTACAAGTGATTCATGGTCGTCACCTCATGTCTATGGAATTGTGAAGGGGCCACTTCCTCTATGCGAGGGCAACGGACGGCGCATCAAACAAGCACCGCCAGTGCGAAAACACGCGCCTGACCGCTTCACGGGCCCCTTCCCTGACGCGCTTGAAGCCAAAGACCGGCCGGTATTCCTTCACAGGAAGGGTCAGGACGATCCTGGTGATGATCCAAATGCCCAGCGTCTGGCGCAGAACGACGGTTACGCCATCGCTATAGATGATCTCCAGGTGCCTGCTGTCAAAGCGAATACCGGCGGCCTTGTGCGCAGCGAGATAGTAGCCTATCTCGTTGCGCAGGTCGTTGATGTGATTGCCAAGCTCAGGGTGGGCGGCCTTCGCCTTCTCGAACTGCCGCTTCACCCTGGGCATGAAAAATACGTTGCGAATGTTCTTCATGGAATGTTTTTGCCTCGCTTTCAGGTGATATGGGATAACCCCTTCACCCCATAAGGCAAAAACAGTCCCAAAATGCACCCCCTAAGTGAAGAATTTTCTGACCTTTCTACAAATCTTTTCCCATCTTCGCTGGATGGCGGTTGGAGGAACGCCCTCATCACGGGCAATATCGGTCTTTGTCATCCCCAACACAAACAGCTTGTGGATCAGATCCTTTTGTCGATCAGTCATTGCCGCCATAGCAGCCAGGTATTGATCATGGGACAGTTTCTCAGATTCCCGCTCAACCACAGTGCGTTCAACATCGGCGGACTCATCGTGCATGGTGGAATAGTGTTCAAGCTCTGCCGGACTGATGTCATCCGAACGGTATACCATGCGCACGTACATTTTCCCATTCCACTTATAGTAGTACCGAAAATCCAATGTACGCAGTTCGTTTTCGTCGCGTCTCAGCAAAGCAATCCATTCTTCCGTCATGTCAGCCTCACCAGCTTTGAACGTATGCAATTGACCGGTTGTATCTCTTAAACTGTATTGCTTGTTCTTTTCCTTCTCTTCCGGGCTCAGCGCCGGAAGTGTCGTATCGTTCCGTACCGGACTGTCCCCGAAGCTATCCCATAGGGCAGAAAAGGGGAAGAGAGCCATCGACTGCGGATAAAACGGGCACAGGGCAGCTTTATTCGCCGGAGTAGTAGAGGTGTGCGGTAGTTTCCTTCTCTACCAGTACCGAACTCTGGTTGAATGTTTTGATGAACTCGTTCAACATTCCCTTGAGGTTCTCTTCGGAGATGTCATAGAGCAGGTACACGATTGTGTTTTCGTATCCCATCGTGCCGTCATCATTTGTCCAGCCGCCATTGGCCGAAAGCTGTGTGTAACCGCCGGCATACTTGGCACAGATCTGGTTGGCTTTGTTGAGAGCTTCTTCGGTGCTGATGAGTTGTTCGTAGGTGTCCTTGTCGTTCAGACCGAGGTATAGAGTGTACTTCTCGGCAGGATCAGTTTTCTGTCCAAGCAGGAGCGTGTTTTCGGCAGAAGACGGTGATACAGTGTTGGGCTCAACAGAGACCTGTGAAGCGGTGCTGCCTTCGACGGAAGTCTGTGATACGGTGCTCTCAACGGTGGAAACCGATACGCTGGTATCGGTTTTGGTGGCTTGTTGAGTTTGGCACGCAGCGAGTGAACTGATGAAAATAGCGGCGAGAATTAGCGAAGCGAATGCTTTTTTCATGGTGAAACCTCCCGTTAGTTGGTTGGACGCAGGGTCATACCATAGTCCGAACCCATTATACCATACCTTGTGGGGGAATACCATACGTTTTGGGCAACGTCCTGCTGACACAAACAAAAAAGCTGCCTTGCAGGGCAGCTTGACAGGCGGAATAAGAAGCGATAGGCAACACAGAATCAACAGATGGATAAAAACCTGACCGTCATCTGATGGACGGTGGGACATCCTTCTTTACACAGAACCATTGGGTGTTGTCGTCTATAAGGTGATAACGTATTGGTAGGAAGGAAACTGCTGTTCGAGCACGAGCACGATCACGATGACGGCAACAGCCATCGCGAGTGCGGTGATCCATTGGATATGAGCGAAGCGTTTCGACCACTTTGGCACCGCATATTGAGCGATACCCACGGCGATGATACACAGAACGGTAAACACCAGAAGCAGAACGGCTCCGGCCGTGCGTCCGCCTGCATTGGATTGACCGTAACGGGGCAGCAGCCAATTCAATGACCGGACGGCATAGTGTGTTGCCCAGAAATACTGCAGTATCAGGTAAGCCAAAGGCAGAGATACCACCCATTTCCATAGAACAGACTTGGTGGTGCTGCTTTTCAGTGTTAGTCCATAAACAACGGCGGCCACAAAGATGATGATTAGTGAGAGTGCTGTGTTTTTGACGGCGACCATATTTGAAAGGAAGATCGTTGACACAAAGATCAGAGCGGCTGACAGGGACAGCAAACTGTTTTTCAGGATAGTGGTTGCTTTTGACATGACGAGCCCCCCTTTTATTAGATTTGGTGAACTACCCATTGTCTAAAGCCAATGGGCTTCCTGCTTCATCGTCCTCGTAACCTACTAACTCCACAGGCGTAAATTCGGGCTGAACCGTCCCTA
>CACZZU010000216.1 GCA_902785765.1 uncultured Ruminococcus sp.
TAAAAGTTCTTTGGCGGCTTCATCGGATGTTTCCCCCATGCCGACCTTCACCTCGCTGATATACACCTTCTTGACCTCTTCTGCCGCTGACGCAGCGACCTGTGAGGGACCGAGGATCAGCATCGTTACGCACAACAATAACGATACAATCATGGTGACTGTCTTTTGCATAATCTTCCTCTCCTGTTCAAAAATAATTGTCAGTTCGCCCGACTGTAATATCATTATAACATAAGTAGGGAGACAAATGGGGGACAAATCCAGATTTTTTTTGGAAATTCTCCAAAAATTTTTGTTGTTTTGTTGCCTCCTATGTAGTATAATATTTGGAGTAGCGTAATTTGTACTGCTGTGCCAAAGCAACACACAGTAAAACGGTTGGTGAACAGAATGAGCAAAACAAAAATCATCAAAAGTCTTGCGTTCAAAACAACGCTGCAGCTTTTCAGCATTATCATCGGCGTGTCACTTCTCGCCGCTGTGGTGATCGGCATTTATATCCATAACTATCTGGCGGCACAGTTTCGTAACTATGCCTACGAAGCGGCACTCAAAGGAACGGCTGTTGCGTCATCCAAACTGCTCACATCAGATCACATAGGCATTGACAGCTATATTAAATCCGGAAAGGTCGACGAGAACTATGAGAATCTCTTCCTGAATCTCCTTTTGATAAAGGACGATTACGACCTCCAACGGTGCGATGTCTTTGTTCCTCACGAAGATCATATCACCTATGTCATATCCAGCGACAGCCAAATCGCCGGTGAATTTCTGGACAAACAAGACCCCTATTATGGCGAAGAAAAGGACTATGTATCAAACGCCATGAATGCGTCGCTTGATACTGAACTGGATCCCGAAAAATCGACAAGGCAGAATCTCTACACCCAGAATGTCAAAGACGGCATAAAGGTTGTGACCTATTATATGCCGGTGCTTGACGAAAACGGAAAAGCAGTTGCCGTCTTTGCGGCAAGTTACTCCTCCGACAAAGTTTTTCAAACGATGTGGATCGCTGTGAGCAGGATCATAGGCATATCGCTCGCCGTCATGGTGCTTTCTGTGGGGATTCTCTTCTTCTCTATCCGCAAGCACGTTATCAAGCCGATCGCCCAGCTGACACGCTCCGTCCGCACGATGAAGGAAAACGTCAAAAACAAACAAGCGGTATCTACGAATATTCGTACCGGCGATGAGATCGAAGAACTGGCTGTCTCCTTTGAGAAGATGAACACGGATTTGATCGGCTACATTGATGAAAACACAAGGATGACCGCTGAAAAACAACGTATTGATACGGAGTTGGGACTGGCTACCGGTATTCAGGCGGGGATGCTGCCCGATCAATTCCCTGCATTTCCGGACAGGAAAGACTTTGATATTTACGCATCCATGAAGCCCGCCAAGGAAGTCGGCGGAGATTTCTACGATTTCTTCCTGATTGACGAAAACAGACTGGGCATCGTCATGGCGGATGTGTCCGGCAAGGGGGTGCCGGCGGCACTGTTTATGATGCACTCCAAGATACTGCTGAAAAGCTACACCCTGATGAAACAAAGCCCCAAGGCGGCACTTGAGGAGGTGAATCGTCAAATATGTGAACACAACCCGGAACAGATGTTCGTCACCGTCTGGCTGGGCGTGTTGGATTTGAAAACGGGGGTATTGACCGCCGCCAATGCCGGTCACGAAAAACCTGCCGTCAAGCAGGCAGGAGACCGTTTTGCACTCTACAAGGACAAGCACGGTCTCATGGTCGGCTATATGGACGGTGTCCGTTTCAAGGAATATGAACTGCAGCTCACCAAGGGGGCAAAGCTGTTCCTCTATACGGACGGTGTGGCCGAAGCCACCAACGCCAATGAAGAATTGTTCGGTACCGACCGCATGATAGACGTGCTCCGCACCGTCGAAAACAAACCTCCAAAAGAAATCGTTATGGCGGTTGATGCGGCTGTCAATGAATTTGTCGGAACGGCTCCGCAGTTCGATGATTTGACGATGCTGTGTATCGAGTATCACGGAGCATAAGACCTGTTCGATCACACACCAACAATCAGCCGCATGTTGTTCCCGTTATTTCAGACAGTGTCAGGGTTTCCTTCACGAAATTCTGTTCAGCCGTTCGGAGAGCCATAGGGTGTCCGAACAAATCTAATCACCTTTTTGTGCACACAAAAATTAACATAACAAGGAGAGAACTATATGGAAATCACAGTAAACAAGAACGGAACCGAATTGACGATCATTCCTATCGGACGCATTGACACCGCTACCGCTCCCGAATTGCAGACGGTTGTTGACGAAAACATCAGTGGAGTGACTGATTTGACCTTCGACCTCCAAAAGCTGAAATACCTTTCGTCTGCCGGTCTGCGTGTACTGATGAGTACCCAGAAAATCATGAACAAGCAAGGGAAAATGAGACTTGTCCATGTCAATGAAGATGTCATGGACGTTTTGGACATGACCGGTCTGACCGATGTGTTCGAGATCGAATAACCAGCACCGGCGGGCATCCGTCCCTCCGCTCGTTTTACATCGAACACAACCCGAGACGGTTTCCTGAAGAAAACGACACAAGACAAAAACTGCCGCAGGCAATAACCAGCACCGGCAGGCATCCGTCCCTCCGCTCGTTTTACATCGAACACAACCCGGGTTTCCTGAAGAAAACGACACAAGACAAAAACTGCCGCAGGCTGGAGCGGCATATACATACTACTGTTGTCAAAAACACAGCGTAGGCGGTGGAGCGGCATATACTACTGTTGCTAAAAACACGGTGCAGGATGTGTTCGTACATCACCATCTGTAATTTTCAAGATAATAGATATAGACCTCCGCCCAACTGTATTGGTTAATGAACTCGCCCTTGTACAGGTTGTGAGCTTCCGGCTTTCGTTCCAGATAATCATAGTAATCGCATTGAAGCAGATGGGTGTTGACGGAATAGGCGTTTCGGCTGTGTTCCAAAACATCCTCTAAATGATAGTGGGAGAGGTCTTTTTTGAGGGACTGAACGGCTTTCTTCAAATGCTCAAAACTCTTATGTTCGTCACTTTCTTCAAAAAGATTGGCACATATCTCCCCTCTGGTGGCAGAAGATCCCTTGAGACAAACAAGGTAGGCGAGCAGTTCCTTCCCCTTTTGCCGTGAAAATTTGACGGCTTTATCGCCCACAAATACCTCAAAATTGCCAAAACACTTGACGTGCAGTAATTTCGGCTCGGTTGGTGCGGCACCAACCGGATTCCGAAGGTTATGGAGAGCTTCCCGCAATTCATTGTCATCAACGGGCTTGACCAGATAGGCACTGACATAAAGACGCAGTGCATCCAGTGCGTATTCCCTGTAAGCTGTAATCATGATGATGTTGACATCCGGAGCAACGCTTTTGATAGCCCGTGCCAGTTCCAAGCCGGTCTTGCCCGGCATACTGATGTCCAGAAATGCAATATCTATCCGATGGTTCTTGATCTGTTCGAGAGCCGTATCATAGTTCTGTGCGAAAAAAAATACGTTATCTTCCGATGGAGCCACTCTTTCAACGGCAAATTTCAGGTCATACCGCATACTCATTTCATCGTCTGCTATCAGCATATTCACGCCTACACCCCCCTGAATGGTTTGTTATTCAGGCACCACAATGACAGCCCGTGTACCCTTTCCCGGCTCGCTTTCGATAAGAAGCTTGCCTTTGCACATAAGCTCTACCCTGTTTCTTGTATTTGTGATGCCAACGGAGTTCTTCCCCTTCTGCTGCAGCTCCTTTGTGTCAAAACCGGTACCGTTGTCTTCCACGACCACAAGACGTTTTTTTCCGTCTTTCTTCGTCGATACCCTGATGATTCCCTTCTCCCTTTGACCGCTTTTAAGGCCGTGGTGAACAGCGTTCTCTACTAAAGTCTGAATAGAAAAGGGCGGCACATCAAAATCGGTCGCTTTGATGTCATACTCCAATCGGATACCTTCGCCAAAGCGTTTTGACTGTATACGCAGATAGTTCTTGACAATATCCAGTTCCGCTTCTACCGAAATGCAGTCTTCCTCTGTCAGATAATCGGTGATTCCCCGAAGATAATTAGAAAATTCGGTGACCGTTTCTGCCGCTTCGTTGGGTGCTGTCAGGCATTGAAAGCGGATGAGGGTCAGTGTATTGAAGATAAAATGCGGCTTCATCTGCTGGTTGACGATCTTCAGCTTTTCTTGGCTTAATTTTCTCTCCTCTTCTACCAGAAACTGAACATAGCTGGCTTCGTAAGAAACGAACAGGATGATAACCGAAACAACGATAGCAATTGTCACAAAAGGCGTTTCCGGATACAAGAGCTTGATGATGATGCCAATCAGGGGCAGAATCAGAAAGGAGACAACCGCCACTCTTTCAATTGACATCATATATTTGTTGTATACCAGTGCAACAGCCAGCGTGGTCAGAATACCTGCAAACCCAATCAGACTCGGCAGCCAGAAAAAATATGGCATTCGTGCGTACCGGCTTCCCTCATCTATATAGTAAATGTAGGGATAGATTTCGTTGACGATCAGCAGTATCGCTCCGAAAATGAACAGCCCCCATTCCACAAACTCCCAATACAGCTTGAAACCGCCCGAACGATTGTAAATGATTTGTGAAACGTACTGTGCCGAAAGCGGAATGATCAGAAAGCTCAAAAAGTACACCGCAAAGGTTGACCATCTTTCAATGGAATAGCCCATCTCTGAAATGTCCCCGCGAAAATACAGGGCGATACCGCCGCTGATCATCAGTGCCGCTGAACAAAGCAAGGCAAGCAGCAGTTTGCGTGAACCTGACTTGTCAAAGTGTCTTGTCAGTAAAATCGTCAGGGCGGCAATAAGGCTGAAAAAAGCTCCCCATATCTCGATAGTAAAATAGACGCTCTGGTTTACATCCATACATTTTCCCCTCTTTGCCGCCCTCGACCATATTTTGTATTGGGCTGCCTCCATCAATTGAGTCACCTTTTCCCCTGCCTATCAGCGGTCGGTGTCTGATTGTCGGGACACACAGACTCAAATATACTGCACCTGTGTCTCATTCACAGTATTTTGACCACAGCAAAAACGACCATCTTCTGTCAAGGAGACAGAAAAGCACATCCGCCCTTCTCCCTTTATCAACCAAGAGATTCTACACAATTATACAAAAATAGCTCTCAAAAGTCAAGTGGTTATGTGAATCATTCACATTCAGCGATAAGCGGTCAGGCTGGTTTTCTCTCTCAACCTGTCGTACTCGTCCTTTAGCAGTTGGACGTTTTTGCCTTCTTTGATGGCATCAGACTCTACATCCTTTTCCTGCGTCAAAAGACGCTCTCATTCTTCGTTGTAGTTCTTGAAAAAATGGCAACCGCAATCCCACCGGCTTTAGACGGTGGGTTAAGGTTGCGCAAAGCGTAGCTTTGTGATATAATGAGTACAAAAGAAAATCA
>CACZZU010000217.1 GCA_902785765.1 uncultured Ruminococcus sp.
GAGAGAGAAACAGAAAACAGCCGCCAAAGCGGCACTCATGTGGCTGACAACCATTGTGTGTTTGGTGTTGATACTCATCAGCAGTGCCGTTGCCCGTGGAAGTGTGGATGACCGTTCCTATGACCCTGCGTACTATCCCTTCACCCATGAACAGCATCATATCGTAATCGAAGAAACCTCATCGCTGTTGGGTGGCTTCGGCACGGTCTATCAAGTCCATGAAAACGGCGATGCACTGGTCATCGGCCGTTTTGCCACAGATGACGGCGGCAGAAACAATGGCCGCTATACGATCCACTGGAACGATACTTACGCAGACATCACCTACCACACGTTTAATACGAAAGACAGCCTTGGCACCATCCGTGTCAAGCTGATGCCTTGAGTCTCCTTCCTGCGATTTTGCTATCCGCCGCAAATCTCCCTCATAAGTGGCTTGTCCTGACTGATCGACCGATGTGTTGTCGGAGAGTATGAGTGGATTTCCTGAACGAACCGACCCATTACTTTTACTTTGGCGTAAAAACGGCTGACGTATCCTTAACAAGAAAGGATGCGTCAGCCGTTTGAAATGGTGAAACCACAGGTGTTCAGTTGTAGAGCAGATACACCCAGTAGTCGTGTACCCCACGGTCATCCAGACCAATATCTTCTACCATGATGCGGAAGGGACGCCCCGCAAGAGACATACTGCCTTTGGAAAAATCTTCCTCCAGATCACGGAACATCCGCAGACAGTCCTGCCGAAAGCTGACCGCATCGAAAACGGGACGACCGCTGGTATCAGCATAGCACGCCTTGGCAGAACGTGCAGGATATTCGATCGTACAGGCACCCGTGGGACCGCCTAATTCGTGTCCGCCTTGACGAACCCATAAGTCATCATTCCAGACCAGACCATACTGCTGTTCGCCGATCGCCCGCAAGTCAGCGATTACCGCATCCCAGTCATAGTCGGGATAGTACGGCTGATAAGCAGGGGCTAACTGCTGTGTCTGATGAGGAGACTCTATCGGACTGATCGTCCCCTCGCCATACACCGTCACCTTACATTCATCACGCTTGCCATTGATGGTTTCGACCGTGATCGTAGCCGTGCCGGGACCGATCGCCGTCACCTGTGCCTTTTCATTGATGCTGATAACACTGGTATCCGACCAGTACCAGCGGATTCTGGTACTGTCGGTATCGGCAGGAGAGATCGTTGCGGTAAGGCTCACCGTATCGCCGACATTCATTCCGAGCGTATGCTGTGACAGAGCGATGGAAACCGCTTCTACAGGTACTTTGGAAACGGTCGGTGCAGAGGAAGTCTCCGAAACAGCCGGTGCCGTGTCAGCGACTGTACTCTCTTGAGAAGAAATCTGTTCCGCTGCCGCAGCGGTATGAGTTGATTTTGTTGCGGCAGGTGTGTTCTCTGCCGGTTGTGTGCTGTTTTCGGTGACGGCGGCAGCAGTCTGTGCGGGAGCACTTTCCTCCGGTGTGGTCTGTTGATGGGTGGCGGCACTGCCATTTCCTTCCGCCCGACTATCGGTGTCGGACAGCGGCGGTTCAACCTTTTGGCTGGATGCCTGCTCATTGGCTGCCACTATTTTTTTCATCGGTTCGGAACTTTCCTGTACCGCCTTCCGCTCATCCGGTACAGGAGTTTCCTTCTCTATGGCACTCACTTCCATCGGTTGAGGCGATTCGGCGGGACGGGCACAGCCTGTGGGCAAAGCACAAGCCAGAGAAAGAAGTGCGGCAAAAGCGAACAGCCGGATACTTTTCTTCATAGATAACATCTCCTTTTCATGTTGATCTGCCCGCACACAATCGGCAGAACACAAAAGTAACCATCAGACAACACTGACCACCTCTCACGAAAAGGTGTCCGTGTTCATCTCCTGTGTTGTTCTCACTGTTATCATACCATATCTGCGAGCAAATTTCCACGATGATTTTTTTCACAAACATCCGTTTCCAGTTTCTTGGGGAATAAATTCGTCATCTATCGTCCAACTG
The DNA here is from genome assembly GCA_902785765.1 of uncultured Ruminococcus sp. GTDB lineage: Bacteria > Bacillota > Clostridia > Oscillospirales > Acutalibacteraceae > UBA1213. Next base: position 2,005 of record CACZZU010000217.1, read on the forward strand.
CTCCTCGAACACTTCGCCTTTCGGCATCTCTTGCCACACCAGTACGATGACTTCCATCGCCGGATATAGTCAAGCGTTTCCAGCAAGACGGTATCAGCCGCCCGCGGGAAATCTTGACAGGTTTTGAACAGCGGACGGAAGGTTTTCTGCACCGTTTCGTCCTGAAAATCGGTGTCCTGCACCCCGACTGCATCATCCGCTGACGGACTTCTTGTCCGCCGTAAATCAGTGCCCCATAAGCTTGTACGCCAATTCAGTTTGAGGTGTCAGTATCCAACACACCCCGCTTTTCACGGTAATTGCCCGCCTTGAGTTTTTGCCGGAAAGCATCCTGCTGTAAAACATCGGCGGCAAACCGCATATAAAAACCCCACCGCTCCACCGGCATACGGGTACCGGACGATTCAAACGCCCACATCATTTCCCGCTGACCGCCGACTACCATACTGGGAAGTCCAGCATTTCCTTCGGCGGCACGAGTGGCACTCTCCTTCGCCGGCACGAGAGCAATTTCCTTCGGCGGTGTATCATCCGTTGTGCGGGACGGTGACTGATAGCTGCGAGTCCGGCACAGTGGTTGGGCGGCTGTTCAGGCGGTACACGACCGCCGCCCCAAGGCGTGCGGGCGGGTACGCCGTATTCTTCCCCCCGTAAGGGGGGAAGAATACTTCTTTCTTTCTTTAGTTGGGGTCAAAGATACGGTCATTTGCTGACCCCTCCGGT
>CACZZU010000218.1 GCA_902785765.1 uncultured Ruminococcus sp.
CAGTTACACGGGGAAAACCCTTTTCCGGCGGAAAAAGGGTTATTCCCCGCACCCCTTTCCTAAAACCGCTGAATTTGTGTGAAGTTTGCTTTCAAAAAAACAAATGAATCGGAATGCTTGTGACCATCAGATTTTGAAAATTGATTTCCCTGTCAAAAGGTTGAGAGAAGTATCTCACAAGGGCACTCCGCCATCAAAAAGCGGTCGTGTCGCTTCCGAATAGGACACGGCCGCTTTCACTTGTCAGATCTTCTTCACCAGCATAGCCCGGACAGCATTCAACACTGCCAGCACCATCACACCGACATCAGCAAAGATGGCGAGCCACATATTCGCCAACCCAACGGCTCCCAGTACCAGACACAACAACTTCACACCGATCGAGAACCAGATATTCTCCTGTACGATCCGCATACAATGGCGGGCAATGCGTATCGCTTTGGCGACTTTGATGGGGTCGTCATCCATCAGCACCACATCGGCCGCTTCAATGGCAGCATCAGAGCCTAACGCTCCCATAGCGATACCCACATCGGCTCGCATCAACACAGGAGCATCGTTAATGCCGTCACCAACAAAAGCCACAACCTCTCCGGGATTTTCCCGCATCAGTTTTTCAATCTGTTCTACCTTATCTTCTGGCAGTAGCTCGCTGTATACCTCGTCAATGTCCAAGGCATCGCCTATCGCATCGGCGGCGGCGGCATGGTCACCCGTCAGCATGATGGTTCGGTGCACTCCGGATGTCTTCAATCGCTTTATCGCTTGTTCGGCGGTAGGCTTCACAACATCTGCAATCTCGATATGGCCAAGATACTCGCCGTCTCTTGCCACATGAATGACCGTTCCGGTATGCCGATGCGGACACTGTTCCACAGTCACACCGATGGTGTGCATCATCTTCTCGTTGCCGACACAGACCGTCCTGCCGTTGATCTTCGCCGACACACCGTGGCCGGCTAACTCTTGCACCTCCGTGACGGTACAGTCATCCTGCTCTTCCGGATAAGCTTCCCGCAAAGAAATGGCGATCGGGTGAGAAGAATACCGCTCCACATGAGCCGCCAAATGCAGCAGGGTATTGTCATCCACCTTGTCGGGGTGAATAACCGTGACCGCAAAGATCCCCTTCGTCAGTGTGCCGGTCTTATCGAAAACAACCGTCTTCGTGCGGGATAACACTTCCAGACAGTTGGAACCTTTCACCAGTACGCCTTCCCGACTTGCACCGCCGATACCGGCGAAGAAACTGAGCGGAATACTAATAACCAGTGCACACGGACAGCTAATGACCAAAAAAGTCAACGCCCGATAGAGCCACATACGCCACGAAGCATCCTGACCGAACAGCGTTAATACCAGCGGTGGCAGGACAGCCAGTGCCACGGCACTGAATACTACCACAGGCGTATATACACGGGCAAACTTGGAGATAAAGTTCTCGGACTTCGACTTGCGGGAACTGGCATTTTCTACAAGGTCAAGAATCTTGGCAACCGTTGATTCTCCGAACTCCTTGGTCGTGCGGATCCGCAGAACACCGGTCATATTGATACACCCGCTCACCACGCTATCGCCCGTCATTACATCTTTGGGCAGGCTTTCTCCCGTCAGGGCACCGGTATTAAGTACCGACTCACCCTCCACAATCACGCCGTCGATCGGAATCTTCTCGCCGGGCTTGACCACAATGATCGCACCGGTCGGAACTTCTTCCGGATCAACCTGTTCCAACGTACCATCCTGTTCGAGGTTGGCATAGTCGGGACGAATGTCCATCAATTCACTGATGCTGCGGCGGCTTTTACCCACCGCATAGCTTTGGAACCACTCCCCGATCTGATAGAACAGCATGACAGCAACCGCTTCCACATAGTCTCCCTCACCGATAACGGCCAGCACCAATGCACCGATGGTGGCGACAGCCATTAAAAAACACTCATCGAACGGCTGTAAGTTCTTCACGCCTTTGACCGCCTTGAACAGAATGTCATATCCAATGATGAAATACGGCACCAGAAACAGGAGCAGCCGCCACACGCCCTGTACGGGCAAAAAGAGGAAGCCCACCATCAACATGGCTGCCACAAGAATACGTATCAGATTCTTCTTCTGTTTTCTGCTCATACGTCACCTCCGGACGGAAGGATCCCCCGTCACTTCATAAAGATTTCGCAGTCGCTTTCGACTTTCCTGCAGTTCTTGAGAACCTGCTGCATAACCGCCTGCGGGTCAACGCCTTCGTCAAATTCCACCGTCATTTTCAGCGTCATAAAGTTCACAACGGCATCCTTGACACCCTCCGTCTTTTTGGCTGCTTGTTCCATCTTGTTGGCACAGTTTGCACAATCTACCTCAATCTTATAGGTCTTCTTCATAACCAACTCTCCCTTCGTCTACAATTAAACGCCCATTTAATTGTTAAACTTATTGTACTCTATTTTCCTGCTATTGTCAAGGGGCAATTGACCTTCCGCGTGACATACTCCCGCCGCCTACGCTAACGCTTAGAGGCGGGGGCTTCTCGCTCAAGTACAGTAGTCTGTACAGTATCAACGAGCTATCCCCGTGTGGGT
>CACZZU010000219.1 GCA_902785765.1 uncultured Ruminococcus sp.
CCGCAGACGGTTCTTCGCTCTCCTGTGCCGAAGACAGACTCGATACCGCAGACGGTTTTCCGCTTTCCTGTGCCGAAGACGGACTTGATACCGCAGACGGTTCTTTGCTTTCCTGTGCGACCGGTTCCACCACCGGCACACGATCTTGTCCATTCATACGCCAGCCGGTAATAGCGGCGACCAGAATAACAACAAGCAAAGCCGCATCTGCCGCCCCCAACAGGATGACCAAGATTTTCTTCACCATCGCTTTTCCCTCCTTGTCAGACATCTGTCATTTTGCAGTGTCGCATTTTTAGGACACTGCTCCGACACCATTATATCGTCTGTCAGGCAAGAAGTCAACAGAAAAAGCACGATGACCCGCAGGAAATCCTTCCTGACGGCGAAAGTTTCCTGTAAAAAGTGGGCTTGTATTTTGAGAAGGGATTTGGTATAATGGCAGTATAATATGCCAAAATGGAGGTAGACTTATGATAGCGGTGGCCATTGACGGACCGGCTGGTGCCGGTAAAAGCACGATCGCCAAGAAAGCGGCGGAAGAGTTGGGCTTCATTTATGTTGATACCGGAGCCATCTATCGTGCAACAGCATTGGCGTGTATCGAAAACCATGTGTCACTTGAGGAGACAGCAGCCGTAGAAGCTCTGTTGCCCCAACTGGACATTCGCATCATCTTTTTTAACGGTGAACAGCACATTTTGTTGAACGACAAGGATGTATCCGAAGCCATCCGCACGGAAAATGTTTCGATGGCGGCTTCACGGGTTTCTGCCATTCCTGCGGTGCGGAAATTCTTGTTGGCTTTGCAGCGGGATTTTGCCCAAAATGCAGACGTCATTATGGATGGCCGTGACATTGGTACGGTCGTTCTGCCGAATGCACAGGTCAAAATCTTCCTGACGGCTTCGCCGGAAGTAAGGGCGAAAAGGCGGGTCCTGCAATTGCGGGAAAAAGGCGAACCGGCTGACTTCGATAAGATCCTCTTCGACATCGTTCAGCGGGACTATAACGACACCAACCGCAAGACGGCACCGCTTAAAGCGGCCGAAACAGCCATTACGGTGGATACCTCCGACATGACACTTGATGAAGTCGTTCATACGATCGTTGGCATCATAAAGGAGCAGGGACTATGAAGAGAAGAAGCCTCGTGTTCGTCATCGGCAGGATATTAGCGATCCCGCTCTTCAAACTGCTGTTTCACTACAAGGTCAGGGGCAAGAAAAATCTGCCGAAGAAGGGTGCCTACATCGTCTGTTCCAATCATCTGTCGAACTATGACCCCATGCTGCTCTCTGTGACCCAGAAGCGGCAAATCTACTATATGGCCAAGAAAGAACTGTTCGAGAACAAATGGGGAGCGGCCATCATCCGTGAATTGGGGGCGTTCCCTGTGGATAGGGGAGCAGGAGATGGTGAAGCCATTCGTCTGGCGGAAGAAGTGGTGCAGGATGGCCGTCTGCTGGGCATCTTCATCGAAGGAACCCGCTCAAAGACCGGTGAGTTTCTCCGCCCGAAGTCCGGTGCGGCGATGGTAGCTTTTCAGACGCAAACCCCCGTCATTCCCGTGTGTATTACGCCAAAGGAGCAGAAGATCAAGCTGTTCCAGCGTGTCACGATCTCATGGGGAACACCGCTGTCCATTGAAGAACTGGGCTTGCAAAACGGTACGCCAACGACCTTCCGTAATGCCAGCCGCCGGATCATGGACGAAATCAAACTGTTGAGAGAGAAGGAGCGAACATCCTGATGTATCGTCTTCTGTGGTGTCTGGCACAGGTTTTTGTCCGTCCGCTGTACCGTATCCGTGTGGTAGGACGGGAACACATTCCTGCCGGTGCCTTTGTGCTGTGTGCCAACCACATCAGCTACTTCGATCCTGTGTGTCTTGCCCTGTCACTGCACCGCCCTATCCGGTTTATGGCGAAGGCGGAGCTGTTCGCGTGCGGCGGTGGGCTTGCCGGTATGTTCTTGAAGCTGTGCGGTGTGTTTCCGGTCAAACGCAGCCATGCCGACACCGCTTCAGTCGATACCGCCTTTGGTCTGCTGCAGCGTCGGCAGATTGTCGGTATCTTTCCACAGGGCGGTATCGTTCGCACGGTGCCGCTGACGGTTCGCACAAAGGGCGGTGCCGCTTTGTTGGCGGCTAAAGCACAGACACCGCTGCTGCCGGTCGTGATCTATGCCGAAGAACGTATCCGTCCTTTCGTCAAACTCACGGTACGCTTTGGTGAACCGCTGACCGCCGAAGGAACTTCCCTACGGGCGGCACGGGGCTTGAACCAACGCTTGCAGGCATCTCTGCAGCTTCTATGGGCGTCAGGACATGACAAGTGAACCGGAAATTGACGGCCGTTTGGTGTTTCAGCATACGCCAAACGGCAAAAGCCGTTTTTGAAAAAATGGCAGCCGCAATCCCGTCGGCTTTAGACGGTGGGTTAAGGCTGCCAAAAGCGTAGCTTTTTTGTTATAACAACAGTAGGGACGGTTATTTACGCCTGTGGAGTTAGTAGGTTACGAGGACGATGAAGCAGGAAGCCCATTGGCTTTAGACAATGGGTAGTTCACCGGTTATATGTGACAAGGCGATGCCGCTTTGTTTGTGGGTACGGGTCTGCTGACCGATCAATGTTCGTGCCACACCATACGGAAATGCAAGGAGGGCAGTCGCCGTCCTTTTGTCTCAAAACCGGCGGTACGGCACACCGCATCGCTTCACAAACGGCTGATCGGCGAAGGCGTGTTCGTATGGGGCAGCACCAATGTCTGCGGGCGTTCTGCAAGTGTGAGGAGAGGAAGAATATGGAAATCAAAGTGGCAGCGACTGCCGGATTTTGCTTTGGTGTACGTCGGGCGGTGGAACTGGTCGAACGGCTGGTCGGGGAAGGCAAAAAAGTCTGTACGCTGGGTGCGATCATTCACAATCCGCAAAAAGTCCAGGAACTGTCCGCAAGAGGGGTGCGGATCGTTTCCGCTCCGGAAGAGGTACAGCCGGACGAAGTGTTAGTGATCCGTTCCCATGGCGTGGCGGCTTCGGTGATGGAAAAAATCAAGCGGCTGGGTATCGCCTGCGAAGATGCGACCTGTCCGTTTGTACAAAAAATTCACCGAATCGTAGCGGAACATTCCCGCCAAGGCGAGAAAATTCTCATCGCAGGAGATAGGGAGCATCCGGAAGTGCAGGGCATCATCGGACACTGTGTTTCGGAGTGCCACACCTTCAAAACGGAGCAGGAATTGTTGGAACTGCTCGATAAATTTCCCTCATGGAAAAAAGAACCCGTCTGTGTGGTCGTACAGACCACTTTCCATCAAAAAGATTGGAAAAAATTTTTAGAAATCTTGCAAAAACTATATACAAATGATAAAATATTTGATACAATATGTAGTGCCACGTCTGATAGACAATCAGAAGCAGCAGTTCTTGCGTCAGAATCGGACTTGATGCTTGTGATTGGCGGGAGACACAGTTCCAATACGAATAAGCTGTTCGAGATATGCCGTGCGAGCTGCTCGCAGACGTACCTGATTGAAACGGCGGATGAGTTGCCGATAGAGGCTGTGGCTCAAGCCCATCGGATTGGCATTACAGCCGGTGCTTCCACACCGGCAAGCATTATAAAGGAGGTACTTGTTACCATGACAGAAGAAATCAAAACTATCACAGAAAGCGAACCTGAGGAGAATTTCAAGACGCTCTATGAAGAGTCCGTCAAAGAAGATTATAATACAGATGGCAGAGTAGTCGGTGTCGTTGTAGGTATAACTCCCACAGAGGTTTATGTGGATGTCGGCAGAAAACAGCAGGGCATCGTTCCGCTGGAGCAGCTTTCTGCTGATCCGAGTGCAAAGACCGAAGACCTGGTCAAGATCGGTGACAAACTGAACCTGAAGATCATGAAGACCAACGATCAGGAAGGCACCATGCTCCTGTCCAAGAAGATCCTTGACGCACAGAAGGGCTGGGACGAGATCGTCAAGGCCGAAGAAGAGCAAACCATCCTGACCGGTGTGGTCAATGAGGTGGTCAAGGGCGGCGTGGTCGTGATGGTCAACGGCGTGAGAGTCTTCATTCCGGCTTCGCTGGCAACCGCTACCAGAGGGGAACCGCTGGATGGTCTGCTGAAGCAGGAGGTTCGCTTCCGTATTATCGAAACCACCAATGCCAGACAAAGAAGACGTGCGGTTGGTTCTATCCGTTCCGTACTGAACGAGGAGCGTAAGGCAAAGGCAGACGCTTTCTGGGCAGAAGCAGAGGTCGGCAAGAAGTATGTGGGTACCGTGAAGTCCCTGACTTCCTATGGTGCTTTCGTTGACATCGGCGGCATTGACGGCATGGTACATATCTCCGAGCTGTCTTGGGGCAGAATCAAGCACCCCTCCGAGGTCGTTCACGTAGGGGATACCATAGAAGTCTACATTAAGGCTCTCGACCCTGAAAAGGGCAAGATCTCTCTCGGCTACCGCAAAGCCGAAGATAATCCGTGGGAGATTCTCAAGAACCAGTATCCTGTTGGCACTGTCTGCGAGGTAGAAGTGGTTGGTCTGACGCAGTTTGGTGCTTTTGCCAGAATCCTGCCCGGTATTGACGGTCTGATCCACGTTTCTCAAATCTCCAACGAGAGAGTCGAGAAGCCGCAGGATGTTCTGTCCGTTGGTCAGAAGGTGACGGTCAAGATCACGGCCATCGACTTCGAGGCCAAGCGTATCAGCCTGTCCATGAAGGCGGTGCTGGATGATACCGCTCCCGCTGACGGCGAAGAGGAAGAAGCTTGATTGACTCCGGCAGAAGGGTTTGCGGTCAAAGGATCGTGAATCGCTGATCGGCGTATCATATTGAAAAAATGGCAGCCGCAATCCCGTCGGCTTTAGACGGTGGGTTAAGGCTGCCAAAAGCGTAGCTTTTTTGTTATAACAACAGTAGGGACGGT
>CACZZU010000220.1 GCA_902785765.1 uncultured Ruminococcus sp.
TTCTGGTACACAAGATAGAGCGTACCGTTGGCTTTCAGTCCATCGAAAAGAATGGGCTGTTCGTCCCCTGAATTATAGTAGGATTCAGACCGATCAACCAATCCCTGCTCGGCGGAATAAGCCGCTAAACGATCGGCGGCATCTTGTGCCTGAGAAGCTTCTGTCAGTCCGCTGATAACGACTCCGGACGGTGCAAACCGCTCATTCAGAGAGAACGCCCCGTCTTCATAGCGACCGACCTCTGCTAAATCAAGGAAGGTGCCGCTGGCAAACCACGGCAGATGCACCTCAATCGTGCCGCTGTCCTCCGGCTCATCTGCCCGCACGGTCAGCACACTGCCCGTCAGGAACACACACAACAGGAGCAGCAGTGCCAAGAGCTTGCCTGTGGATTTCTTTTTCATAGTTGCTCATTCCTCTCAAAGAAGTTTGGTTACAGATGATCGGACTCGCCGCCGATTTTTTCAGACGGGCGGGTACCGTTATGCTTACGTTTGCGGGAAGACGGGAACACCAAAATAGCGATCACGCCCAACAAGACAAATCCCACGACACCGGCCGCCACATACCATAAGATCGTTCGTGCCGGCACTTGCTGGGAAACGGCACGATAAACAGGCATGACCTCGACCGCCTCTTCATCAGGTTCTCCTGCCGCATTGGTATAGACAATACGCCGTCCCCGCACCAACAGCCGATGGTCATTCACACCGTAGGGGGTACAGGTAACCAGCGTCACATAGTCTTCCCCTTCGCTGATGCGGATGTCATCCGACTGGTTCGGCAATACGACTTTGATCTGGTCGATACGGTAATGCAGCACACGGTTCAGAACGTGCAAATAGAAGTCATCTCCGTTCTGGAGGGTATCGAGATCGGTGAACATCTTTGAACTGGGTAGCCCGGTATGACCGGCCAGTACGCAGTGGGTACTTTTGCCGCCAATAGGCAAACTGGTCCCTTCCATGTGACCGATGCCCTTTTGCAGCACATCGTCCGATAAGCCGTGATAGATCGGATAGTACACCCCGATCACGGGGATCTCGATATAGCCGATGGCATCCGTCACCGCCAACAGACTGTCATAGTTCAGAGCAGACACCTTGTTGCGTTCGCTCCTGGCCAACAGGTCATTATACTCGGCAGCCTGCTTGGCAAACACGTCCAAAGATGCATTGCCGAGCCGCTGTACAGCCTCATCATAACGCTGGATGGTAACTTGGGCAGTATATTCTGCATACCAACTGCCAACGATAGGATACATAAAGAAGCAGACGCCTGTGATCAGCAGCAAAAAGATGCCGACCAACGGCAGCCGCCGTTTGAGTTTACTCTTTTTTTTCGCCATGCTCTTCCTCCGACAGCCTCCGATCGGATGCCGTCAAACGGGCACGCCGCCGCAGGACGATGCTCAACCAGATACACGCAGCGATAAACACTATTACCGACACCGCTACGATCACAATAATCACGGTCATGTGGTGGTCGATCTGCCGCTGTAAACTGTCATCAATACGCGAAGCCACCTGTGCAGGGGCTTCCGGCACGACACTTTCCTGTTGAGAACGGGACGTGTCAATCAAAGGCTCCGCTGTAAACCGCTTGCCCCGCACCAAAAGACGTTTATCATTGATGCCGTAAGGTGTGCAGGTCAGCAGAGTCACATAATCCTGACCGTCCTGTATGAGCAGGTGTTCGGTATCGTTGGGTGTCACCGTATTGATGCTGTCCACCACATACGACAGTGTTTCGTCCAGCACATGGAGATAGAACACATCTCCGACGCGGGCGTTATCCAGCTTGGTGAACATCTCTGCATTGGGCAGTCCCGTGTGGCCTGAAATAGACGCATGGGTACTCGTGCCGCCCACAGGCAGAGAGGTCTTTTCGAGCCAGCCGCAGCCCTTTTCCAGCACTTCACTGGAGGTACCGTAGTACACGGGCAGGTAAATATTCAGTCGCGGAATATCCACATAGCACATCAAGCCGTCCGGCTGACACAACACCTTCGACAAGGTTTCTTCCACCGTACCTTCGGCGAGTGCTCTGTTATACTGACGTGCCTGTTCGAGACGATGGTCAATCTCTTCCTTGGGCATTTTCTGAACCGTATCCGCATAGGAACGGATGCTGTCCTTGGAAGACTGGGTACTGTAAACACTGCCAACGATCGGGTAGATGATGGCAGCCACCCCCACAAAGTAGACCAGACCGATGAGCGTCAGGATAAGAACGTGCTTCTTTCGGGATAGCTTCAAGACAAAAATCCTTTCAGCGGCTTTCCAAAGAACTTGATCGACTCAAGTCCTTTGGAAAACCTGCTCCCCGCCAGGGGAGCAGATCGTTATTCAGGGGAAACGAGCACAGACCGGAGGATTACTCCTCGATCTTTCTCTTCTTCAT
>CACZZU010000221.1 GCA_902785765.1 uncultured Ruminococcus sp.
GGGACGGTTCAGCCCGAATTTACGCCTGTGGAGTTAGTAGGTTACGAGGACGATGAAGCAGGAAGCCCATTGGCTTTAGACAATGGGTAGTTCACAATCCAGGCAGGCAGCACCTATTCATGTGCCGAAAGAACATTGGAACGAAATGAAATGCGGCGGGGCGTTTTCACGCCGTCAAACTGCACAAGATACGCCAGCTTGTCGTGATCGAGGGACAGGATCGTACCATCACCCAATACACTATGTCACACCCGCTGTCCCACCGCAAACAGGTGCTCGTTCAGATTGTCCGGCAAATGCTGTTCTGTGCGGTCAGCATAGGCACGGGCTTCTTCGATCAGCCCCTCTTTCGGCTTTTGCGTATAAGTGAGCAGTGAAGCGTCAATATCCAGCAGAAACCGAGACGGATAGCGAGGCGAGCCGTTGGCGTGGAAGCCCTGTGCTTCCGTGAGGTACAATCGCTGTTCTGCCCGTGTGATCGCCACAAACGCTAATCGGCGTTCTTCTTCCATCCGTTCCAGTGTGTTGGTCTTTTGAGACGGAAACACACCCTCGTTCATACCGCACAAAAATACCACCGGAAATTCCAGTCCCTTGGCAGCGTGTACCGTCATCAGCTTCACACGGTCTTCCTTATCCGGCTGACCATTACCCGTGAACAAAGCGATATGTGCCAGATAGTGGGTCAGCATACTTTCCTCGCCACAGGTCGTCTCATAGTCATAGACAGACTGCTTCAGCTCGGCCAGATTATCCAGCCGTTCCTGACTGCCTTCTGTACGCAGAGCGGTCTCATAACCGCTTTTGTCCAATACCTCCGATAACAGTTCCGAAATGAGCTTTTCGCTGCAGTGTGACGACAATTCCTCCACCATCTGGATGAAGGCACGTGCCTTGGTACCCTTGAAAGGTTCATCCTCCACGCTCATGCACAAGGCTTGATACAGTGAACAGGTGTGTTGGATGGCAACCTCTTCCAGATAACGGATACGCCGCCTGCCAATATTGCGTTTCGGGACGTTGACAATACGCCGAAACGATAAATCGTCCCGATAGGCGATCATCCGCAGATAAGCAAGGGTGTTCTTGATCTCCGCCCGATCATAGAACGGAACGCCGCTGTATAAGGCATAGGGTATCTTGACCTTTTGGAGTGCTGTTTCCGGTTCCCGTGTCACAAAGTGCGAACGGTACAGCAGGGTTATGTCCTTATAGGGCACACCACTGTCGTGCAGTGCCATGATCTGATCGGCGATCCACTTGGCTTCGTTTTCGGTCGTATCCGCAAAATGGCACACCACACTTTCTCCTGCCGGCAGCGTTGGCAAGAGGTCTTTAGGAATACGGTGCCGATTTTTGCGGATCAGCGAATTGGCAACCCGTACAATTTGTGGCGTGGAACGGTAGTTTTCCATCATCATGATGGTCGTTACATCCGGAAATGCCTTGTCAAAATCCAGAATGTACTTGAGGTCCGCTCCCCGCCATGTGTAGATCAATTGATCGGGATCCCCCACCACAAAAAGGTTCTGATGGTAACCGCACAGGTTTATCAGCAACTCATACTGCAGGAAATCAATGTCCTGAAACTCATCGACCATGATGTACTCCAACCGCTGCTGCCACTTGCGTTGGATGTCCTTGTGCTGGGAGAAGATATACAGAACGAATTTGATGAGGTCGTTGTAGTCCAGACCGAAACACTTCTTCTGCTGATACAGGTATCCATAGAAAATCTTGTCTGCGACGGTGACCGCCTCTGAACATTGCCGGTGCAGGTCGTCAGCCGTTCGGTCGATTAAATCGAGGTAGTAGGTCGGCTTGCGGTACAGTTTCTGCTCCTCGATCATCTCACGAGCATCCCGATAGGTCATATCCCGCAATGTCAGACCACATTCTTCGTAGATCATGCCGAGCATATCGTCGATGTCGGAATTATCCAATACCAGGAAACTCTTCGGATACCCCACCGCAAAGCTGTCTTCCTGCAGGATATTCACGCAAAAACCATGGAAGGTATTGATATAACCGGTGTCGTTGTCCCCTGTCAGATTGTGGACACGCTGCCGCATTTCATGAGCGGCTTTGTTGGTAAATGTCACACACAGGATATTCCCCGGCAGGATACCCATGACATTCACCAGATAAGCAAACCGATAGGTCAAGGCTCTTGTTTTACCTGAACCCGCTCCGGCAATCACACGAACATATCCCTCCGTTGATGTCACGGCTTCCTGCTGTGAAGCGTTCAGTCTTTGTAACATATCGTCCATATACTCGCTCCCCTCTTTTCACGAGTGAACTACCCATTGTCTAAAGCCAATGGGCTTCCTGCTTCATCGTCCTCGTAACCTACTAACTCCACAGGCGTAAATTCGGGCTGAACCGTCCCTACTCAGGGACAGGGTGACGGTTCACCTGATTTTCTCTCCTTTGCGTCACGTTTTTTCTCCCGCTCACAAACGTCTGTCTACCGCTTGCTGACAAATGGCTTTCCGTTCAGGACAGCCGATTGCAGCCGGCGGTTTTCATAGTGCAGCTTCAGAGAAAAACACGGTTCTCCGGCTTCCATCAGTTCCAGGAAGATTTTATCGCCTTCCCAAGAAGTCAGCTCGTGGATGGCTTTGTTCTTATCGATCCATAACAAGTCTCCCTCGTTACATTCGCTCAACTCACCGGTGAAGCCGCCCGCATGATAGAGGAACATATACTCGTACCAATCCCCTTCGGAAAAGCTGACGACACCGCACAGGCGGTAATCAGTCAATGTCAGACCGGTTTCTTCCTTCACCTCCCGCACTATACAGTCATCCGGGCTTTCACCTTGTTCCAGATGTCCGCCTACGCCCATCCATAGATCCTGTGAAGGGTCATCCTTCTTTTTGGTGCGGTGCAGCATCAGATATTGTCCGTCTTTCTCGATATAACATAGGGTCGTCAGTTCTGCTTCCATAGGGAACCCCTCCATTTGTTGTTATTGTTGTGTTGTCAGTCGTGGAACGTGTACTGATCGGCAACCGTCAAACGGCACTGTCGAAACAGACACCAACTTGCTTGTATTATACCATACGCACACGCAATATTCAATGCACCGTCGTGCAAAGGAAGGTGCATTGCCACAGGAACCCTTCTCCTCGGACGTCCATGCTGCCTTCCGCCTGAATACAAAGTCAGGGGGAACTCTCCTTCATGGAAAAATTCCCCCTGAACCATTCGTATAGATATGTCAAGAAAGTGTCCGAGAAACGCCGCTTTTTCGCCTGTCATTCACTGCAAAAAGCCCCCGTACACAGCGGCAGGACGCCGACCGCCCTGATACGTTAAAAAAGTGTCCGAGAAACACCGCTTTTTCGCCTGTCATTCACTGCAAAAAGCCCCCGTACAGAGCGGCAGGATGCCGACCGCCCGCCCTGATACGTTAAAAAAGTGTCCGAGAAACACAAGCGTTTTGGCTGTCATTCACTGCAAAAAGCCCCCGTACACAGCGGCGGGACGCCGCCCGCCGCCTGCACTTTACACCTTTTTGTCCGATTGTACACTGCTTTCTAGAAAGAGATGAAGAAAATCGGCGAAGTATTCTCCCCATGCCGACTCATGGTGCGGTTGGTCTTCGTCTTGTACCTTCTTGATCCGCTCGGCAGGGTAACAATCCAGCAATACTTCGCAGGTGTGGTCAACATAGTCTGTCAGCAGCCGCTCCTGT
>CACZZU010000222.1 GCA_902785765.1 uncultured Ruminococcus sp.
GCAAGCGGTCGGGAGCGATAGCGGAGTTGACAGCGGAGGCACTCCGCCGGAGTTGACAGCGGAGGCACTCCGCCGGAGTTGTCCAGTGCGGCCACGCACTCAAGACATTTCAAAGGCACCGGTGTAGAGACTGTAGTACTTGCCGTGTTGGGCGATAAGGGCATCGTGACTGCCTCGTTCGATAATGCGGCCGCCTTCCAGTACCATGATGCTGTCGGAATTGCGTACCGTGGACAGACGGTGGGCAATGACAAAAACCGTGCGGCCGTACATCAGACCATCCATGCCCTTTTGTACGAGGGCTTCGGTGCGGGTGTCAATGCTGGAAGTCGCTTCGTCCAAAATCATAACCGGCGGATCGGCTACCGCCGCCCGGGCAATGGAAATCAACTGGCACTGTCCCTGTGAAAGCTGTCCGCCGTCACCGGTAATGACGGTCTGGTAGCCCTCCGGCAGACGGCTGATGAAGTCGTGGGCGTTTGCTAATTTGGCAGCCACGATACATTCTTCATCGGTAGCATCCAGTTTTCCGTAGCGAATATTCTCCATGACGGTGCCCGTGAAGAGGTGAACGTCCTGCAAAACGATGCCGAGGGAACGCCGCAGGTCGGCTTTCTTGATTTTGTTGATGTTGATGTCGTCATATCGTATCTTGCCGTCGGCAATATCGTAGAACCGGTTGATAAGATTGGTGATGGTCGTTTTGCCGGCTCCCGTTGAACCGACAAAGGCAACCTTCTGACCGGCTTCGGCGGTCAGTGTGACGTTATGCAGAACGGTCTTCTCCGGCACATAGCCGAAATCCACATCATCCAGTACGACACGTCCGTTGAGCTTGGTGTAAGTCACGGTGCCGTCTCCGTGGGGATGCTTCCACGCCCACATCTCGGTACGTTCGTTGGCTTCGGTCAGTTGGTCCATGAGGTTGAAGATTCGTTCAGCACCCGCCAGTGCCATGATAATGGCGTTGAACTGGTTGGAGATCTCGCTGATGGGGCGGGTAAAGTTCTTGGATAACTGGAGGAAAGAGGCGATCACGCCGATAGATACGGCACTGATGCCGTTGATGGCCAGCAGACCGCCGACAATGGCAATCAGCACATACTGGATGTTGCCCAGATTGTTCATGATCGGCATGAGAATATTGACGTAGGTGTTCGCACTTGTGGCGGTACGGCACAGAGCCTCGTTCTTTTCGTCAAAGGCTTGTTTTGCCTTGTCTTCGTGACAGAAAACTTTGATGACCTTCTGCCCATGAATCATCTCTTCGATGTAGGCGTTGACGTCCCCCAGTTCCTTCTGTTGGGCGATAAAGTACTTCGCACTGCGTCCGGCGATCGCTTTTGTTACGAACATCATCATGCCCACAAACAGCAGGACGAACAGCGTCAGGTAGATATTCAGGGCGATCATCGCCGCCAATACCGCAATAATCGTCATCAAAGACGAGAACATGGTCGGAACGCTCATCGAGAGCATTTGCCGGAGGGTATCGGTGTCGTTGGTGTAGCGGCTCATCAGGTCGCCGTGAGCGTGAGTATCGAAGTAACGGACGGGGAGCGTCTGCATGTGTGAGAACATTTCGTCACGAATCTTCTTCTGTACGCCTTGCGAGATGGTCACCATCAGGCGATTATACAGCAGGGTTGCCACCGCACCCAGTGACAGGATGATACCCATCATGATAATGAGCATCAGCAGACCGCTGAAATCTTTTTCGCTGGCGGTCAGCAGCGGCGTGATGTAGTTGTCGATGAGAATTTGGATGAACAAGGAACTGACCACGCCGGCACCGGCACTCAACATGATACAGACCAGTACCAGCACCAGCCGTAATTTATAGGCAGACATATAGCGGAGCAGACGCTTGATGGTCTTGAGGGGGTTGGTCTTCATGCCAACGGGTATGCCTTGGGGGACAGTTCCCCGCCGTCCGTTGGGAATCGGTCTTGATGTTTGTTTTTCTGCCATGCGGTTCACTCTCCTTTCTGTTGGGAATAGTACACTTCCTGATAGATTTTGTTGGTGCGGAGCAATTCTTCGTGCGTACCGATGGCGTTCACGGTGCCGCCGTCCATGACGATGATCTTGTCCGCTTCCTGCACGGAAGAAATACGCTGGGCAATAATGATCTTGGTCGTGTCGGGAATCTCCTCCCAAAACGCCTGCCGGATGAGGGCATCGGTCTTGGTGTCGACCGCACTGGTGGAGTCATCGAGGATGAGAATTTTTGGTTTCTTCAGCAGGGCACGGGCAATACACAGACGCTGACGCTGACCGCCCGACACATTTGTACCGCCCTGTTCGATATAGGTGTCGTACTTGTCGGGGAACTTCTGGATGAACTCGTCCGCACACGCCAGACGGCACGCTTTGACCAGTTCGTCATCGGTAGCGTTTTCGTTGCCCCACCGCAGGTTCTCTTTGATAGTGCCGGAGAACAGCACGTTCTTTTGCAGCACCATCGCCACGTTATCCCGCAGGACAGTCATGTCATAGTTCCGCACGTCCTGTCCGCCGACCAGTACACGGCCTTCGGTCACGTCATACAAACGGGGAATCAACTGTACCAGCGTGGATTTGGACGAACCGGTACCGCCGATAATGCCGATCGTCTCGCCGGAAGCAATAGACAGGCTGGTGTTTTTCAGACACAGCTTGTCTTTGTCTTTGGCGTAGCTGAAATTGACGTTCTCAAAGACGATACTGCCGTCCTTCACTTCCGTGATCGGCTGTGCAGGTTCCTGCAGGTCGGGCACTTCTTCCAGCACTTTATGAGTATCTGCATGATGTAGGTCATCATGCTCGCCAATTCGCCGGTGGTCATATCTCCGAACACGATCAATCGTGCCGCAAACCACGAGATCAGCAGGATACAGGCGTACACGCACAACTGCATGACCGGCATATTGAAGCTGACGATCTTTTCCGCCTTGGAGAAGTCTTGGTAGATCTCCTCCGACACGGTCTTGAATTTCTCGGTCTCGTGTTCTTCCCGTACAAAGGACTTCACCACACGGATTCCGTGCAGGTTCTCCTGCACGATGCTGTTCAGGCGGTCGTACTTTTTGAAGACACGGGAAAAAACCGGATGGGCGAACCGGATGATGATGCCCAATGCCAATGCGATGATCGGAATGAAGATCACGAAGATCCACGACAGAGACGCATTCACACGGAACGACATCACCATCGCAAAGATCATCATGAACGGGGCACGAAACGCCATCCGCAGAATCATCTGGTAGGCGTTCTGAACGTTCGTCACGTCCGTGGTCATACGGGTGACCAGACCCGCCGCCGAGAATTTGTCGATATTCGCAAAGGAATACTGCTGGATACGATAAAACATATCGTGCCGCAGGTTTTTGGCAAAGCCCGCCGAAGCTACGGCGGCATATTTGCCCGCTAATGCACTGAAAACAAGGGACGCCAAGGCGACTAACGCCAGAACGAGTCCCAGCTTCCAGATATAGTCCATGTCGCCCTTGTCGATACCGTTGTCGATGAGGTCGGCCATGAGATACGGTATCAGTACTTCCAGAATGACCTCGCCCACAATGAAGATCGGCGTAATGATCGAGGCCACCTTGTACTCCCGGATACTTTTTGCCAATGTTTTGACCATGTTTTTCACCTCGTTGTTGTTGATCGCTTTACGGTGCGGTCTGCCCGCTTTCGCAGGGAGTCTGCCGTACCGTCAAGCGGGTGTTTTGCACCCTTTCTTTCTGCTTTATCACCCTATGTCGGCACAGGCTTCCGCATACCTACGGTTCTTCACCCATGTTCCGGCGGAGTTTTTGCAGTACCGCAAAGAAAGTGTCCAGCTCTTCGGCGGTGATGTTCTGCCGCAGGAGTTGTTCCCGCTTTTGCAGTTCTTCCACCATGCGGCGGTGAATGTCCAACGCCTTTTGGGTCGGCACCAGCTTTTTCAGGCGGGCATCGTTGTCTACCGGCAGGCGGTCAACATAGCCTTTCCGCTCCATCAGCTTGAGCATATTCGACACGGTTGACCGCCGCAGAGAAAACACACTCTCGATGTCCTTCTGATAAATGTCCTCGTCAAGATGCTCGACCAGATAGCCGATGATCCAACCGTATTTGCCGGTCATGCCCTCCGGCTCACAATCGACACCGCTTTGCGTGAAGTTTCGCCGCAGAAGATTATGTACCCGACTGATCTCCAGCCCGATATATTGTTTGTCTTCCAATACACGTTTCCTCCCTTCTGTATGGTTTTGGCGTGACCGTCTTCTGTGTGGCGGCAGGGGGATGCCGCACGCTTTCTGGACGTCTGTCTGTTTCTTCCGGTCAACACGACCGAAGGGCAAGAGCGAGACGATACCAAGGCGGTCTGCCTGTTTGTTAGCAAACGGACTGTTAGCTTACGAACCATTATAGCATACCCACCCTATTTGTCAAGGTGGTGCGGGTGTTGTTCACGGAAATCAAGTTTGGTCGGGCAGTTACATGGG
>CACZZU010000223.1 GCA_902785765.1 uncultured Ruminococcus sp.
AGGTAACCGTAATCTTAATGTGTAAATCAGGCAGGTAGACGAGGAAAGAGTATTGGTTTATCCCGTGAGGTCTCACAGGTGTGGTGGGAATAGTGATTCGTGACGAAAACATCCGAACGGCATGTACGGTGGTGTGAGAGGGCGGAGAAATTCCGCCCTACTCGATACTTCTTGACAAGGATAGAGGAAGATGCTATCCTAAAGGCACTGTACGAGAGGAGGCTGCACAATGGCATCGTTGCAGACCATGTTCAACCAATACTACGCCCAACAGCTCAAGCCCTTCGGTTTTCAGAAGCTGAAAGGGATGCCCGCTTTCGGACGTATCGTGAACGGTGAAATCCTTCACATCATCAAGTTAGTCAACCGTTATCCGATGATACGGGGGAAGAAGTGCTTCAATGTGACTGTTGGAGCATGGAGCGTGTATTCTTTCCACTATGGATCCATTGACCGACACACTTTCGATAATTACAGTCAGGTACTGGCGTGTTTGGTACCGGAAGAAAAACTTGAGTTGAGTCAGGAGGATTCTTTGTCTTGGGGACTGCATTATGACGAGGGTAATATGCAGGACAAGCTGATACTGTCGTTTGATATGGTGCGGGAATATGCACTGCCGTTTCTGGACGGCATACAGACCTTGCAGGATTACATCCAATACTGTAAGAGATGGCGTCCGATTGCTCTCAAAGATGCCGACCGATTTTATTTTGATTCGCCGAACAGACAACCACGAGGATTTTATGGACAGTTATCAGCGAATGTGTGACATTCTCCTGCACCAGTCCTATGGCGATGACCCAAACCATCCGGAGTACATAGAAAACAAGGAACGGATGTATCAATACTACATCGTGGAAACGGCACAGGCAAGGGACAAGGTGTATGCTGACCCCGCCTTGTATGCCCGCTGTATGGAAGAACTCGACACCAGAAAACAGCAATCTGCCGAGCTGCTTCGGTCGGCAGGATTGAAGCTGTGACCGCACAGTCGAGCCTTTTTTGACAGATTACTTGCTTTTTTGGCGGAGCAGTGTATAATGGATAGGGCAAAGGATAACGATAGGGAGAGGAACAAACGAATGAAAACAAGCGACTTTTACTATGATCTGCCGGAAGAACTGATTGCCCAGACCCCCATCGAACCAAGAGACCATTCCCGCCTATTGGTAATGGACAGGAAAACAGGTGAACTGACCCACCGACATTTCTATGATATATTGGACTATCTGCGGGAGGGCGACTGCCTGATTCTGAATGACTCGAGGGTACTGCCGGCAAGGATTTTTGGCACCAAAGACGATACGGGAGCCGTGGTAGAGTTCCTGCTGCTGAAAAATACCGAAGGAAAACGGTGGGAATGTCTCACCAAGCCCGGTAAAAAGGCGAAGGTTGGCACCCGCTTTACCTTCGGAGACGGTCTGATGCACGCCGTCGTGACAGATGTTGCCGAAGATGGCAACCGTATGGTAGATTTCACCTGCGAAGGCAGCTTCTATGCGGCTTTGGATCAATTGGGGCAGATGCCCCTGCCGCCCTATATTCACGAGAAATTGCAGGATAAGGAACGGTATCAGACAGTGTACAGCCGTGAACTGGGTTCAGCCGCCGCCCCGACCGCCGGACTGCATTTCACCGAAGAACTGCTGCAAAAGGTGCGTGACAAAGGCGTGAACATCGGTTTTGTCACGCTTCATGTCGGTCTGGGTACGTTTCGTCCCGTGAAGGTTGATGATGTGACCCAACACAAGATGCACTCCGAGCATTATGAACTGCCAGAAGCTGCCGCCCGACTCATCCGTGAAACAAAACAGCGTGGCGGACGTGTCATCGCAGTTGGAACAACAAGTTGTCGTACGCTGGAGACCGTTGCCGCCAAAGAGGGAGGTATCCAAGCCAGCGAGGGCTGGACGGATATTTTCATCTATCCGGGGTTCCGGTTTCAGGTGTTGGACGGACTGATCACGAACTTCCACCTGCCCGAGAGTACCCTCATCATGCTGGTGTCGGCGTTCTCTGACTTCGACAAGATCAAACACGCCTATCAGGTTGCCGTACAGGAACGCTACCGTTTCTTTAGCTTTGGCGATGCGATGCTGCTCATTTGATAGATCATTGGGGGATAATGATGAGTGAAAGAGAGTATGCAAAGAAAATTGTGGCTCTTATTCCGGAGAACATCTCGGCGAGGCTGTTGAATATATGCTTGACCTGTTGGATGGAGAAATGAACGGCATACATATCTCTCCCGCAAACGAAGATATTGTCCGTCTTGGACTTTCTGCTGCTTCCAAAGAAGCCGGCTATGAGGTTATCCTGAATTGGATCAAAACCTTTGAAAAAATGGCAGCCGCAATCCCGTCGGCTTTAGACGGTGGGTTAAGGCTGCCAAAAGCGTAGCTTTTTTGTTATAACAACAGTAGGGACGGTT
>CACZZU010000224.1 GCA_902785765.1 uncultured Ruminococcus sp.
GAACCGACACGAATATGTCAAGAAAGCCACCCGAGTAACACTGCTGTTTTGGCTGTCATTGACTGCAAAAAGCCCAAGTACACAGCGGCGGGACGCCGCCGCCCGTAGGAAAACATTCATCAGGGCGTGTACAGGCAGGTTCTTACGAACCGACACGAATATGTCAAGAAAGCCGTCCGAGGAACACCGCTGTTTTGGCTGTCATTGACTGCAAAAAGCCCAAGTACACAGCGGCGGGACGCCGCCGACAGGTGAAACCACGCACCGGACAGCTTACCTCAAAGTGGAAGGACTTCCTTCCGGCGGCAGACGTTCCAGTATTTGTGTGTTGAACTCACCCGCCGATCCTTGTATAATAAACTTGTAAGCGGTGAACCGCTTACTCACACACTTTTACAAGGAGGTCTTCATGTATGAAGCGTTTCTTCCATGCGACAACGGCTGTCGCTCTCGGTTTATTATGTATGGTCGGTACGGCCATTGGTGTTGGGGCAGTAAGCCCTTCGGTGAATGGTGTTTCTGTTCCTCTTCCCTGTACATCGGATGCCAACACCCTCAACACCCTGCAAGAACGGCTGAATCAACTGTGCGGCGATAACGCCTGTATCGCACTCAACGGTAACACCGCCGCCTTGCAGGAACAACTCAACGCCTTGTGCGGCGATAACGCCTGTATCGCACTCAACGGTGACACCGCCGCTTTGCAGGAACAACTCAACGCCTTGTGCGGCGATAAAGATTGTTCTGCCGCCGAATGGCTGAACCATCTCATCCGCTTGAGCCAGACTCCCTCTGCTCAAGTGTCTCGACCGGACGTGACACCCTCCCAACCGACACAACCGTCCGAACCGGACGTGACACCCTCGACTTCTTCAAGCTATGAGCAGCAGGTCATTGATCTCATCAACGAAATACGCATCCAAAACGGACTGTCTCCGCTGACCGAAAATGCCGCCTTGAGCCGCTGTGCCAAAGCGAAGTCGCAGGATATGCACGACAAGGGCTACTTCAGCCACCAATCACCGACCTACGGTTCTCCTTTCGAGATGATGAAACAGTTCGGCATCACCTACCGTGCGGCGGGTGAAAATATCGCCATGGGGCAGACCACTCCGCAGGCAGTCGTTCATGCGTGGATGAACTCCGAAGGGCACCGTGCCAATATCCTGAACGCCTCGTTCACACAGATCGGCATGGGCTATGTAGCGGACGGTCACTACTGGACACAGCAGTTCATCGGCTGATAACAGCCTCTTCCTTCCCGTCACCTCTTGTGGTCATGCCGCACAGAAACATCCGTCGGTCGTGACGCATCCGTGACGCCATAGTGTGTTGAGTGCTCCGCCACTTTTCACGAACATACCGCTTTTTCCCGCCCTATCGTTTTCGCAAGAAAGCCGTAGGGCGGTTTTTTCTGCACAGCAGACGATAGCTGATCCGCCGCACAGCGAATTTTTCTCCCGCCGACAAAAAAAGGCTTGTTTTTTTGGAGAAGGTGTGATAGAATAGTGTTGTTGTCGATAACTGCCCGTAGCACAGCTGGATAATGCATCAGACTCCGACTCTGAAGATCGAGGGTTCGAATCCCCCCGGGCAGGGAAATATCCCGATACGAAAGTATCGAGGCTCATTGAAAAAATGGCAGCCGCAATCCCGTCGGCTTTAGACGGTGGGTTAAGGCTGCCAAAAGCGTAGCTTTTTTGTTATAACAACAGTAGGGACGGTTCGGTAGTTCACGAATGAATAGCAGATGAGGAAGTGTTGCGGGGCGTTTCTCCTGTTGTTCGTTGTTCACGATTCACTTTTCGTTTTTCACACAAAAACACTGCACCTCGCTCTCTCCAAAAGCGATTCATCTTCCGACACACGGAACGGCTGGAGCCGTTCCGTGTGTTTGTTTGCGTGCTGTGTGACCTCATCACACGGCAGACGGAAGTATTCCCCGATCCATACAAAAGTCGTGGGGAAAGATTTTTCCGGCGATTTTTGTAGAAGATTCCTCCAATCACATTGACAGCCTTCCAATTCTATGGTAACATTAACTAAAAGAGGCTGTCTGACAGCCTTGTTGGTACAGATAGGAGGCAGAACTTATGGAAAAAATCATCGGCGGGATCAAGCGTGACTGCTACCCGCTCACCCCTGCACAAATGGTACACATGTACACCCTGCAGCTCAGCCCGACACACGAGATCGTCAATATCGGTACAGGTACCTTCCTCAAGATAGACCTGAATATCTCTGTCCTGCGGGAAGCCCTCAACCGTGCCATCGAACGCTGTGAATCCATGCGGCTGCGTATCTGGCGTGACCCGGAATCCGGCGAATTGTGGCAGTATGTCGTCCCCTATAAGAACCAGTATTTCGAGTACTATGATTTTTCTGCTCTGACCGAAACCAAGGCACAGTCTATTCTGGAGCGTTGGACTTCTCTGCCGTTCGATACGTTCGGCGGACCGCTGTCCCGCATCGTCATCGTGTCGATGCCGGATGGCTACAACGGCTTCTACGCTAACGTCCATCATTGTTGTGCGGACTCCGGCTCGGTGGTTACCTTTACCAAAGACGTGATGGATCTGTATTGTCACCTGATGTATGACCTGCCATATCCTGCTCCCACGACATCCTATATCGAATCCGTCAAGAAAGATCTTGAATATCCCGGCTCGAAAAAGGCTAAGCGTGACGAAGCATACTGGCACGCTAAACTTGCTTGTCCCGAACCGATGTATACAGACTTTACAGGTATGGGCAGACTGCAAACGCTTCGTCAGGAAATGAACGACCCGACCATCCGCTGGTGTCGCCTGCCCACTCAGAACGGTGACGGCGCTACCGTTACGTATGATCTGGACGTGGAATCGACCGACAAGATCATCGCTTTTGCCGAAGAACATGATATCCCCACCAGTGTGGTACTGCTTCATGCGATCCGCACCGTACTGTCAAAATTCAACAATAACGAAACAGACATTACGATCAGAGATTTTGTCAGCCGCCGTTCGACACTGCTGAACAAAAGATGCGGCGGTGTGCGTATGCACTGCCTGCCTTTGAGAACCATTATCGATCCGGATAAGACCGTTTTGGAATCCATGCAGATCATTAACAAAGAACAGCAGGAAATGTTCCTGCACGCCGATTATTCGACCATGCGGTA